>PKWL01000010.1 GCA_003133225.1 Janthinobacterium sp.
AAAGTCCGACAGGCTCCTAGGGAACGCACGAGCGCCAAAAACGTCTCCAGACTGAACGGTTTCGACAGCGGTTCGATTCAGCCCCTCAAAGCGGTCCCCTAAGGCATCGCAGGCACTCAGGATCAACAGCGGTTCGTTGAAGTTGTCCTGACCCCTCGCTAAGCAGGTCGAGGCCGTCACCGTCTGGAAGACCCAGGTCGTGACCCGGCCCTGAACGGTGAGGTGTGCCGCGCAACCGATCAACCATACGGTAGCTCGGAGATGCCCTGGCTTGCACAACTGGATGCAATTATCAGCCATGAACACCTGCCGGGACGGCAGAGCATCTCCACCTGGAACCTGGTGCAGCCCAGCCACCTAGCACCGCAGCCGTGCACATCGTCCGCCTACTGGCAAGGATGGAATCGGTTGTGCGCCAGGATAGGCGGCAAGTTTCATACGGTCGTTGACGCGGTGGCGCGGGCCATGGCACAGACACCTCAAAGCAGCGGCACAATTGATGACCGGCCAAGGCCATCCTCACTGGCTCACGCTGCTGGGCTTTGGACCACTCCAGCCTCAACGAGCCTAAGCAACGGGAAGCGGCCACTCTTTCAACATCATCCCAGTGCCATGAAATCCGCTTTTCTAGAAGGAAGGAATCCACGCGTCCGTGTTACCCCAAAAAAGCCACTTTTGAAGCACGCCCTTGCGCAACAATATCGGCATGAACGCTTCAGACTTCACGTGACATGATGAATGAAAGCCGTTCAGGTTGGGTTCAGATTGGACCTATATCGTATCTGCCTTACCCCGCATAATGGAGAAATGGTAATGTTCACGCGACTGAATCCACGCTTTGCGCTTTATGTGCTCACGATTCTGATCGCACTGGTTAATTTCGCTCCGCGGGCAGCACGTGCTCAGGACGAAGCCAATGGTCCCACAAGTCTTGTCATCACTTACAAGGCAAAACCCGAGACGCGTGCCGCGTTTCGCGCCTATATGGAGAAACAGGGCGCGGCGCAGTTTGCACAATGGCAAAAGGAGGGCGTTTTCCGCAACGCACAACTCTTGTTCAGCTCATATGCCGGTAGTAACACGTTTGATCTGGCGGTAATTCTCGATTTTTCCCACTATACCGATCTGGCACGATGGAAGGAGATCGAAAAGCAGCTGCCTGGCGGCCTGCCATCCGAAGCGCTCGTGCTGGGCGCACCAGACAGTGCTTCCTTCGCCGATGTGCTCAGTCGCGGGGCAGCTGAACGCCGCGACCGCGCCAAGGCCGTCTACATGGTCGCATCCTATAAAGTGGTCACCGACGCGAACCGCTACCGCAAATACGTCGATGCTTACACAGTGCCGCAAATGAACGGATGGATCAGTGCCGGCGTGCTCTCCGCCTATACCATGTATCTGAATCAAAATCCGGCCGGCGCACCCTGGGACGCACTCCTCGTGCTTGAGTACAAAGATCTTGCGGGCCTTGCGCGACGCGAGATCGTAAAGGCCAAAGTGCGCGAGCAACTTGCGCTGAGTGATCCCGCCTGGAAGGCCTGGAGCGCCGACAAGGGCGCGGTGCGAAATGAGATAGGCATCGCGATTGCCGAAGCGATCGCACCGACTGTGGCAATCTCGAAATGAGGTTCGTTCGCATGAGCGTACACGCAGTCGTCATCCCAATGTTACCTAACCTGGAATGCCCCTATGCTTCGTTCGGACTTCCTTATGAATGCAAGGATCCACTCTCATGAACGCTAATTTTCGCAAGAAACTGCTCTGGCTTCACACTTGGTCGGGACTCACCATTGGTCTCGTGGTGATATTTCTTGCGCTGACGGGCGCCGGCTTCGTACTTCGCCCCCAACTCGACGATATTGTTTACCGTGATTTGCATGTGGTTCCGAAATGCGTTACCCCCTTGGCGCTCAAAGAGCTCGCTGCCAGCGCACGCCTGGCCCATCCGGAAGGCAAGCTTCACAGCATTGAGATGATGTCGGACGACACGGCTTCCGTGGCAGTGATGTTCACCGGCAAGGACTATGTCTACCTCAACCCGTGTAATGCCCAGGTGCTTGGCATTCAAAATGAGTATGGTGGCTTTTTCGGGGTCATGGATGGCTTGCATCGCGTTCGCTTCTTTACCGACATGTCGCTGGGAAGAACGCTTGCGGGCTGGGTCAATGCGATTTTTCTGCTGCTTCTGATCGGCGGCGGCATTGCGCTTTGGTGGCCGCGTAACCGGCAAGCACTAAAGAGTGCTGTCAAGTTCAATCCACGCTTACCCGGCAGTGCGCGCACGCTAAGTTTGCACAAGGTCATCGGTCTTTACACGGCTTTGGTGCTGGTGGTGATCACCGTCACTGGATTGCCGCTCGGCTTTGAACCGCTGAAGAACATGATTTACAGTGCGACCGGATATGTGCCTCCGACCAAGCCGAATTCGAAAATGGCAGCCGAAGGGGCGAAGCGCGTTTCAATGGATGTTTTTTGGCAAACAACCAAAGCACTGGTTCCTGATTTTGAATGGGTCTCGCTGCGTTATCCGGCAAAACCGGAGGCGGCCTATGAAGCCGAAATTCTCGAAAAGGGGATGCCGTCCAAGGAGGCCAAAAGTTATTACTACATGGATGCCTTCAGTGGCGAGACGCTCAAGCTGCAGCACTACTTAACCGATCAGCACTTCGGTCGGAAAATTTATTTGTACTGCGTTGCCATTCATGGCGGGCTGGTGTGGGGGCTGCCTTATCAATTGCTGCTGCTGTTTTCCACACTGGGCGTTGGTGTCCAGGCCTATTCCGGCTTCAGTCCCTATCTTCGCCGCAAATTTCGCAAATCGGTCAAGGCCGGCCTCGCGCTGAAACTGGTTAAGAAGACTGTCGAAGCCGATGATATCTGCAGTTTCGAATTCGTGGATCCGAAAGGAAAAATGCTGCCGGCGTTCAGTGCCGGATCTCATATCGACGTGATAGTGAGCGATGGCATCGTTCGGCAGTACTCATTATGCAATGATCCTAAAGACACGCACCGGTATGTCATCGGCGTCTTGCGTCATCCCGACTCGCGCGGCGGGTCGCGTGCGATGCATGACGATCTCAATGTCGGCGATGTGATCGATGTCAGCCTGCCAAAGAATCACTTTCCGCTCGATCATTCAGCCAAGCGATCCTTGTTGCTGGCTGGTGGCATCGGCGTGACGCCTATCCTCTGCATGGCCGAGCGGCTTGCCAACGTCGGCGCCGATTTCACCATGCACTACTGCACACGGTCCGTCGGACGGACCGCTTTTCTTGACCGCATCAAGCAGTCCGGCTTTGCCGAGCGCGTGTCGTTTCACTTCGGCGACGGCCCTGCTGCACAGCTAATTGACATTGACGCCGTGCTCATGGGCCCCGATCCGGACACCCATCTCTATGTCTGCGGCCCGAAGGGTTTTATGGATGCCGTCCTTGACAGTGCCGCGAAAAACGGATGGCCCGACCATCATGTGCATCGCGAATACTTTAGCGGCGCCGTTCAGACATCCGAGAACAACGTTGCCTTCGATGTCAAAGTGGCGAGCACGGGGAAAATCATACATGTGGCCAAGGATCAGAGCGTCCTTGCCGCCTTGACTGAGTGTGGGGTGGATGTCCAGTCTTCCTGCGCCGAGGGCGTGTGCGGCACTTGTCTGACTCGCGTGCTTGAAGGCGAGCCGGAGCATCGAGACCTGTTCCTGACGGCGGAGGAATGTGCAAAGAACGATCAGTTCTTGCCTTGTTGCTCACGTGCGCGAAGTCCGATGTTGGTGCTGGATCTTTAAGTGAACATTCGATGCACGAATAAAGGGCACCTCTAATATTCTATTGCGCGGCCCAATCTCGGGTCTGCGATGCTCACCGTACAGTCGTATGGTTGCGCCTCTCGGCACGATATTGAACCGCTCGCTACGATTTTTAGAGGGCGTCCTAAAGACGATATTTGGCCATTTCTGAAAGGATTCTTATGAAACTGAACATGAACAAGATCAAGATCGCAACACCCTGCATTGTTTTTGCCTTGACAACATTGACGCTGGCTACCTCCGCATTGGGCCAGACGAGCATGCCAACGTCGAACACGGCGGTCGAGTCAGCAAGCCCGGTCGGACATTCGGTGACGATAGATCGCATAAGAGCGCGCGATAAGATAATCGTTGGTAGCGAACAAAAGTTTCCGAACATGAACATCAAGGATCCCGCCACCGGCAGAAATGAGGGCTTTATGGCAGATCTCGCCAGGGCCCTTGCGAAACACATGCTCGGTGATGAAAGCAAGGTGGAGTGGAGGGCGGTAGACGATGACACCCGGCTTCCTGATGTTGTCAATGGAAATTCCGATATGGTCATCGACACGACGGGCATCAGCGCCGAAAGAGCAAAAGTCGTTGATTTTTCCGATGAGATATTCCGCTCGGGTTCGGGTTTGCTCGTAAAACGAGGGAGTCCGATCAAAAGCGTCAATGACATCCATAAGGGAACGCGGGTCATTTATTGCAAAGCCAATCCAGACATCAAGCATCTCAAGGCAAAAATTCCGGACGCGACTTACATCGAGTTTGAAAGCAGTAAGGACGCCTTCGCAGCCCTAAAAGCAGGAAAGGGCGATGTGTTTACCCAGGTCGTCACTCATCTGCTGCGCAGCGCCAGCCAGGATTCCGATTTTGTCGTCGTCAGCAGATTCACGAACAAGTCGTACAACATTATCATCAAGAAAGACGACCCCGTGCTGCGCGGCTACCTTAACGATTTCCTCAAATCCATGAGGGCTAGCGGTGAATACGACCGGCTCTACCGGAAGTGGTTTGCCGCATATGGCGGAAACGCCGTTGACCTGGCGCACTCGCCGACCATGTAATGCTTGAATCTGGCAACATTTTTTAGGGACGCCTCCCCGTCGGGGTTCGCCCCGATGCGTGATTGACGCTGATAGCGTGTTTGCCGATCCCGTATTGGTTTGCCCTTCTCAATCCGGAAATTATCTTCGCGAAATTATCCAATGAAAAAATCCTCCTCCTTCTGCTTGCCCACCGTTGCCGCGTTTGTCTCGCTCTTTGTCCTCAATGTGGCATCGGTGCCGGTCGCAATGGCTGCGCCGGTTGCAATCGATCCGGCCCTGCCGGTGTACCAGCCACGTTCCGTGGAGATGCCGTCGGATGCACGGTATGTCTTGCCGGACGGCTCGATTCGCATTATCGGTGCCGAGCATGTGCAGACAATTCTGGAGGGCTTCAACGCGCTATTCATCAAGACCCACCCCGGATTCAGGTTTGCGCCGCAGCTCAAGGGAACCACGACTGCGATGCCGGCGCTAACGCACGGCGTAACGCTGTTTGCGCCGATGGGCCGGGAAATCAACCATGTTGAACTCGTGCCGTACCAGAAAATCGTTGGTCAGGCTCCGGTTGAGCTGTGCGTGGCGCACGACTCGAACACGTCCCATACAGCGGCCACCAATCTTGCCATATACGTCAACAAGGCTAATCCGGTGGAACGGCTTACCGTTGAACAAGTCACGCAGATTTTTGCGACTGGTCACGCCAAAGGCGACATCACGAACTGGAGCCAGCTCGGACTCAAGAACGACTGGACAAAGCGCGCCATCCATGTCTACGCCACCCCCGAGTACAGCGGCTTTGGCGACTACATGCAGAAGCACCAGCTAGGCGGCCTGCCGCTGACTCCCGAAGCCGAACGCTATAGTGACAGCACCGACATTCTCAAGCACGTGAGCGAGGATACGGCGGCGATCGGTATTGCTGCGATCGGCCGTGCGACACCGCAGACCAAGATCGTGGCGCTGGCGAGCAAGGAAGGCGGCGAGTATTCTGTCGGCAGCACTGAGGATGTGGCTGCCGGCAAGTATCCGTATGGACGCTACCTCACCTTTGCAGTGCGTCGCGTGCCCGGTCAGCCGCTCGACCCGCTGGTGAAGGAATATATGCGGCTCGTGTTCTCCATGCAGGGGCAAACGATCATTGCTGCGGAAGAGGGGGCTTACATACCGCTTACTGCACGCGAAGCCGCGGAGCAACTCGCCAGACTAGATTAAGCGCCCGAAATGTATCTTTGGACATCAACCACCATTTATCAACGGACACCTTCGCACCCATGAAGAAATTCTTCTCTCCCCCGATGCTCCTCGCTTCTCTTGCGCTGCTAGCGCTTCCATTAGCGCACGCGCAAACAGATTCCGCGCTGCCTTCGTATCAGCCGCATGACGTCCCAATGCCAAAGAACGAGTCCTACGTGCTTAAGGACGGTTCCATCTATATTGTGGGTGACGACGGCATGAAGGAAATTCTTGAGAAATTCAATGAAGCATTTACCAAAACGCATCCCGCTTTCCGATTCACGATGCTGCTCAAGGGATCATCTACCGGGATCGGCGGCCTGACCGCGGGCGTCTCCGCGTTTGCTCCCATGGGACGCGAGGCATGGGCGACTGACGTGAGCGGTTTCCGCGAATTCATCGGCTATGTCCCTACCGACTTTGTCATCGGCTACGACGCGTTTGGCCCTCGAGCCGGGCACAAGTCGCCGCCCGGCATTTACGTGAATATCAAGAATCCCCTTGCATCGCTCACGACGGAACAAGTCGCGCGCATCTTGACAACAGGGGCGAGCAAGGGCGACATCACCCACTGGAGTCAGCTTGGGCTGAAAGGAGAGTGGGCCAAACGGTTGATCCATACCTACGGTCCGCGCGATGACGGCGGCATGAGCACCTCGGCGCGTAACTCTCTGATGCACAAGCTGCCTTTCACGCGGAACTACGAGGGCCTCGAAAACGGAGCCGACATTATTCACGCCGTCGCCGACGATCCGTACGGTATCGCGCTAGTTGGCTTTATCGACGCGGCAAAACTGAGCCACCATGTGAAGTTCGTATCGCTCAGGAGCAAGGATGGCGCACCGTTCTCAGACGCCAGTTACGAGAACGTGACGGCGGGCCGCTATCCGTACGAGCCCAACCTTCACATCTACGTAAACCGCGCTCCCGGCAAGGCGCTTGACCCGTTCATCAAGGAATATCTGCGTCTCGTACTCTCGCGGGAAGGACAGGCAATCATCGAAGCCAAGAAGAACAGCGACGAGGGGTTCGTCCCACTCAAGGAGCATGAACTCGCTGCGGAACTTGCGAAACTTGAATAAACGCGTTCGTTACGAACATCGCCTGCCGGTTGCAAAGGAATGCTCACATTGCTTGGCCCGGCAATCGAAAACCGCAAGCAAGGCGTCAACGCGGGTAGAGCGCGATCCGCGGCACGGTCGGCAGCAGGTGCCGTACATCGCAAAGCCCGGGTGCCGCGGCCATCTTGAATCCGCTCACCAAGCAACTTTACAAAGCAATCGGTATTTCTCCACGAACTATTCTCCGCGTTACGCAGAAAAAAACGGTTTGTGTGTGTCCTTAGAAGGACTTGCAAAACTAGACA
>PKWL01000139.1 GCA_003133225.1 Janthinobacterium sp.
TGAAATCAGGTTCCACTATAGATATCGTTCGAGATAGGACTGTGCGCTCACCGTTGCAATCTCGTTCTCCGGCGCAACTGAGCGTCAATAGGCTGAGTTGGGCGAGCAATCAGGTCAACCAAGTGCGGATAAATCCTATAAGCAGCTTTGAATATTTTTCTAGGAACAGGCGAAGATGATTGTGATTAAAAAACTGCTGATTGCCGCCTACCTGGCGGGATCATTGGGTAGTGTCGCGTTGCCTGCAAGCTGCGCTGACATCATTGTCCAAATCGCGCCGCCGCCGCCCCGCGCCGAATTCATTCCGCCGCCGCGAGATGGGTTTGTATGGGTTTCCGGTTACTGGGAATGGCGAGGTAATCGCCATGTATGGGTGAGAGGGCGCTGGTTGCGCGAGCGGCCAGGCTATATTTATCTCCAACCCAGATGGGAACAGCGCGATGGCCGGTGGTACATGGAAGGAGGAGGCTGGGCGCGCGGCAGAGACCGTGACCGCGGCCGCGATCACGACAGGCATGATCGGGATCATGAGCGCATGGACCGGCAAGCTAGATGATCCGCGCCGCAAGTCAAGCATCGCGCTCTTGCGTCGGACGGACGGTGCTTTGATTTTAATCAAACTCAAAATATTGCGTAAAATCAACGTTGTAAGTGCCGACAAGCCCAGTTATCCACAGATTTGCGCACCGTTGGTGTGGATATCAGCGACATCTGTGCCGGAATTGACATCTTGGCACAGATGTCAATTCCGGCACATCCCAATTTGCTAAGTCCGGCACCCCGATCTTCATCAAACCGGCGCCGAGGTGGTCTGCGGCGGCCCTGTACACCAATGGCCCCGCAAATCCCACCCCGTTTCACACGGTACCGGCCGCTCGCGTAACGGGATAGCGAGAAGACGCTGACAGATCACCGGCAAAGGCAAGCGCGCCGGCCCAGGGTTGCGCTGGCAGAGCTCACGGCCGCCGCCCTTTCTCCATCTTCCTGCCATGCCCGAACGCCCGAGGCGGATTTGCCGCGTCTTCCTGGGTCGGCCCATGGGACAAGGTGGCTTGCCGGAGTCGTGGGGTCTTTGCCTGCCAAGGATTCTCACGCTTGCCCCCCCGTGGGACCAGCGTCAAGATGAGGACGTTCTACTGCACATGCTTGGGAGGGCCGTTTTTTACCTTGTCCAGGTGAGTTGCATGGACCGTCTTTTTAGATTTCTTTATTGCAATAATTTGAAAGGCAATTATCGTACGAAAAGTATTGATCAAGCGCAAACAATCAGGCCTTTGCGTCTGATATAGGGCAGGCTGGCCATTACAATCGCCCATCGCCGCGCTTGGCTAGGTTTGGCGTACGGCGTACGACCCACCGCTACTTAACTTTAGGAAAAAAAATTAATGCACACAGCCTCCGCGACCCCTGTTACCGAAACTAAAATCATCATGTCCGACCCGACTGCGCTGGGCGTATTCGGACTGGCGATGGTCACGTTTGTGGCGGCGTCCTCAAAAATGGGCTGGACCAGCGGTACCGTGTATATCATTCCGTGGGCGCTGTTCCTGGGTTCGATCGCGCAGGTATGGGCCTCCAGCATCGATTTTAAAAAAAATAACTATTTTGGCGCGATTGTGCTGGGCGCCTATGGATTGTTTTGGATCGCCGTCGCCATGCATTGGGCCATTAGCCTGGGCTGGCTGGGGGCAGTCGGCGACAAGGCGGATCCGCGGCAGCTGGGGGTGGCGTGCATCGGTTATTTCATATTCTCATTATTCATCATGATCGCCGCCTTCGAAGCGAACAAGGTATTTGCCGCGATCTTGGTGATGATTAATGTGCTGCTGCCATCCTTGGCGCTCAGCATTTTCGGCGTCGATACGCCCTTTTTTACCAAGGTGGCGGCCTATTCCGAACTGTCGATTTCCCTGCTCGGTTTTTATTGCGCGGGAGCGGTATTTCTGAACAGCTATTTTGGTCGACCGCTGCTGCCGCTCGGCAAACCGTTTGGCTTCATCCGCAAGGGGCCGCTGCTGGTGCCAGCCACGGACATCCATCGGATCGAGCCGGTTGCTGGCGCCGCCAAAAAATAAGTCGTCCGTATCGGCAATAACCGTAACTCATTAAAGTGAAAGACAAACATGATGCTGCCCACCTCGATGCAAGAGCCGACGAACTTATACAGCGTCGGCCTAGACAAGACACCCGCCAACTTTAGCGCGCTCTCGCCACTGAGCTTTCTGGCCAAAGCAGCTGCGGTCTACCCGGACCGGATTGCACTGATCCACGGCCAGCGCCGCATCAGCTGGGCCGAAACGTATGTCCGTTGCCGCCGCTTGGCCAGTGCGCTGCAGCGGCGCGGCATTGGCAGCGGCGATACGGTTGCCGTCATGGCGCCGAACATCCCCGCCACCTACGAAGCCAGTTTCGGCGTGCCGATGATCGGCGCGGTGCTAAATACGCTTAATATCCGCCTCGATGCCGAGGCGATCGCATTCCAGTTGGCGCATAGCGAGGCGCGGGTCCTGTTCACCGACCGCGAGTTCAGCACGACGATTGCGCGTGCGCTCTCGCTGCTGGAACGTCCGCCGCTGGTGATCGACATCGACGACGCTTTGTATGAGGGCGGGGAGTCGTTAGGCCAGATTGAATACGAGGCCCTGCTGCAGGAAGGGGATCCGGATTTTGCCTGGCAGTTGCCGGCCGATGAGTGGGATGCTATTACGCTCAACTATACTTCTGGGACCACGGGCAATCCGAAGGGCGTCGTGTATCACCACCGCGGCGCCTATCTGAATGCGGTCTCGAACATCGTCTCCTGGGGCATGCCACAGCACACGGTCTACCTGTGGACGCTGCCCATGTTCCACTGCAATGGCTGGTGCTTCCCTTGGACCATGGCGGCCAATGCCGGCACCAATGTCTGCCTGCGCAAGGTGGATGCCGCCTTAATTTTCGATGCGATCCGCACCTATCGCGTCACCCACATGTGCGCCGCGCCGATCATCTACAACATGCTGATCAACACGCCGCCGGCGCCAGGCGAAGGCATCACGCACAAGGTCAGCGGCTTCATCGCCGGCTCGGCGCCACCGGCCTCCACCATTGAAGGAATGGAGCGCCTCGGCTTCGATATTACCCACGTTTATGGATTGACCGAAACCTATGGACCGGCGTCCGTGTGTGCCAAGCATGAGTCCTGGACTGAATTGCCGCTGGCCGAACGCGCCCGTTTGAATGCGCGTCAGGGAGTTGCCAGCCCGATGCAGGAAATCATGACGGTCCTCGATCCGCTAACTTTGCAGCCGGTGCCGCGGGATGGCCAGACCATCGGCGAAATTATGTTCCGAGGCAACATCATGATGAAGGGTTACTTGAAAAATCCGGCCGCGACGGCGGAAGCCTTTGCCGGCGGCTGGTTCCATACGGGCGACTTGGCGGTGGTCGATCCCGACGGCTATGTTCGAATCAAGGACCGTTCCAAGGACGTGATCATCTCGGGTGGAGAGAACATTTCCTCGATCGAGGTCGAGGACGTGCTGTATCGCCATCCAGCGGTGGACGTGGCGGCGGTAGTGGCAAGGCCAGACCCGAAGTGGGGTGAGGTGCCGTACGCTTTTGTCCAGCTCAAGCCGGGTGCCAGCGCTTCGGCGGAGGAGATTCGCGCCTTCTGCCGCGAGCACCTGGCCCACTTCAAGGTGCCCAAAGCCGTCGTGTTTGGCGCCATCCCTAAGACCTCGACCGGCAAGCTGCAGAAATTCCGCCTGCGCGAACAAATCAAGGATGATGAAGGATCGTTGAAATGATCCGGCGCGGGAAATGGAGGGTAACGTTCCACCTGTGGGAACTGCACCAATCATTTTCCGCAACGCAACAGTATGGCAAAAACCAATCATCAGAAAGTATAGTAAAGGAGCAATATGAATACCCTGGGAGGCTACGACATCGAGGATTTCTTGATCGGCATGAGCGCGACGTTCTCTAAGACGATTACTGAGGCGGATATTATTTTGTTTGCCGGCGTTTCGGGCGATAACAATGCGATCCATATTAATCAGGAATTTGCGGAAAGTACGCCATTTTTGGGGCGCATCGCGCATGGCATGCTGACGGCCAGCGTCATTTCTGCGGCGGTGGCCAATAAACTGCCCGGGCCGGGCGCGATTTATATTAACCAAAGCTTGAATTTCCGCGCCCCGGTCAGGCCCGGCGACACCGTGCATGCCATGGTCACTGTCAAGGAAATCTTGCGCGAGAAAAAGCATGTGGTGCTGGAAACCACCTGCACCGTCAAAGGACGCGTCGTGATCGACGGCGAAGCGCTGGTCAAGGTCGGATCCAGCCAGGCGGCAGCGCTGCGCGAGTCTGCCGCGGCGCTCGAAAAAAATCGGCTGAAGGTCGAGTGCGCCTGACCGTCTTGGAGCGGCCGCTCTGAGTGAGTTCCAGCACCGCAAAAGCACACAGAATTGGTCCCTCATCTTTATTTTTTCCCAAAGGCATAGCTATGAAAGTCTTGGTACCCGTCAAACGCGTGATCGACTACAACGTCAAGGTTCGCGTCAAAAGCGACGGCTCGGGCGTCGATAGCGCCAACGTCAAAATGTCGATGAACCCTTTCGATGAGATTGCACTGGAAGAAGCCATGCGTTTGAAGGAAGCGGGCAAAGTCACGGAAGTGATCGCCGTTTCATGCGGCGTGGCCCAGTGCCAGGAAACGCTGCGCACGGCTCTGGCCATCGGCGCCGACCGCGCCATTCTCGTTGAAGCCGGGGCCGATCTGGAGCCGCTCGCGGTAGCCAAGCTGATTCGGGCCTTGGCCGACAAGGAACAGCCGCACTTGATCATTTTGGGCAAGCAGGCGATCGACGACGACAGCAACCAGACCGGTCAGATGCTAGCGGCCCTGTTGGGCTGGCCGCAAGCGACGTTCGCATCCAAAGTGGTGCTCGACAACGACAAGGTCACCGTCACCCGCGAAGTCGA
>PKWL01000060.1 GCA_003133225.1 Janthinobacterium sp.
CAAAGTCCGACAGGCTCCTAGGCGACGACGAGGGCCGGATTGCATTGATATCGGCCAAGGATATCCGCACCGGTCCGCGCCATGTGAAGTGGCTGCAGTCAATTGAGGTGAGGAAGATCTCGCTGCAAAAGAAGCCTATCAGCGCACGATCGCTAAATGCGTAGCCGCGCGGCCGAGATAGGATGTAGAAGTCGACACTCGTTGTGGCAACGGGCGCATGCTGCCTACTTTCATTTACCGTACAGAGGGTGGCGCCGCACCATTGCGGCTTAAAATCGCGTACCCGTAGCCGGAACCCCAGCTGGACGTAGCCGCCACATTGGCCCGTGCCGTGTGCAATTTGTTGTAGCTGTCGATCAGGCGCTGGTGCCTGTCGAGCCTCTCCAGTTTCATGCTCGTTGGCGTTAAGCCGAAGAAGCGCACGCTGCCGTCCACTGACCCCAACACCGCGTCCATCCGAGGGTTGCCAAACATCCGGCGGAAATTGACCACATAATCGTCCAGTTCCAAGTCGTTATCCAGCAGCACCTCTAGCACTACATTCAAGGCCTGATAAAACAATCCGCGCTCGACCGTGTTGTCGTTGTACTGCAGGAAGGCCCCCACCAGCTCTTGCGCCGCCTCGAATTGCCGCACGGCGAGATGAATGAGCAGCTTCAACTCCAGAACTGTCAACTGGCCCCAGGCCGTATTCTCGTCAAATTCGATGCCGATCAATGTGGCTATGTCGGAGTATTCGTCCAGCTCATTGTTATCCAAACGTTCAAGCAGTGCTTCTAGGCTGGCATCGTCTAGGCGGTGCAAGTTCAAAATATCGGCGCGGAACAACAGTGCTTTGTTTGTGTTATCCCAGATCAAATCCTCTACCGGATACACTTCCGAATAACCCGGCACCAGAATCCGGCAGGCAGTGGCGCCTAACTGTCCATACACCGCCATGTACACTTCTTTACCCATGTCCTCGAGAATGCCGAACAAGGTCGCGGCTTCCTCGGCATTGGAGTTGTCACCCTGGCCGGAAAAATCCCACTCAACAAAATCGAAATCGGCTTTGGCACTGAAAAAGCGCCACGACACGACACCGCTGGAATCAATGAAGTGTTCAACAAAGTTGTTTGGCTCCGACACGGCGTTACTGGTAAAGGTGGGCTGCGGTAAATCGTTGAGGCCTTCAAAACTGCGACCCTGCAGCAATTCCGTAAGACTACGTTCCAGCGCCACCTCCAAGCTTGGGTGCGCTCCGAACGAGGCAAACACACCGCCTGTCCGCGGGTTCATCAAGGTGACACACATCACTGGGTATGTCCCACCCAGCGACGCATCCTTTACCAGCACGGGAAAGCCCTGGTCTTCCAGCCCCTGAATACCTGCCAGAATGCCAGGGTATTTCGCAAGCACTTCGTGCGGCACATCAGGCAATGCGAGTTCACCTTCCAGAATTTCGCGTTTTACCGCCCGCTCGAAAATTTCGGACAGACATTGCACCTGCGCTTCGGCCAGCGTATTGCCGGCACTCATGCCATTGCTGACGTACAGGTTTTCGATCAGGTTGGACGGAAAATACACCACCTCGCCGTCCGACTGCCGCGCATACGGCAGTGAACAGATACCGCGCTGCACGTTGCCGGAGTTGGTGTCGAACAGATGCGAGCCCCGTAATTCGCCATCGGGATCGTAAATTTGCAGGCAGTACTCATCCAGAATTTCAGCCGGCAACGCATCTTTAGGACCAGGCTTAAACCAACGCTCATTCGGATAATGTACAAACGCTGCATTGGCGATGTCTTCACCCCAAAACTGACCGCCATAGAAATGGTTGCAATTTAGTCGCTCGATAAACTCTCCCAAAGCGGACGCCAACGCGCTTTCCTTGGTCGATCCCTTGCCATTGGTAAAACACATCGGCGAGTGCGCGTCGCGGATATGCAGCGACCACACATTGGGGACAAGATTGCGCCACGAAGCGATTTCAATCTTCATGCCCAAGCCAGCCAACACCGCCGACATATTGGCGATGGTTTGCTCCAGCGGCAGATCCTTGCCCGCAATATAGGTGCTCGCTTCAGAAGCCGGAGTCAAGGTCAGCAAGGCCTGGGCATCGGCCTCCAAATTCTCCACCTCTTCAATCACAAACTCGGGCCCGGTTTGCACCACTTTTTTCACTGTACAACGGTCGATGGAGCGCAAAATTCCCTGGCGGTCTTTGGCAGAGATATCCGTCGGCAACTCGACCTGAATCTTGAAAATTTGCTGATAACGGTTTTCCGGATCAACAATATTATTCTGCGACAGTCGGATATTATCAGTAGGAATATTACGATTTACGCAATACAACTTCACAAAGTAAGCCGCACACAAGGCCGACGAGGCTAGAAAGTAATCGAACGGACCGGGCGCCGAGCCATCGCCCTTATAGCGGATAGGCTGGTCGGCCACCAGCGTGAAATCATCGAACTTGGCCTCAAGACGAAGCTTATCGAGAAAGTTGACCTTAATTTCCATGGGAAAATTCCAAAATAGTGCTAAAAATGATAAGCCTTGCGTTTCGGTGCCGTCGTCTTTGCCATGAAACCCGACGCCCAAATGGATGCGATCGCGGCCGTTGGCTAGCGATGGTCAAGCGTGAGGAGTTCAACCAGTTCGTTAAATGGTGATTCTCCGGCAACCGAGGCATTATCGCCGAGAACGTCCGCCACTAACTGAGCAAGGTCGTCAAATACAATCAGCTGGTGGCCAATCTCGCAATTCTAAACAGTGTGGTTGGCGACGACATCATTCATGAAGAGTGCGGCCTGACATACGCTCCGCGTGAAACGAAGTTTTAGCAACCAGTTGCCAATGGCCGGGATTCGCCCGATTGCGCGCCATATCCATGGCAAAAAATCCAGTCCAGTTGTAAGCATATACAAAGTCCCTCTTTCTTCCTAGCGTTTCTCCGGGTTTTGGGTGGCATCAGGAAGGCGCTTCGTACCTTTGAGCAGTGCTTGCAATTTCGTCGCGACGGCCTCCTGCGCATCTGCCCGCATTCGCCAGCGCCTGTTCCAGCCCGCGCACCTGGTCGACCAGATTGCCCCGCTTTTCCGTGACGGCCGCCAGTTGCTGCCGCATATCCTGCGCCTGGGCGTCCCTGTCAGTCATCTGTGCGGCCAAGACATGGGCGCGCCGCAACGGCGCGAAGGCTTTCCCATTCCCGTAACTGGCGCTTGGCCTTGTCTTCCTCGGCCGAGAAGGATTGGCGCGTGTGGTTACCGTGAAAGCTCAGTACGGTAGGGACGAGTTTAGTCGCCCCGCGTCTTAGCGAGATGGGAAGTACCGCCAGGCCCGACCCCTCGTTGTGGCGACGATTCGTCTCGGCGCCGTATTTATGCTGGCCGATTTGGTGCGGATCAACCAGGCCACTTCCATTGTCTCATTCGCGCAGGCAGGGATGAGTTCTCTCACACGGCGGCGCGGACTTTGGGCTCGATACTGCAATATGCGGCACGTTTCGTGCTGTGCCGCAATTTTCCCTCCGGTGTGGCCGAAGAGGTCCCCCGATTAACGGGCGAGGGCTGGCGAAGGGGGCGATCGATGTCATGCAAACGTTGTATCGGCGTGCCATTGAATTTCCGGAGCCACGCGGTCCGTTGAACGGTGTTCTGTATTGCCTGATCAAACCGTTAATCTCCTCGCCGCCGCCGATCCAGGCTGGGGCGGCCCGGCATTTCCATGCGGTATTGGTGGTGACCACCATGCTGGCCTCGCTGCTCGAATCTTATATGTTATTTCATGGCGGCGCCTACGAAGGGATCGTTTCCTCGCTGTATTTGCCACTCACCGCCTTGTCCTTGTGGATGCCACTGACGGCGCATCAGGAGGCATCAGTGACAAATGAGGATGGCGCGGACGCCGCGATTTTATGGAAGCTGCTTGCATTGATCGTTGGCCTTCGGCATTCCGCCTTTATGGATGGCACCGCTGTTGTTGCTGATCGGCTCGCTGGAGGAATCGCAATGAAGTGGATCCGAAATAAACGGATAAAATATCGTTACACTCTACATTTTACCGATGCCACTGAGCCAGCAGTAGACGCCGACGAAACGAGAAATCGACCGCTACCTGCGCACAGGCGATTACGGCGATCTACTTCCAAAAGGACTTTGGAGCGATTTTTTTTGCAAGCACAGAATGACCGGGTTGTATTGCGCGGGGCGCTGGTTTACGCGGTTTGCCAGCGAGCCGCCGTACACTTGGCGCAACGTTACACTTTTCTGGACGGCACGATGCGCACTCATGCATTCACTCATTCAATGACGCCGGGCAACCGCGCCGCGTTCGATCAGGCCGCGCCGCCGCATCAGGTGCCGGCCGCCATTGCCGCCACCGGCCCCGCCGGCGCGGCCGCCTTCATCGAATTTTTTGTTGCCACGCTGCGCAACTCGCACACGCGTCTCGCGTATTCGAATGCGGTCGACCATTTCAGCGCCTGGATCGATTCCGCCGGCATCGCCGACGTACGCTGCCTGCAAGCCTGGCATGTCGCGTCCTATATAGAGCAGATGTCAAAAGACGGCCTGCGCCCGGCCACCGTGAAGCAGGGCCTAGCGGCGATCCGGCAACTGTTTGATTTCCTGGTCGTGCGCCAGGTGTTGCCGACGAATCCAGCCACCTCCGTCAAGGCGCCCAGGCAAGTGGCGCGGCGCGGGCTGACGCCCGTGCTCCTGCCCGAGGAAGCGCGCGCTCTCTTTGATGCGATCGATATCTCCACCATCAAGGGGCTGCGCGACCGCGCCTTGATCGCGACGATGACCTACACGTTTGCGCGCATCTCGGCCGCACTCGCATTGAAGGTGGGCGACTATCAGGCGCGCGGCCGGCGTGCCTGGCTGCGCCTGCGGGAGAAGGGCGGACAAACCATTGATTTGCCCTGCCACCACCAGCTGGAAGACTATCTGGATGCGTACATCGCCGCCGCAGGCCTGGCCGGCGACAAAAATGGCTGGCTGTTTCGCTCGCTGGGCGGCAGGTCGCCGGCCTCTGGCCTGTCCGATCGGCCGCTCATGGAAAGTAACATGTGGACCATGGTCAACCAGAAGGCGCGCGCGGCTGGCATTGAGCGCCCGATCAACTGCCACACTTTTCGCGCCACAGGCATCACCGCTTATCTTAAAAATGGCGGCCAACTTGAAATTGCGCAGCGTATGGCCGGGCATGCGTCGCCGACGACGACCCAGCTTTACGACCGCCGCAGCGACGACGTGGCGCTTGACGAGGTCGAAAGGATATTGATCTGACGGCAGTGGTCGGCTTTTGCGCATTGCTGCCAATCGCTGCGTGCGATCCCTCAACAATACGTGTGGTCGCGAAGTTCTGATCGCGCTATGATCGCCCGAGCTATTAAATATGAGCAATTTTTTAAAAAGGGACGTCCACGTGCATATCCTTGGGACATTGCTCGCGCACCAGGCCCAAACTTTGCGTTGCTTTTAATAGTTTCAACCCACGCCCGACCGCTCGGCCGGGTGATACGCCGCTCAATTTCTAACGAGTAGATTGAAGATTCGCCGACACGTTCATCATGGGCATCCAAGGCGAAATTGCTGTTGATCCGAATCTACCTGATAGCCCATCGCCCGGTAACCTCGCTGTCGCTTTTCCCACATCCTGTAAAGTTGCGGATGATCCAGTTTGACGTAGTCGTAAATTGGAATGTCGGTTTTGCTCGCATGTTCACGATGCAGACGGCCAGCGTATTGCTGCAGCGTCCCTGTCCACGAGATCGGCAGCGTCAGGATAAGGGCGTCCAATGGCGCATGATCGAAACCCTCGCCGACCAGTTGGGCGCTCGCCAGCAGTATGTGCGGGGCGTCCTCCGGCAAGTTCGCCAACGCCTTGATAATCGCTTGGCGCTCTTTTGCCTTCATGCGGCCGTGCAGCATGAAGCAAGGGTATTCGACGTTCGCCAAATGCGTGTGCAACAGGTCAAGGTGTTCTGTCCGTTTGGTCAGCAACAACACCTTCCGCCCATTGTTTAACGCATTGATCGCGTCGGCGACGATGCGTGCGTTTCGATCGTTGTCCTCGGCCGGCAGTCGGATGACCTCTTGAATGCTGGCGTGCGGCGGAATGGACGGAGTCATGCCCGTATTGGCTGAACAGTTCGGGAAGGTCGTCGCGGGGCGCCAGGCTTTGGATGACTGCAATGTCAAGCATACCGGTAGGTTTCTTTTTCCCGGCGCCGATCAGTCCAATTTTTTGCTCGTCCAGCCCGACGAAACTGCCAAGGCGCTCTTGCCATTGCCGCATAAGGTCGGCGGGTGGACAATCACCAAGGTGCTGACCTTTCTCTTGGCAATAACGGCCACCGCGGTTACCGTCTTTCCAAATGCAGTGGGCGCGATCAGCATGCCGAAATCATGTTTGGTGACGGCGTCGAGCGCTTCCTGCTGATCCGGGCGCAGCACGCCTTGAAACATCGCGTTCATTGGATGCCCCATCGAACGTGCGTCGCCCAGGCGGAGCTCAATTTTATTGATGGCAAGCAGTGCCTCAACGTCGCTCAGGCAACCTCGCGGCAACGACAGAAATTTCTCGCGGTTTTCCGCGCGGCTGATGATCCGAGCCGATGACCTACGCAGTAGCGCTAAACGTGTAGCGCGACCCGACGCCTCCAGGAAGAAAACCTTCAATCGGGAGCTAACTGAGAAAAAAACAGCGTCCCGCACATAGAGCAGCGCAAAATTGTTAGTGGGAAGACTTGCCACGCTATAACTATGGTGCAATAATAGTGCGTAAATAGTGCATTAATTGGTGAGGTGGTCATGAAAGCCGTAGAAACGGTCCCCGTATTTGAACGTAATTTCGATGGTTTTATGCGCTATCTGCGCGATGTTGACGCCAGTCCCGCATCGATTTCGCCCAAGCGGTTCGGCCAAGTGTTACGGGTGGACATGCAAACGCTGGCAACGAAAGCCCATGTTCATCGTAACACCATCAGTCGGGCACCAGACGCGGAAAGCGTGCAGCATTATTTGCGTGAATCGGTGCGTGTCGTTCGAGCGGCTACCGACATCGCTGGAAGCGTTGAGGAAGCTATTTATTGGTACAAAAATAATCCTCTTTCAACTTTTGACTACAAGACACCACAAGATCTTGTTTCTGAAGGACGCACCGAAACGCTTATCCGGTACATCAAGTCGCTTCAGGCCGGATTTGCCGGGTGATCTTCACTGCGATCAATACCGTCGCATACCGTGTGCACAATCCAAAATGGGCTTATGCGCCGATCTCGGGATCTGGAGCAGGCACCCACGGCGGTCGCGTTAACCGTCCTGGCGTCAACGCGCTCTACCTGTCGCTCGAGCTCGAAACCGCGCTCGCCGAATACAAACAAGTGGATTCCCTTTTGCCGCCCGGCCTGATGGTCAGCTATCCGATCGTCGTGGATTCGATTGTGGATTTCCGCGGTGGTTTTACAAAAGCATGGGATGCCCTCTGGCAAGATTTCCATTGCGACTGGCGCAAGCTTTATTTCAACGATGGAATCGAGCCACCAACGTGGATCATTGGAGACCAAGTAGTGGCGGCCGGCGGCAAGGGGATACTGTTCAAATCCGTCATTTCAGGAGGAACAAATCTTGTGCTATACAACGATGCGTTGACAGATTCAGATTCGATTACGGTTCACGATCCCAATCATATACTGCCGAAAAATCAGGATTGGACATAGTGCAGAGAGTTTTTAGTCTGGCGAGCGTGGCCCAAAGACGCCGGCGATTGAGTTGAAGCTGTTGCCGCGCCGGTAGACTAAAGACCCGTTGGACTGAGCCGCTTCCGGGCATTTTGCTATGGGGATTGAATCAGATCAGATGCGGCGTCGGCGAGCAGGAGCGCCGTCGGGGACACGTTTGAACGATGAGCGATGATGGTTTTCCCAGAAAGTAGCAAATCGAACGTGTTTCAATATGGTTTCCAGAAACCGGATCAATGACAAACCAGGGGTTTGGCTGCAAACGGACATGCCAGTCCTTTTGTCGGACGATGCGAATTTGATTTGAATTTCCGAAAGCCTGATCAGTGTGTTTCGGCATCATGCTCATCCAGTTTTGGTGGTGCACGCGGCAAAGCGCCAGGCGAGAAGACGTCGATGCAAACCATGTGTCCTTGTTTACATTGCGGGCACATTCGCAAGGAATTGCCGGTGAGTCGCTCGTAACGATCACGATAGTCCTGCCCGCTACCGGGATCGCCATCAGCAGGCACCACAGGAAGCGGGACAATTGGTTTCGGCACACCGAGCAATCGGCGGCAGCAGGCCAGCTTGGCTTCACAGTGGCGGTTGGCGAGAAATCCGTAGTGCCGGATGCGCATCAGTCCAGGCGGCACCACATGCAGCAGGAAGCGTCGGATGAATTCGTCGGCATCGAGCGTCATCACGCCTTTGGTCGAGCCATGACGATAGTCTTTCCAGAGAAACCGAATTTTGTCATTATCGATATTTAGCAGGCGGTTGTTGGAGATGGCGACGCGATGGGTGTACCGACCAAGGTAGTCGAGCACCTGCTTTGGACCGCCAAAAGGCGGTTTGGCGTAGACAACCCATTCGCTTTTTCTTGTACGGGCGAGGTATTTGGCAAATGCCCGTGAATCGGACAATGGCGCCACGCTGGAGAGGAACCGCAGCGTGTCTGCATCAAACGCTTTTTGCAATTGTTCGAGGAATAGACGCCGGAACAGCCTTGAGAGCACGCGCACAGGCAGAAAGAAATTGGGACGACAGCCGATCCAGCGCGTGCCATCGGGAGACAGACCACCGCCCGGCACCACGCAGTGGATATGGGGATGGAACAGCAGGTTCTGGCCCCACGAATGCAGAATCGAGATGCAGCCGATTTCGACACCCAGGTGCTTGGGGTCGGCGCCAATGGTACGCAAGGCTTCGGCACTGGCACGAAACAGGATATCGTAGAGTGCCCGCTTGTTTTGAAAGGCGATCGCCGCGATCTCCTGCGGCACGGTGAAGACGACGTGGAAATACGGAACCGGAAGCAGCTCGGCCTGTCTGTCTTCCAGCCATTGTGCCCGCGCCAGGCTCTGGCATTTCGGACAGTGCCTATTTCTACAACTGTTGTAGGCGATGCGCTGGTGACCACATGCGTCACACTGTTCAACATGACCTCCCAGCACGGCTGTACGACAGAGCTCGATGGCGCTCATCACCCGACGTTGCAAGGTATACAGCGTATCGGCGTGATCCTGCCGGTACGCCGTACCGTAGCGGTTAAAAATATCCGCGACCTCGAGCCTGACTGCGGCCACGGCTATGACTCAGAAATGCACGGGTGGATGAGCCGGTGGCAAGGGTTCGGGCGGACGTGGCAGCAGATCGAATGGACTGGTCGTCGCGCACACCGTGCTGGTGGCAACCTTGAGGTAATGCGATGTCGTGGCCAGGCTGCGGTGACCGAGCAGCAGCTGGATTGTTCGTACGTCGGTACCAGATTCCAGAAGGTGCGTGGCAAGGCATGTCTCAGCGAATGGGGCGTTATCGTTTTACGGATGCCGCACATCCGATGCGCTTTCTGGCACGCTCTATTTACTGCTCCTCTACTAATTGGCTGGCCCGGAATGGCACCCGGGAAGAGCCAGTGTTCAGGACGGGCGACCCGCCACCAGTGGCGCAAAATTTCCAGCAACTGTGGCGACAGCATCACGTAACGATCTTTTTGTCCTTTACCGAGCTCGACAAATAACGTCATGCGTTGGCTATCGATGTCGCTAATTTTGAGTCGCGTCACTTCTGAAATGCGCAATCCACCAGCGTAAGCCGCCATCAGGATCGTGCGATGCTTTAAGCTGCCAATGCATTCGAAGAAATGTGTAACTTCCTCGCGGCTGAGGATTACCGGAAGCTTGAACGGTTGCTTTGGCAGCGGTATTTCTTCCACCGCCCATTCGCGCTTGAGTGTGACCTTGTACAGGAACCGCAATGCAGAGGCGGCCATGCTAATGCTTTGAGGTGTTAGTTTCTTGACGTTTAGCAAGTGGAGTTGCCAGCTTCGGATTTCATCTGGGCCGAGTTCGTCCGGCGATTGGCCGAAGTGTTTCGCGAAGGCGCAGACTTGGGTGAGATAAGATGACTGGGTGTTTTTGGTGAAATTGCGGATGCCCATATCCTCCAGCATCCGTTGGCGTAACGGTGTCATGGTAAAGCTCCTTTCAACAAAGAAAAATGTCAGACAGCGGCATCAGCTTTGCAGAAAGGATGTAAATTTCAAGATTGGGCAATCAGCTGTCATTGGTCAGCATTGACCGAGCGAACGCGACAAGGCGCGCAGTTGGAAATATATTCTGGCCAACTCAGGCAGCGCATCGGCAACGTTGCCGAAGTCCGCTGCCGCGTTAGCGGCTTAGTGCACTAAAAGTAAAGTTTACCAAACGGCATATCTTGAGACTGCACGTAAGCATCTTCTCAGTACCGGGTAGCCATGGATTGGCCTGGTTGGCATGATTCTGTTCGCAGGCACATATTTGATTTGTGCCCACGAAAGGATTTATGGACACAAATACCCCACCTATCTCTTTGGCTGCGCCAGAAAGTCGCCGCAACCAGCGACATACAACTGAATTCAAGCGCACCCTTGTCGAGCAGTCCTATCTACCAGGATGCTCAGTAGCGCGACTTGCGCGAGACCATGGCCTCAATGCCAATCAGGTTTTTACATGGCGTAAGCTATACCGTGACTCTGGTCAGGAGGTGCCCACCCGGGGCGTAGCCGTGATGCTGCCTGTACTGGTAGCGGCGCCATTCTCAGATGGAGCCACATCAACCAGACCAGAAGCACTCCCGGGTGGCACGCTGGAGCTGGTGGTCGGCAAGGCTCGCCTGACGGTGCACGGTAGTCCCGATGTCATTGCATTGCGCGCCGTACTAACGCAGCTGTTGCGATGATCGGCTTGCCGGCAGGCACACGCATCTGGATGGCAGCAGGCGTGACCGACATGCGCTGCGGCTTTAACTCCCTGGCCGCCAAAGTGGAAACAGCGCTCAATGAGAATCCCTTCAGTGGCCACGTCTTTGTCTTCCGGGGGCGGCGTGGTGATCTGTTAAAAATCCTATGGTCCACCGGCGATGGATTGATCCTTCTGGCCAAGCGGCTCGAGCGTGGCCGCTTCATCTGGCCGCAGGCCACAGAGGGGTCTGTATCGCTCTCTCCGGCGCAGCTGTCCATGCTGTTGGAAGGAATCGACTGGCGTCGCCCGGAGCGCACCCAGTACCCTATGTCGGGCTTGTAAACGGCTGTATACCCGCGTAAACTCCGTGCATGCCCATCCATGCCCCTCTTCCTGACGATATCGATGCCTTGAAAGCGATGATTCTCGCCAGTCAAGCCTGGATTGCACAGAAAGACGAGGTCATCGCAGCGCGTGATGAGACCGTGCTGGCGTTGCAGGAAATATTGAGCAGCAACGCCATTGAGATCGAGCAGCTCAAGCTGCTCATTGCCAAGCTCAGGCGCATGCAGTTCGGCCGTAAATCCGAGAAGCTCGATCGCCAGATCGAGGAGCTGGAACTCAAACTTGAGGATCTTCAAGTCGACGACGAGGAAGCCGCCTCGCAAGATGAGCAGACACAGAAGAAGGTGCGCAAGAATCCGGTAAGAAAACCACTTCCTGCCCATCTGCCGCGCGACGTGATCATGTATCCACCCCCAGAGGAAGCTTGCCCCCAATGCGGGGCGGAACTGCGCCATCTGGGTGAAGACATTTCCGAGCAGCTTGAGTACGTACCTGGAAGTTTCCGTGTCATCCGCCACATTCGCCCTAAGCTGACCTGCACCTGCTGTGACTGCATCGTGCAGGTCCCAGCAGCCAGCCGTCCAATCGCCCGCAGCATGGCAGGGCCAGGATTGCTGGCCCATGTGGGAATCGCGAAATTTGCAGATCATTTGCCCTTTTACCGGCAGTCCGTGATCTACGCCCGGGAGGGCGTAGATATCGCTCCCGGCCTGATGGGCGAGTGGCTCGGCTCCTATACGGGCCTGTTGCGCCCGCTCACCGATGCCGTGCGCAACTACGTCTTGGGCGCCACTAAGCTGCACGCAGACGACACCCCGATTCCGGTTCTCGCCCCTGGCAACGGCAAGACCAAGACGGCACGACTGTGGACCTACGTGCGCGATGACCGGCCTTCGGGGTCCATCGAGCCGGCAGCAGTCTGGTTTGCCTACACGCCAGACCGCAAGGGCATCCACCCGCAGACCCATCTGGCCCACTACAAGGGCGTGCTTCAAGCTGACGCATTCGCAGGTTTTAATTTGCTATATGACAGTGGCGACATTAAAGAGGCGGCATGCTGGGCGCATGCCAGAAGGAAATTCTATGACCTGCATCACGCCCGGCCATCGGCCATGACCAAAGAGGCGCTGGAACGGATCAGCGCGCTCTATATCATCGAGGATGCCATTCGGGGAAAGCCACCTGACCAGAGGCGTGCAGTACGGCAGGAGAAATCGCTGCCGCTACTGAAAGACTTCGAGGCCTGGATGCAGGCAACGCTGCTGAAGCTGTCGCGCAAATCCGAGACGACCGCCGCGATCATGTACTCGCTGAACCTTTGGCCGGCACTGATGCTGTATTGCGATGACGGCAGGATTGAGATCGATAATTCGGCAGCCGAGCGTGCGTTGAGGGGTGTTGCCATCGGCCGGCGTTATGCTCAGTGCGCGATTAGGTACGGTTTTCGGTGGGGATTGGCATCGGCGTTCGATTGGCGTCATGGAAAGCTGGGGTTGACGGGGCACCGACGTTTCAAGCGACGCGTCGCTCTCGATATAGCGCGACGCGTCGCTTGACATAATTTTTAAAGGCCTTCCAGAAATTTGAGTAGTTTGTCAGATGGCTGATATCGGATTTTCTTTGCGGTGGGCGGCGTAAGCGCCGCCAAGGCGCGCTCCTTCATTTCAAGGTTCAGTTCGGTATACTCGTGCGTAGTGGCCGGGTTTGCATGCCCCAACCATAAGGCGATTACCGTAATATCGACGCCAGCCTGTAGAAGATGAAGAGCGACGGTGTGCCGACTATGTCTTCAAAGACATAGTCGGCACTATCTGCCCTTCCTGACTATGTCTTGTAATAGGTTTAGATGCCAGGCCCTATCATAGGACACGATCGTCTGCGGTGCCGATTGCTTCAACCAAATCACAAGACATAGTTTTCTCCTTCTACAGGCTGTTCAGGAAGCCAAGGAGTTTGTCTCCCGGCTGATAGCGTCCTGACTTCCCTCGTGGCGGCGACGTTTTCGCAAGCGCCTGTTCCTTCATCGCGAGTGTCGCCTCGAGATAGATTTGTGTCGTTTCCACTGATTCGTGTCCAAGCCACATTGCAATCACGGAGCGGTCGATGCCCGCCTGCAGAAGGTCCATGGCCATGGTGTGCCGCAAACGGTGGACGGTGACCCGTTTTTGCTTCAGGGACGGGCAAGTCTTCGACGCCACCATGCGATGTTTGGTCAGCAGGTATTGCACGCCGTGTACGCTCAGCCGCTCCCCTCTGGCATTGGGGAACAACACATTGGCATCGCCACGTTGCGGTTCCCGCAGCCAGCCCTTCAGTACTGCGACAGTCGGCCTGGCAATCGGTGTGCAACGCTCCTTGCGTCCCTTGCCAATGACGCGCACGTGGGCGCCTGTGCCGAAGACAAGGTCCTCGCGCTTGAGCCCCGTCATTTCAGACAGGCGTAGCCCTGTCTGAACGGCAAGCAGCATGAAGGCATGGTCGCGTCTGCCGTGCCAGGTGTGCTGATCGGGCGCGGCAAGCAAGGCATCGACTTCCGGTCGGGTCAGAAACGGCACCAGGGTCCGGGTATAACGCTTACTCGGGATGGCGAGCACCCGCTGGATCTGCGCCGCGTGGGCGGGCGCCTCGAAGGCCACATATCGGAAGAAGGAGTGAATGGCGGTCAGACGCAGATTACGGCTGCGCACGCTGACCTTCTTGCGCTTCTCCAGGTCGTCCAGGAATGCCATGATCAAGGGCGTGTCGATCTCCGCGAATCCCAGGCGCGAGGGGGCCTTATGAAGCCGCTGCTGGGCAAACTTCAGGAATTGCCGGAACGTGTCCCGATAGGAGAGAATCGTATGTGCACTGGCCTGGCGCTGTTTCATCAAGCGCTCTATAAAGAAGCGTTCCAGTAAGGGGGCGAAGTCGGACGTGGTCATGATCGGTTCTCCCAGTACCGGTTGAGCCGGCGCATCGCTTCTCCCATCAGTTCCGGCGAGCTGCTCAAGTACCACTGCGTATCGGCGACATGGACATGGCCAAGGTAGGCGGACAGAATAGGTAGAAGGCGCTCCGGGTCCTGGTCATTTTGATACCACCGCACGAGCGTGCTCGACGCAAACGCGTGTCTCATGTCATGCAAACGCGGCCCATGGCTGTCGGACGCGCCGCGCAGACCGATTTGCCGAGATAGTACATAAAAGGTACGATGAATTTCTCCGGTATCCAAACGGTTGCCCCAGCCTGAGACGAACAAGTATGGCGACACCGCTTGATCACCCCAATGGCGCTGGCGTCGCGCGATATAGGCAGCCAGCACTTTGCAGGTAGAGGCGTGCAACGGCACGAGCCGGGATTTGTAGCTATGCCGCTAGCGGC
>PKWL01000081.1 GCA_003133225.1 Janthinobacterium sp.
TGGCAAATGAGGCCGCCTCGGCTCCATTGGCGACGGCACCGCAATCTGACAGCGCCATTGCGGCGGGCACAGATATCTTCGTCATGATCGAGAAGCTTGCCGATCTGCGCCGCAGGGCTCTGATCAGCGAGGACGAATTCATGACCAAGAAGACGGAATTATTGGCGCGACTGTAGATGCGCCGAACCGTATTTACCACCCAACCATAGAGAGGAATTGTTCCATGTGGCTACGAACAAGTTGCACGCTCAGTTTTTCGGTGCTCAGCCCGACGCCGTTTATTTTGATGCTACGTCCGCGTAGTGGCGCACAACAATGGGTGGCGCGCGAAAGCTACACAATGCAACCGAGCGTGCCGGTGGTGGAGTTTACCGACGGTTACGGTAACCTGTGCCAACGCCTGATTGCGCCGCCCGGCCAATTTTCGATCTGTACGTCCGCCGACGTCGCCACGTCAGACGCGATTGACGTGGCGCCTGGTGCGCCGTTCGACGAAGTGCAAAATCTGCCGGATTCCGTGCTGACGTATCTTTTGCCAAGTCGCTATTGTGAATCTGAACGATTTTTTGTGATGGTCAATGACATCGTGAAAAATATTGCGCCTGGATATGATCAGGTTGCTTGCATTACGGATTGGATCCAGCGCTCGGTATGCTTGAATCCGGCTTCCAAGCACGATTACATGTCGGCTACCGAGGTCAATCAGAGACGCGAGGGTGTGTGCCGCGATTTTGCTCATTTGGGCATCGCTTTATGTCGCGCCCTGTGCATCCCGGCGCGCATGGTCGTCGGCTACCTATACGGACTTGAACCGATGGATTTGCATGCATGGTTCGAGGCGTATGTGGGCGGGCGCTGGTACACATTCGATGCGACGCAGGGTTCACCGCGCGGCGGGCGCGTCGCGGTCGCTTACGGACATGACGCGGCCAATGTCGCGATATTTAGCCAATTTGGCCCGGCTCTCAGTCCGACCGTGATGCAAGTCGCCGTTGAAATTTTGGACGCGCCACCTGATTAATGACGAGCCGACCTAAACTGGCGGCAGGCACCGCGCCAACCTGCTGGAGTCGCAAGGGCCGAGCGACGTGAAGCTTCGATGTCTTCCTGCCGGGTCCCGTGCACCCCGTGCGCCGGCTCATCGCATCATTGCGCGATAGGATCACAAGTGTAGGCGGTGATATACGCATAGCAGGTTCGTGCATCTTCAGCTAGCTCACGGAAACTAATGGTGCGGCGTTGCCACGCATCGAATTTCGGTCCATCCGGGCTAGGAGTGAGGTCACGCAGCGCCATGCTCCAGTCGACGAAGAAGCGACGCCGGGCTCGACCTTCGATAACGATGCGCACGTCGTGGTGCAAAGGACTATTCTTGATTTTTTCCAAGAGGCTGAACAAGACTTCCCGCGTGCCTTCCAACATCTGCATGAAGTAGCCATCCTGATAGATGAGGCAGCCGGTTACGCCCACCGAGCGGTTAAATTCCTTCGCCTGTTTTAGCAAGGTGTCGAGTGCCTGTTCGGACATTGGCAGCACGGCTTGGCTGACATAGATCAGGAAGTGGAGGGAAGCCATGGCGTCCGGCGAGCCCTCCACCATTTCACGCTCCACGGCCTCGACAAAAGCCTTCTCATGCAGCGGGCGGTGAAAGTGGTAGCCTTGGATGAGGTCGCAGCCCGAGGCGCAAAGTTCGAGTCGCTGGGCACTATTTTCGACCCCTTCCGCCACCATTTTCAGCCCAAGCGCTCGGCCGAGCCCGATCACGGCGCGAATCACGGTGCGGCTTTCCGGACTCTTGTCGACATCATCGACGAAGGCCTTGTCAATTTTCAGCACGTCGACGGGGAGACGCGTCAATTGTGCCAGCGAAGAATACCCAGTCCCAAAATCATCGACTGCCACGCGCAGACCAAGAGCGGCCAAGCGGCGCAATATGCGGAGATTTTTCTCCACATCCGCCATCAGCGATGTTTCCGTAATTTCCAGCAGCAGATGGGCCGGATCCGCCCCCGTTTCGCGCAAGATAGCGGCAAAATCATCAGCCATCGATTCTTCGTTTAGCTGGCGCACCGACACATTCACCGAGACATAGGGTGCATTCCCGCCCCAGCGCCGTTGCCAGCTAGCCTCGGCCAAGCAGGCTTGACGAAATACCCAGGCGCCGATCGGCACGATGGCGCCCGTCATCTCTGCAATGGGGATGAAGACAGCGGGGGATACCTCGCCTGCGGGTGGATTCCAACGCAGCAGCAGTTCGGCACCGACAATACGACCGCTTTCGGCGACAACGATGGGTTGAAAACGGGGCGACAACTCGTTCCGTTCAATCGCCATGCGTAGGCCGTTCGTGATGGCTAGGCGCTGCTTTGCTTGGGCATGGAGGCCTTCGCTAAAAAATTGCCAGCCGTCACGGCCTTTTTCCTTGGCCGCATGCATCGCCATGCTGGCATGACGCAGCATGTCGTCGGATGAATGAGTATGGTCGTTGCCGATGGCAACTCCCACACTGGCCGTCACAAACAGCGGCAGCCCGTCGAAATCGAAGGGCTGGCGCAGCACATCATTGATCCTGTCGGCCAGCACAGACATCGCACCCGGTTGCTCAACTTGCTCGCAGAGGACAACAAACTCGTCCCCGAACAGGCGCGCCACGCTATCGCCCGGCCGCACCCGTTCGATCAATCGCTTCGCGACCGTTTTTAAGAGCATGTCACCGGCGTCATAGCCGTGGGTTTGGTTGATCAATTTGAAGCCATCGATGTCGATGAACAACAATGCCACGCACAAATCATTGCTTCGCGAACGCTGCAATGAACTGGTGATTCTTTCGCGGATCAAGGCATGGTTGGGCAGGCCAGTTNNCAGTTCCTCGGCTTTCTGGCGCTCGGTGATGTCGTGCATGGCAGTCATCTCAATCGAAAAATCCAACGCGAGGTTAGCAAAAATGCAGATCAGATCTCAAAACTGGGGTGTAGATACGACCCCATCGCCCATTTTTTGTTCTCCGACAACCCGCGCACGAATTTCCCCGTGGGCAGAGAACGCGCTACCCTGGCCGCATAGGGCCAGGGTAGGGAAAAATGCCAGGTCATGCGCTGTTGTGTTTGCTACTTCATGGCATCATAGCATGGTGGCCAAAACAACATTGCGGCAGTGCGCCATGAAGTTCGCGTGGCGTCTTGGCCCTGTCGGCGCCAAAATAAGTGAGTGCAAGAGCGCGCCTTCCATCGCATAATCGCACTGGACCACCTTTTTGGCACGTGCCACAGCAAGGATCAACGTCGTCGGTGTGTAGGCAATCGGGCGCCCACCAACGCGTCATTGGAAAGCCGGCCAAGGAGGTTCGTAGATGGAAGGCGCTACTGCACGCAGATCGTCGATTTTCCCGCGCGCTTGGCCTCGTACATGGCCGTATCGGCTACTTTGACAAGCTGGTCGGGAGACATTACCGTGCCCGGCAGACGAAAGGCAATGCCGATGCTGGCACTGATCTGGACGGATTCGGTTCCGATTTGAATGGGTAGCTTGATACTTGCGAGAATTTTTTCGGCGATGCCAATTGCTTCATCGCGCGCTTCCAAGCACAGGCCCTCCAGCAAGACGGTAAATTCATCGCCTGCCAAACGAGCCACGGAGTCGGTTTTGCGTACGCAATCTGATAGTCTGCGGGCAATCTCCACGAGTAAGCCATCCCCCGCCTCGTGCCCCCACGCGTCATTGACCGCTTTAAAGCCATCGAGGTCGAGAAAGAATAAAACGACAGCGGTATGGTTGCGGTCCGAGCGGGCCAGGGCCTGCGGCAGCATCTCAAATAAGGTGCGCCGGTTAGGCAGTCCGGTCAGCGAATCGTGCCGCGCTTCGCGTTCCATCGCTAGCTCAGAGCGCTTGCGCTCGGAGATGTCATGCAGAAAAGCACTGAATATTTTTTGGCCATCGAGCTCGAGAGCGCCGATACGGACCTCAACTGGCAGTGTGGTGCCGTCGCGGCGCATGGCCGACAATTCCAGGCGTTGATTTAGGACCGTGGTTTGTCCCGAATTCAGATAACGCTTCATCCCGGCACGGTGCGCCTTGCGCATGGCGGGAGGGATAATCAGTTCGTCTAACAGACAGCCGATCGCTTCGGCGGCACTCCAGCCAAATATTTCTTGTGCTTGACGGTTCCACGCGCTGACCACACCTGCCTCGTCGATGCACACATAGGCATCATTTGCATTTTCGATGACCGCACTTAGCTCGGCCTCGCGCTTGACCAGCGCCTGCTGAAAACGCACCTGTTGGGCCATGCTGTAAGACAACATCTCGTTGGCGGCGCGCAATTCGCGCGTGCGCTCGTCAACGCGTTCTTCAAGATTGCGCCGCAGTGCGGCCAGTGATGCCTCCGCTTTCTTGCGGGCCTGGATGTTTTGGACAATGGCAACGAAGTATTGCCACGTGCCGTTCGATTCAACCTGTTTGGCCACGCACAGGCTGATCCATACCGTTTCACCGTTTTTGCGCAGATAGCGCTTTTCGAGTTCATAGTGATCCACATCACCAGACACCAACTGCTGCAGAAAATTGAGGTCCTTGTCGAGGTCTTCCGGGTGCGTGATATCCTGGAATGTGAGGCGCGCCAGCTCCTCATGGCTGTAGCCAACGATTTCGCAGAAGGCGTCATTGACGTTCATCAAGCCGCCATTCGGCGCCACCATGGCGATGCCGACCGAGGCGCGCTCGAAGCTCGAACGGAAACGCGCTTCGCTTTCTTCCGCGTTTTTCGCCCGCTCTATTTGCCGGCGCGTGAGCAGGGCTGTTTCGCGTTGTCCAATTTCCTGACTGACCAGGGCGGCCAGATCGCTTAGCGTATCGAGTTCATCCTGCGTCAAGGTTCTTGGCCGCGAATCAATGGCGCACAGCGTCCCAAGTGCCGTGCCGTCTGAAGTGCGAATAGGAATGCCGGCATAAAAACGGATAAACGGCTGACCCGTGACTAGCGGGTTATCGGCAAAGCGGGCGTCTTTTGTTGCATCGCCAACGATCATTGCATTGCCTTGCAAAATGGCGTGGGCGCAAAATGAAAATTCGCGGGCAGTTTCGGTCGCGGTCAGGCCCACCCGCGACTTGAACCATTGGCGCTGCGCATCGACCAAGGACACGAGTGCAATTGGTACGCGCAAGGCATGCGCCAACAGCCTCGTGATACGGTCAAAAGTCGGCTCCGCTGGCGTATCGAGTAAATCGAGAGCGTAGAGCAGCGCGAGGCGCTCGGTTTCATCGATGGGGAGGGCCGCTCGAGACATTCGTTCACCTTTCTGTGCGCATAGCACAGTATAACCCTCGGCCCGCGCCAACATGTGCTCGAAATTGTGCTTGGCATAGGCTGAAACCGGCCGCACCCCGACGTCGTCATTTGGACCCGCCATACACCTATTTTTCGTGCGGCGCCATATTCCACAATAGGTTTTGATACATTTTTCCCATTTTGCACTCATTTTTACGGAAACGGGATAACGGGAGGCGCACCCCATCTCCTATTATTTATTCTCTTGTCGCGCAAGGTGGCGACCGTTTTCAGACCCTGTTCAGGAAGAAAAACCCATGCGACCGGAAGAAAAACCCATGCAATCGACCATCCGCATTCTCGTCGCGGCGCTGCTCGTTTCCTGCCTGTTCTCGGCTAGGGCGGAAGAGGCGGCGGAGCGCTTGACGGTCAAGCCGCTGGCGGCGCCGACGCCGGCGCGCGCCTTTGTCGCGGACTTGGCGATTGGCCACATCGCCGACGGCCGGCTGCACATCGTCGATGCCGCCACCGGCACTTATCTTGGAATGGTCGCGACCGGCTATCTGGGCCAGTTCGCGCTAACGCCCGACCGCAAGGAACTGTTAATTAGCGCCGGCTATTACTCGCGACTCGACAAGGGCGAGCGCGCCGACGTCTTGCAGATCTACGACCTGGACAACCTCAAGCTAAAGGGCGAAGTGGCCCTGACGGCCAAGCGCGCGCAAGCGCTGCCGTATCGGGGTCTTTTGCAAATAGCGGCCGACGGCAAGCGTGTTTTCGTCCAGGGCGCGACTCCCGCCACGTCCGTCTCCGTCGTCGATCTGGCCCAGCGCACCATGCAAAGCGAAGTGGCAACGCCCGGCTGCTGGTCGATTTATCCCGCGTCCTTTGGCAGCGCCCAGTTTTCCACGCTGTGCGGCGATGGCACGCTGCTCACCATCATGCTCGATGAGCACGGCTTGCCGGTGTCGCAAAACCGCAGCGCCAAGTTCTTTAGTCCCGATGACGACGCCTTATTCATTCATGGCGAAAAACTCGGCAGCAGCTATTACTTCATCTCGTTTAAGGGAGTGCTGCACCAAGTCAATTTGGATGGCGCGGCGCCCCAGCTGTTGGGCAAATGGGCGCTGGCCAATGACATTGGCAGCATGAAAGGCTGGCGTCCGGGCGGCTACGGGCCACTGGCCATCGATGGGGCCAGGGGGCGCCTGTATCTGGCGATGCATGCCCACGGCAAGGAGGGCAGCCACAAGAGCGCGGCCCAGGAAATCTGGGAATTCGATTTGGCCAGCAAGAAGCTGTTGCGCCGCGCCCCCGCCCATCACGAAGTGGCGCTCGCCACCACCCATGAGGGCGCGCCTCTCTTGGTCGGAATCAATGCCGAGACGGCGAGCTTGACCACCTACGACGCCGTCAGCTTGAAGCTGCAGCGCAAAATGGCGCCGGTGGGCGACATGCCGGTGCAAGTGGAGATGCAGTGATGTGGCGCTCCTTCATTCAGGTCGATCCTGTTCTGGGGCTGACGGCCGCGTTTTGCGTCGCCGGCGTCTTAGTCGCCAGCGCCATTCCCAAGTTGCGCGCGATGGCATATTTCGAGGAAATCGTCGTCGAGTACCGCCTCTTGCCGGAGGCACTGGCGCGTCCTCTAGCGCGCTTCCTGCCCTGGCTCGAGCTCGCTTTGGCGCTCGCCTTGATGGCGAGCAGGGCGCGCTCCTTTGCCGCTCTTGCCATTGCACTTCTCGTTAGCGCATTCGGCCTTGCCATCGCCATCAACTTGTTGCGTGGACGCAGCCGGATCGACTGTGGCTGCGGCGTCGCCGACGCCGGCTCCAGTTTGAGCTGGCCGATGTTGGGACGTAACGTGTTTTTACTGGTGCTGCTCGCCATTTGCGCCTGCGACAGCACGGCGCGCGCCTTGCTGGCCATCGACGGCGTGACCGTCGTGGCCGGCGGCGGCGCTCTCATCGGCCTGTATCTGACGGCAGACTATCTGCTGGCCAACCTTCCCCGTCTTAACGAACAAAGGAGCTGAAAATGAATGAAGCAATTTGGGCCTCGCAAGGGGTGTTGTGGCTGGTGGTGGCAACTTTGGTGCTAGCCGTCCTGGCGCTGGCGCGTCAGGTCGGGGTTTTGTACGAACGCATCGCGCCGATGGGGGCCTTGATCACGGATTCGGGGCCGAAAATCGGCGAACCGTCGCCCCGCTTTTCCTTGACCGACTTGATGAACGCGCCGCTGGCGATCGGCGCTGCCGGCGAAGTGAGCACCTTGCTTTTCTTCGTGTCGCCAACTTGCCCGATTTGCAAGAAGCTGCTTCCCATTTTGCGCCATATCCAAAGCGCCGAGCGCAGCTGGTTGCGGGTGGTTCTAGCCAGCGACGGCGACCTGCCCGAACATATGGCGTTCTATCAAAAAGCCCGCTTAGGCGACTTTCAATATGTCCTGTCGAGCGAACTGGGCATGGCCTATCGCGTCAGCCGCTTGCCGTACGGCGTGCTGATCGACGAACAGGGCCGGGTCCGCAGCAAGGGACTGGTCAATTCGCGTGAGCAAATCGAGAGCTTGTTTGCCGCCAAGGAACTGGGCGTGGCCTCGATCCAGCAATACGTCAACCTACAAGCTTAACCAAAGCCCGCCGGGCGCGTCGAGCGCGCTGCAGGTCGGGTCCAGATTTTAGAGCAACTGCAAAAAACAAGGGAGCATAGCGATGAATTGGTTCGATAGAATGTCGGAGCGGGCAGCTCGGAAAATGGCGCACACGACGTCCCGCCGCAGCGCTTTGCGCAGCATAGGACGGGTCTTGGTGGGCAGCGCCTTGGCGCTGCCGGTGCTGCCCTTCGACCGCTCGGGCACGGCCCATGCGGCCGAACTTGGCAAAGGAAAGCAGTCCAGCGACGATCCCACCAGCTGCGAATACTGGCGTTATTGCGCCTTGGACGGCTATCTGTGCAGCTGCTGCGGCGGCTCGGTCAACCAATGCCCGCCCGGGACGGAGGCGTCCAAGGTGTCGTGGATCGGCACTTGCCACAACCCCAAGGACGGGGTGGATTATTTGATCAGTTATAACGATTGCTGCGGCAAGACTTCGTGCGGGCGTTGTCTATGCAACACCAATGAACGGGAACGTCCCGGCTATCGCATGGGCGTGCATAACGACATCAACTGGTGCATGGGCAATTCCAACAGCACCATGTTCCATTGCACGACCGGCACCATCGTCGGCGTGGCGGAGTAAAAAGATATGGCCTTTCCACTCTTTCGTCTCTCTGCGTTCTGCGCGGCCCTGGCGCTGGCCGGTTTTTCCCACGCCGGCGAAGGGGGGGCCGTCTTTCGCGACAATTGCGCCGCCTGCCATCAGGCCAATGCGGGCGGCGCCCCCGGTGTCGCGCCGCCCTTGACGGGGCCCCATTGGGGCGGCTTGCAAGATCCAAAGGAGCACTACATCTTGCAGGTATTGGCAACGGGCTTGACGGGGAAAATCACGGTCAAGGGTGAACTCTTCAATGGCGTCATGCCCTCGTTTGCCCACCTTGAGGCGGGCGACATCGCGGCCGTAGCCAATTATTTGCTGGCGCTAAACGAGGTCGTCACTCCCGTGCTAACGGCCACCGACGTGCAAGAGGCGCGCGCCAAGAAGATGACACCGGCCCAGATTCGCGCCCTGCGCCGCAGTTTGCTCAAGGAGTGAATATGGCGCCCTCGAGCATGCTGTGGCGGATGCTGGTGGCCGCTCTTGTCGTCATGGCGGGCGCAGCGCATGCCGATGCCGGGCGCAGCCGTTTCACCTTGCATTGCGCCGGTTGCCATCAATTAGACGGCAGCGGCGCCACGGAAATTGGCGTGCCCCCCATGAAAGGGGTCATCGGCAACTTCCTGAGTCTTCCGGCAGGACGGGATTTTTTGGTCCAGGTTCCCGGTTCGTCCCAATCCGCACTCGACGACGCGCAGTTGGCGAGCGAACTGAACTGGATTATCCGCACCATGGCCGAGCAATCCATGCCGCCGGACTTCCAGCCCTATTCCGAGGCGGAAGTGCACGCCTTGCGCAACCATAGGCCGGAAAACATCACGGCGCTCAGGCGGAAAATTACCGATGAGTTGCGCGCCTCGGGCCATCCCGTGAACTGAAAACGCGCCTATCGCGCGCGAGGCCGCAACTAGCCGCTCTCAACGTCAAGAGACGACATGGCACGGGCTGGGAAAATAGTGCGCCACCAACTTCAAGTCCCGGCTGCCTAATAAGGGTGCTTTCGTAAAGTTTCCGACGGAAGTTCGCCGAACATTTGCTTGTAGTTACAGGCAAAGCGGGAAAGGTGCCAGAAACCCCAGCGGGCCGCGATATCGGCCACCGTCATGCTGGTGACTCCGGAGCCGACCTTCAGGGCGCGCCGGACCCGGTTGAGCCGGATGGCGCGCAGATAAGTGACTGGATTAATATCGAGTACAGATTCGAAACTATATTGCAGAGTGCGCCGCGAGATCTGCAGCACCTTGCATAGATCGATGACGGTAACGGGATCTTCATGGTGCTCGAGCACGTAGGCTTTCGCTTTATCCACTACGCTCTTGCGTGAAGGTCCGGTGACCATCTGGTTGCTCGGTCCGGCATCGCTGGTGGCGACCACCAAATTAGTGAGAATTTCCTCTTCAATCTCTTTTCTGATTTGGGGGTGATTTAAAATATAAGGGGAATCTTTGATGCTGCTTAGCAACAATTCCAGAAATTGGCCCAGGCAATGAGCGGCGTCGACAGAATGGTTGAGAACTCCGGAAGTGGCGAGGTTGTCTTCGATATCGATGTCGCACACGGCATAGGCGAACTCGCGCAATTCCTCGGCGCCGGTGGTAACGGCAATGACGTCTAGCTGTTTTGGGGTTCGAAAGTCCAAGACCCCGTCCCCGCCCAGCGTAAACAGAGATCCCCTATTTAGAGTAGTTCCGGAAAATAGGCCCTCGCCGATGGCGTCGATGGTGACAGCAATGGTGCGCGATCCGCCCCACGATTGCCCGGTTTCATGCAAAATTTGATTGGTGCGCTCGCGGAACATCTGTATGTTGCCAAACCATATTTCATCGAGGGATCCGGCGAAAACGCCGCCGGAGAGCTGCTCATATTCTTGCTGCCAGTGCTGTAGACCTGCGGCGTGCTCGTCAGCATCTCGTAGTACGTTTTGAGTGAGAATAAAACAATCCTCATCACCATGAATGATGGGGGAGGGATGCGGTCGAGAAAGCGAAGAATTTTGCGAGTTCATAAGGCAGTGTTTGTAACACAGTTTAGCTACCATGCGCAATTTCACATGCTAAAATTTTCGGAAAGGTGCGCCTAGGGAATTATTTTCAGTCAGTAGGGAGCTGTGCCATGGCCGCTGGAGGGTTTTTGATTGCCGGCGTCGACAATTCCATCGCGCATAGCCCGGTAACATATTCGCCGGCGCGGCAAGACGAAGGATCGAAAAAATCCATATTGCCGTGAAGCACGGGTTTCTGATAAGATTTTCATATTTCGTTAAATTCTCCAGTTTTTTCCCTGGCGATCGACTAGTTCGTGTTATTAGTGCGCAAAGTGGGCGCCCGTGAGTGTATCCTGCATTAGCGTTGCTGGTTGTGGGCGCGGATGTGATCGTTTGTGCGAAAGAATTTATGTCGAATAGCAATCTTGGTGAGCCGGTCGACGGCATCACGCAACTTCAGCGCCAAACAACCTTGCTCAAGACGGGCGCTTTGCAAGACGCCATTTTCAATAGCGCCTATTTTTCCTGCATCGCCACGGATGAAAAAGGGGTGATCCAGATTTTCAATGTCGGTGCCGAGCGCATGCTGGGCTTTGCAGCCGTCGATGTCGTCAATCAGATTACGCCGGCCGACATCTCGGATCCGCAAGAATTGATTGTGCGTGCAGCGGCGCTGAGCGTGGAATTTGATATGCCGATTGCGCCCGGGTTTGAGGCGCTCGTATTTAAGGCCTCACGCGGCATCGAGGATATCTACGAGCTGACCAAAATCCGCAACGATGGCAGCCGCTTTCCTGCCACGGTTTCCGTCACGGCGCTGCGCGATGCACAGGAAAACATTATCGGCTACTTATTGATTGGCACCGACAATACGGCCCGCCAGCAAGTCGAGGAGGCGCGGGTGCTGCTCGATCAGCAACTGCGCGACCAGCAATTTTATACCCGCTCCCTGATCGAATCGAATATCGACGCGCTCATGACGACGGATCCGCAAGGCACCATCACGGACGTGAATCAGCAGATGATGGCGCTCACGGGATACACCCGGGAAGAATTGATCGGTACGCCGTTCAAAGATTTTTTCACCAATCCCGAGCTCGCCGAGCAAGGCATCCGCCAAGTATTGCGCGAAGGCAAGGTCGCCGATTACGAGTTGACCGCATGTGCAAAGAACGAGAATGAGACGGTGGTGTCGTACAACGCGAGCACCTTCAATGACCGTGAAGGTAAATTGCAAGGCGTCTTCGCGGCGGCGCGCGATGTGACGGAGCGCAAGCGTTTCGAACGCGCCTTGCAACAGAAAAATATTGAATTGGAGCATGCCAGCCGCATGAAGTCGGAATTTCTGGCCACCATGTCGCACGAATTGCGCACACCGCTCAATGCCATCATCGGCTTTTCCGAAGCCCTCAAGGATGGCTTGATGGGACAGATGAGCGATACCCAGCATGAATATATCGGCGATATCTTCACCAGCGGGCAGCACTTGCTCTCCTTGATCAACGACATTCTCGATTTGTCGAAGGTGGAAGCGGGCATGATGGCCCTCGAACTGGAGGCCGTCGATTTGAACAGCCTGCTGTCGAACAGCTTGTCGATTGTGCGGGAAAAGGCGGCGGCCCAGCGCATCCATCTCGAACTCGACACGGGCGACGACTTGGGCGTGCCTCTGTTGGACATGCGCAAGACCAAGCAAATCGTCTACAACCTGCTGTCGAACGCCGTCAAATTTAGTGCCAGCGGCGGGCGCGTGATCTTGCGCACGCGGCGGGTCTCGCGCACGAGCGTTGGCACGCTGCCTGGCACTTGGCCAGTGCACAGCTTTCCCTTGTCCGACAATGAATACAATGAATTTCTTGAAATATCCGTCAGCGACGGCGGCATCGGCATTTCCAAGGAAAACATGGCGAAGTTGTTCCAAGCCTTCCGGCAAATCGACAGTAGCCTGGCCCGCAAATTCGAAGGCACCGGTCTCGGTCTGGCGATGGTCAAACAACTAGCGGAACTCCATGGCGGCGCCGTGGCTGTGGCGAGCGCCGAGGGCGAGGGCGCGATCTTCGCCGTCTGGTTGCCTCTGCGCACGCCGCTTCAAGCCGCGGCCACCCTGCCTGACAACGGTGGCGCCGCGAGCGCGCTTGGCGNNGGGAGTTTCTCCAGCGAATACGTGGCAGCAGCACTCTGGCCCAAGTGCCGGTGGTGATTATTTCCGGTCTGGCCGAGGGCAATATGGCACTGGCCGGAGGCGCGGCTGCCGTACTTCAAAAACCGATCAGCCGCGCCCAGCTGAAAGCATCGCTAGCCAATCTGGGCCTGCATCCAGCATCCGAACATACCCACACGGTCCTAGTCGTCGATGATGATCCGAAAGCGGTCGAAGTGCTTGCCGCTTTCTTGCCAAGCCCGGCCTATGCGGTGGTGCGCGCGTATGGCGGCAACGAGGCGATTATCCTGGCCGAGCGGCTGCGACCGGACTTGATTTTGCTCGATTTGATGATGCCAGATGTGAGCGGATTCGATGTCGTTGAAGCGCTCCAGCGCAATACCAATACGGCGCGCATCCCGATCCTGGTGGTGACTGCCAAACAGATCACGGCGCACGACCGTGCCGTGCTAAATAGCAATCCGGGCAAGGTCATCCCCATTGTGGAAAAATCCAAATTCAATCAAACCCGTTTGATCACCGAGGTAAGGCGCGCCTTGCTCTCACGTTAGGGAGGTAGCAAATGGCCAGAGTTCTAATCATAGAAGACAATCCGGCGAACATGAAACTGGCCTCGCTTTTGCTGCGTAATGCTGGCCATACGGTGCTGTGCGCCGTCGATGCCGAGACCGGCTTGACCCTGGCGCGGGCCGGCCAGATCGACTTGATCCTGATGGACCTGCAGCTGCCTGGTATGGACGGATTGGCGGCCACGACGGTGCTAAAACAGGATCCGGCCACCGCCGCCATTCCCGTCATTGCATTGACCGCGCTGGCGATGAAAGAGGACCAGGAAAAAAGCCAGGCAGCCGGTTGCGATGCGTATCTCGCCAAACCTTTACGCTATCAACAATTGTACGCATTGATTGACACGCTGTTGGCCAAGGGAACGCCGCCAGCGGCAAATACAGCCCATTCCAGACGGCAGACGCCGTGAGCCGCGCCAGCGCCACCATCCTCATCGTCGATGATGAAATTCACAACCGCAAGCTGCTCGAAGCGCTGCTGCGCGCCGAAGGCTACCTGACGATAAGCGAGGCCAGCGGCGAAGCGGCGCTGGCCTCAATCGCACAATCGGCCCCGGATTTGATTTTGCTCGATATCATGATGCCGGGCATGGACGGCTACGAGATGGCGAGAATACTCAAAGCTAACCCTGATACCGCGAATATCCCGATCATCATGGTGACGGCCCAAATCGACCGCAGCGCCCGGCTGGCTGGTCTCAATGCCGGGGTGGAAGATTTTTTGACGAAACCGGTAGACCGGGCCGAATTATGGTTGCGGGTGCGCAATCTACTGCGTTTGAAAGAAGCGCTGCAGCAATCGAAAAACAGCTTGCTTCAACTCTTAGCGCATCAGGAGCGGGTCAAAGAAGAAGAGCGTAAACGCATCGCGCGTGAAATTCATGACGACTTGGGACAAAATTTACTGGCTTTGCGAATTGATATTTCAATGCTTCATTCGCGTACGGCCCGAGGCCATCCACGCCTTCACGCATGGGTCGGTGTTGCGCTCGAAAACGTCGATGCCACGATCAAATCGGTCAAGTCCATCATTAACAATCTACGCCCTTTCGAACTGGAATTGGGATTGCAGGCGGCGATCGAATGGCAGTTAAAGGGGTTCCAGCGAACCAGCGGGATTGCATGCCACCTGACAATTGAAACGACGTTTGCTTTCGCGCTCCCGGATGAGCAAGCCCTGACGGTTTTCCGGATCTTGCAGGAATCGCTGAGTAATATTACGCGCCATGCGCGAGCGACCAAGGCCGAGATTACGCTAAGTCGGAATGATCGCGCATTTTCAATGACCGTAAAGGACAATGGCATCGGCATGAATCCGGATGACAGAAGAAAGGAAAATTCATTTGGACTCGTGGGAATCAAAGAACGCGTGAGTTCGCTTTGCGGCGAATTCATCATCAACAGTACCGGCGAGGGGACTGTTTTATCGATCAGCATCCCTTTTGAAAAAGAGGCTTGAAAGCGATTCGGCGCCCACCTTGATTCACGTCCCCAGTTTTCATTAGCAAAAACGGGGGTGTCGCTGCGAATTTCGTGGACAAGGCATGGCGGCGCCAGATCTTGCTGCGCACCTTATCCGGAAAAACGCAACGGAAAACTACCCCCGGCATTTTCAAGTCACCAACTGTTGTCGCGCCGCGGTGCGCAGCGATGTGTTTGGATCCCACATCAGCCCGCCAATAGCCACAAAAGCACGATCTGCGCCGTTTCTCCCTCAGCCGTCGGCCAAACAGTTGAACGCACTCGGGGATCGAAAATTTGATAACAAGTCGCTTTTGCTTTCAAGGCGATCAGTTGAGCTACTTATGAAAGAAATGTGATGACGGCGATTTCAAGGTCAGATGTACAGTTCAGCAACGTTTTAGCCAGTAAGGTGCCGCAGGTCACCGTCATGTTCTGGTTGGTGAAGATCCTCGCGACGACAGTGGGCGAGACCGGCGGTGACGCTGTTTCAATGACGTTGAATCTCGGATATGGCGTCGCCAGTGTGATCTTTCTTTCGTTATTTGGTATCGCGCTTGCCAACCAGGTGGGGACGAAGCGCTATCACCCTTTCTCGTACTGGGCAGTCGTGGTCGCCACCACAACGGTCGGCACGACAATGTCAGACTATCTAGACCGCACGGCAGGATTCGGTTATGTGAAATCGTCAATAGCGCTGTTTTGCGGCGTCCTCGCCGTCCTTTTTATTTGGCGCCGTGTTGTTGGACGAATTAAGTTCGAGAACATCACGACAAAGAAGGAAGAAATCTTCTACTGGACGACGATTTTGGTCTCCAACACCTTGGGCACGGCGCTCGGCGATTTTGTTGCTACCAGCGCCGGTCTCGGATTCGAGCGCGGCGCCCTCCTGTTCGCTGGCCTGATTGCACTTTTGGCTGCAGCGCATGTTTGGTTAAAGCGAATCCCGGCGAGTTTGCTTTTCTGGAGCGCGTATGTGATGACGCGGCCCCTTGGCGCCACGCTGGGTGACACCCTCACCAAATCTTACGCCGAAGGTGGCCTCCAGTTGAGCCGCATCTCTTCGTCCCTGACTATCGCGGCGCTCATGGTGGCGTTAATTTTGATGTTTCAAAGAAGACAGCCAAGCACCGACAGCCCTGCCCCGGCAGGACAGTAGAGCTGACGGGCGCTACACGGGTGGACCGTGTCGGTGACTTCACGGCGGTATAAGAAATCGCGTTTGCGGGGTATTGCGTATGGAAGTAGTTCAGGGTAAAGTTCCTGGGCCTTGGCGCCCGCAACGCCGATCTCTTTGGCACTCGTTCTCGCTGTTAGCGCATAGGACCTTACATTAAGGGAAACAGTTGCTTGGCGCCGCCGCTCAAAATGACGTTATTCAAAGGGTAATAATGAAGCGCATAATATTTAACCAAAAAGGTGGAGTTGGCAAATCGACCATAGCCGTCAATCTTGCAGCAATTGCCTCTTATAATGGCAAGAGGACGCTGTTGATCGACATGGATGCGCAGTGCAACTCAAGTCGTTATTTGCTTGGTGACGCGGCGAAAGAAGTGGCGCCGACGATCGCCAATTATTTCGAGGAAACGCTGGGATATAGTTTTTTTCCGAAAGCGGCGAGTACCTACATCCACCCAACCCGGTTCGATAATCTGTTTTTGATGCCGTCCAGCGCCGGCCTTGGCGACCTTCAATCCAAGCTCGATTCACGTCACAAAATATATAAATTGCGCGACACACTGAATGAGTTGGGCAAGGAATATGATGAAATTTTCATTGATACACCGCCCGCATATAATTTCTTTACACAGTCCGCGCTAATCGCCGCTGACACCTGCCTGATTCCGTTTGATTGCGATGATTTTTCGCGAGAAGCGCTATATACGCTGATGGACAATGTCGCCGAGATTCGCTGCGACCATAATTCCGCGCTCCGCATCGAGGGAATTATAGTCAATCAATTTCAGCGCCGGGCGAACTTGCCTCAGCGCCTCGTTGATGAGTTGGTTGCGCAGGGCTTGCCCGTTTTTAACACCAAACTTTCCAGCTCGATCGTCATTCGTGAGTCGCATCAGCAATGCCTGCCTATGATTCATCTCGACAAGAACCATAAGTTAAGTAACGAATTTTCCGCCCTTTATGATGAGTTGTTGGCCGCTTAACGTCTGTCACGAACGAGGGCGGGTGCGGCCCTCCCATCCAAAGGCCGATTGAAAAATCCAAACCGCCGGCGGCAGCTGGCAGCGAGCGCACCAGGTTCAGCCTCGGTCGCCATCAGCTCTGCAGATAATAGCTAAGCGCTCATCATTTGGCACGAGCCCAGCCCTAATCTGGTTCGCCACGGCGGGCATCATCTAGCACCCGCGCCCGGTGTCTGCGCGTTGCCATGACTTCACAGCTTGGGGCGGTCGCCTTGGTCGTTGATGCAAGGCCGGCAGGGGCGCCCCATGTCCGCCGCGCTCGCATTGGCGCCGGCGGGCGCTTGACTTTAGTGCTGCTCTTCTTACATTATTCGCTATTAGCCATCCCGTCCCATGCGAGACGTCTAGCAATTTGACTCAGAAAAAATACATGACTGATCTCGACCCGAAATCCACCGCACTGGTACTAATTGACCTTCAAAACGGCATTATTGGCATGCCCCTGGCGCCGCGTTCAGGACAAGAGGTGCTAGCGGCGGGCAAAAGCCTGGCCCAGCTTTTTCGCGCCGCCGGAGCGCAGGTTGTGCTGGTCAACGTCGCCTTCGCTAGAGACTTCGCCGATGCCCCGACGCCGCTCGTGGATCGGCCCACGCCCCGACCGGAGGGTGGTCTGCCCGACGCCTGGAGCGAGCTGGCTGAGGGACTGGCGCAAGCTGGCGATATTCGTATCACGAAACGTCAATGGGGAGCCTTTTACGGCACCGAACTCGATCTGCAATTGAGCAGACGGGGCATACGGACGATTGTGTTAGGTGGCATTGCCACCAACTTCGGCGTCGAATCTACTGCTCGCCAAGCGTGGGAGCGTGGCTATAACGTTATTTTAGTGGAGCCTGCGTGCGCAAGCGCCTCGGCAGAATTGCATGAGATGACGATAGAGCATGTCTTGCCCCGCATCGCACGCGTGCTGCGCAGCACGAAAATTGGCTTTCTCCCAGGCTAAAAATGTTACAGCCTAGCGAACGGTTTCCCCGACACGATCCCGGTATCGTGTCCTGTTCACGCGTTCAACCGTCTTGTTCAACGTCGATGAGATCGCTTTGTCGACCGATAAATTGTACCTGGCTGGCGCGAAGCGGCCATGCGTGAAAACCATAGTTCTGGAATAGTGTCTGGGACAATTCGCCAAAATCTGCGGGCGGGCGCATATCCATGGCAACTGGATTTCATGCTGAATACGTCCGTCAAACGCCGCGCCACTACGGGCGCGCAACAGCGCGGCATTTGCCTGGGAGTCAATCAATCTTCATTGGCATTTCCTGGGCCTTGAACCACAGAGTTCCCGTGTTAAGGGTAGTATGCGTGAATGGAACCTAAACCTTCAGCTGCGTCGGCGCCGCCGTCAGATTCCCTTGGTGCAGGAAGCGAATCCGAATCCAACCAGACCGGGCAGAATATTGCGGCCGTTTTGGACTTCTATACGCGCGAAGAACAAAAGATAAGCCGCTCGCAGCGTTGCCTTGAATGGATCAGTAACTTTGTCGGACAACCGGTTTTTCTTGCCATTATTTTGGGTTTTGTTGCGCTTTGGATGCTCGCTAACATTATCTTGCGCAAGTTTGGCATGGTCGCATTCGATCCGGCGCCTTTTTTCTGGCTGCAAGGGATTGTGGGTCTGAGCGCGTTGTTGACAGCGACCTCGGTGTTGTCCACCCAGAACCGGCTTGCAAAAATTGCGGAACAACGGGCGCATCTGGACCTGAAAGTAACTCTATTGACAGAACAAAAGGTTGCCAAGCTAATTGACCTACTAGAGGAATTGAGGCGCGACTTGCCCAATGTCAAAAACCGCCATGATTCTCATGCCGCGGAACTGCAGCGGGCGATGAACCCGGAACAGGTGCTGGCCGCGCTCGATGAACGAAGTGAGTTGGAGCGAATGGCAGCTGCGGGACGACCCAAAAACAATGCGGGCGGCAGTGAATAAAACCGCATTCCTTCAGTTTTAATTCGGACATCCTGCACGAAACGGCGGTTTTTTGACGCTGAGACGGGCTTGGCCATGCTTGCGAAATGGTGTTCGCAAGCTCAAGATGAAACCGGACGATCACAAAGCGTTCCAAACCACGGACCGATACATCCCATATGGTATAAAATGTTCTTCACCGTTACGAAGGCTTTTTGGCAAGCTTTCGTTCCTCGCGCTACCCCTGTCGGAAAGCCACCTAATCATAAGGGCGGAAAAAAATGGCACCGACAATTCACTTTGGGCTTGAGCACCATCGTGCCAAGAGAGGAATCAGAGGAGGGAAGTGTTGAATAATTACTTATGTGAAAATTTGAAGAAATGTAAGGCTTGTCAATTGGAATTGAGCGGGCGTGTCTTTGGCCGGCTGATGCAGTTTTTCAGCTTGCTAATAATCGGCATTGTTCCCTGTAGTGGCGCCGAACTGATTGATTATCAATACCACGATCTTGTGATCAGCACTTGTAAAATCGACTTGCAACGGGATACGGTGCGCATGTTCTGGAGGGATAGCGAGAAGCTGTTGCTGGGGCGCTTTCCTAGATTGCAAGCTTGGCTGCGGACGCAAGGAGACGACGTCGTCTGTGCGACCAATGCGGGCATTTATGACGAAGATTATCGACCGCGCGGTTTGTACATCGAGAAAGGTGTCACTCTACGCAAGTTGAATGTGCGCAAAAATGCCTATGGCAATTTTTATTTGCAGCCAAATGGGGTTTTTCTCCTTCACGATCAAAAGGCCGATATTGTTGATACCGACCGCTTTGCCACCGAGCGCGAGGCTTTATTCCCCGGTGTGCTGTTCGCCACTCAATCGGGTCCGCTTTTGATACAGAATGGAAAAATCAACACGATTTTTTCTACCCAGTCGGAGAACCGCTTGATCCGCAATGCCGTATGCACGACTTCGCCGCGCAACGTCGTGCTGGCGATATCTCGCGGCCCTATCAGTTTTTACGCGTTTGCGCAATTTTTGCTCGATAGAATCGGATGCACGGATGCGCTTTACCTCGACGGCAATATATCCCGCATGTACCCGGGAGAGGATTCTGATTTCGGCCCGAACTTCGGTGTTCTTATCGCCGTCACCAAAAAGGCGCGATAAATGAGCTTGTTGTCCCAACGGGGCCACCAAACGGCAGTGCAGAGCAAGGCTGCCTCATTGATCAGTCGCGCGATGTGCTCGATGAAAGGCGCCACCATGGCTGGCGCCGCGAACTGCGGACGCAACGTCGTATCGCATTAGCCAATGTCAATCGGGCTGTACCGCCTGGCTCACCATGGAGGCAATGCCGGCAAGCGGTTTTAGTAATTGCCTCGAAATTCCGTGGCGCGCCCCCAGATAATCCAAGGCATTGTAAGTTGCCCATATTTTCTGGCCGACGTCTTCCCACACCAGTATCTTAAGAGGCAGGTCGAGGGCTGCCAGCGGCGCGGCTTGAATGATGGGCGTGCCTGCGCTGGGGGTGCCGAAAATTAGCAACTGCGCATCCCGCATCGTCAACCCAACTCGTGCGGCGTCCGCCGCAAAGTTGATTCTGGAAAATATAGTGATTTCTTTTGCCGCTGCGATGGCAAGCAACCTGTCCATGGTCTGTTCTACGGAGTAGTTGCTAGGCACGGTGACCGTGCCCTTGTTTTGAGCGTGCGCAAACATGTTCACCCCCAAATATCGTCATGCAAAAAAAGAACGCGGCGGCACAAATCCGAACCAGCGACGATTTACGCCATCCTTCATCATTGGCTTCGGTTTGCCCAACGGGACCGGCTATCTTTATCCGACACTTGAGCGCTCGTGGCTGTAGCCAGATAGCACTTGCCGATGCTTGTTAGGGAGTTTGACATTCTCAGAAGTTCCCGATTTTATTGCTGAAAACGGGTGGGCGTAGGTCCGAGAAGTATCAATGAACAGCCAAAAAAAGCGCGCATCATGTCATGTGCCGGTCATGACCATCATCCATAATGCGATCTGACGAGCAGCACGCTAATGAGACTGAATCGGCACTGTCATGGTGGATGCATTGATGTAATTTGTAGCAAACGAAGCCGGTACGCTGCCGGTGTCGGGCGCCACTTTTGACAGCGTCGATCTTTATTGAGGGCTATTTGTTTCATTATTGGCGTATCCTCCTGGATAGGATAATTAACCTTTACATCGCCCCGGTTCCAAGTTTATAATTATTCTGTTTTCATTTTTTGGAGTCCCTTCGTGGGTACTTGTTCAGGTAATTGTAGCTGCCAAGCGTACGCTTTGGCTCCGTCCCGATAAGATCACGCAAGGTTTCTTGCCATCATCTTGCCGCAGGCGGATGGTGGTATTCCCGATATGGACGGCGTCCCGTTGTCCATACTCTGTTTGCCCCCCCACTACATTTTATTGACCGCTGTTTTTTCGGCTTGATCGTCGAAGATTTAGCATGGCTCAGCTCGGATGGCGCGCGTTTACGCTGCGCCTGTGCTGCGGTAAATCCGCGGCGCGACTCGGGCCGCCTGGACAATCTGCCCGCAAATGGTTGGCCATGCTTGGCTGAAGCTGAGATTCTATAGAGCAGGCGGAATTTGCCACGGATGTGCGTGGGCACGAGTTGGAAACGGTAACTTGCGCAACTACGCGTAAGTTTTGATCAACGCACCGGAGGTCAATCATGACCGATGACAGTCATTGTTGCTTACCTAGGCACCGCATTCCCCTAATCGCATCTTGGGGCTGCTCGGATGAAATGTGTTCGGCGACCTTCTTGGTGCGCCGATCCATGTAACCGACGAGCTGCTCTGATGCTTACCTTGAACGTAAAGGAGCAGCACCATGAATTTCGCACTTCTCGTCCCAAATCTACCCGACATCTACCCCCAATGTGCATTGCAGGTGCAGGAGGCGCCGTTCGTTGCCTCCGCATTTAAACGCTTGATCGCGCGCTTGCTGGGCCGGCGCCCAAGTTATGGATGTGTTTGATATCTGGCATGCCCGAATGTCGCCGCGGCTACAACCCCGTTTTGCGCTGCCGACGCAATGACGGGTTCTTCAAGCGTCGATAGTGTCGCAGTTAATCCATGGCGCCCATACCTTGTCTTTAAAAAGTTTTTAAAAAAATATGATTCAGATCAGAAAATCTTTTCGTGAAACGCTACTGGCGCTCGCTGTTGTCGCAGGCGTCGGTCTTTTTTTCGCGTTGCATAGCCCGTTTGCCATGGCCGATGACGCAGATATTGCTGGCGCGTCCTCGCCATCGCAGCCGGACGCTTTGGGTGCGCCGGACAATGAGGCATGGGCGCTGCATGGACAATTGACAAATATAACGCAAAAACATTCCGTGTTTACGTCGCCTTACAGTGGACGCAACAGCTTGTCGGCCAGCGGCCCCATGGAAGAAACAACGGATATAACCCTATTTGCAGGGGTGCGCCTGTGGCGCGGCGCGGAATTTTGGCTGAATCCGGAAATTGATCAAGGCTTTGGCTTTGACAATACAGTCGGCGTGGCGGGCTTTCCCAATGGAGGGGCGTACAAATTGGGTTCCAACGCGCCTTACCTGCGCCTGCCTAGAGCCTTCATCCGACAAGTGATTCCCCTCGGCGGCGCGGAAGAAAAGGTTGAGGCGGCGGCCAATCAATTGGGGGGAACCCAGGCGGCCGACAATCTCACGCTGACGCTCGGCAAGTTCGCCGTCGTCGACATCTTTGACACCAACAGCTATGCACACGATACGCGTGCAGATTTTCTGAACTGGTCGGTGATCGAGGCCGGTACGTTTGACTATGCGGCGGACTCATGGGGTTATACGTTTGGAGGTGCAGCGGAATGGACGCAGGACTGGTGGACGCTGCGGGGAGGACTGTTTCAACTGTCCTCCGTTCCGAACGGCAAAGTTGCGGGTGTCGATTTCAGCGAATATTCCGTAATCGCGGAAGCGGAAGCGCGCCATCAATGGCAAGGCCACCCCGGCAAGATGAAGCTTCTCGCGTTCGTCAACCGTGGCAACATGGCAAGCTACCAAGATGCCGTGCAACTGGGCCTGGCGACGGGCACTACGCCGGACGTGGCGCTGGTTCGCCGCTTCGGCTCGCGCTCCGGATTGGCCCTTAACCTGGAGCAGGAATTGTCGTCCGACATCGGCGTTTTTGCACGGCTCAGCCAAAATGGCGGCAGCAAGGAGACTTATGAATTTACCGACATCAATAAATCGCTGTCCGCCGGACTGTCTCTAAAAGGCGATCGTTGGGGCCGTCATGATGACACGGTCGGCGTTGCCGCCGTCGTCAACGCCTTGTCAAACGACGCGCGCGACTATTTTGCGGCGGGCGGCTTGGGCGTCCTGGTCGGCGACGGGGCTTTAAATTATGGGCCGGAAAAAATCGTGGAGATGTATTACTCCCTGCGTTTGATGGCGCATGTGGCACTGACTTTGGACTATCAGCATGTCACTAATCCCGCCTATAACCGCGATCGCGGCCCGGTCGCATTCTATGGGATCCGTTTGCACGCTGACTATTAAGCTTAAACCTACTCGCATGAACGTCACGAGCGTTCGCATCCACACCGCATTTTGAGGAGAATATCATGCCCGGAAACGCAACGCTAAAAATAGTCCCGGTCGCTCGCAGTGCCGCTCGTGGCGCCGCCCTAGATGACGCCCACGTCGGCGATATTCATGGCGCTTTCGGATCGATCGGCGCCAACGATCATACTCCGCGCAACACTTGGTGGAGCAAGGTCAAAACCTTGCTGGCCATTATCGGCCCTGGCTTGATCGTCATGGTCGGCGACAATGACGCCGGCGCTTTTGGCACCTATACCCAGGCCGGGCAAAACTACGGCACCACTTTGATGTGGACGCTCTTGATGCTGGTGCCGGTGCTCTATATCAACCAGGAAATGGTGCTGCGCCTTGGTGCGGTCACGGGCGTTGGTCATGCGCGCCTGATTTTCGAGCGTTTTGGGAAATTCTGGGGCGCCTTCAGCGTGATCGACCTGTTCATTTTGAACGGCTTGACCATCGTCACCGAATTCATCGGGATCAGCCTTGGCATGGAATATCTCGGGGTCTCGAAACTATGGGGCTTGGTGGCGGCGGCGATCATCATCATGGCCGTTGCGACAACGGGCAACTTCCGCCGTTTTGAACGCTTCGCCATGCTGCTCGTCATGGGCAGCTTGTTGTTGGTGCCAATCGTGCTCATGATCCATCCTCCGCTCGCTCAGATCGCGCATGACTTCGTGATTCCAGCCATGCCGGCCCACAGCAAGTTGAGCGAAGTGATGCTCTTGATTATCGCCATTGTTGGCACCACGGTCGCACCCTGGCAATTGTTTTTCCAGCAAAGCTATGTGATCGACAAACGCATCACGCCGCGCTTCATCAAGTATGAGCGCATCGACTTGTGGCTCGGCATCGTGATCGTCATCGTGGGCGCCGTCGCGATGATGGCGTTCTGCGCGCAAACCTTTGGCGGCAAGCCTGAGTTTGGCCACTTTGTGGACGCGGGTACGGTCGCCAACGGGATCGAAAAATATTTCGGGCGCGTGCCTGGCATCATGTTCGCCGTGGCTTTAATTGACGCCAGCATCATTGGCGCGTCCGCCGTATCCTTGTCGACCGCCTACGCGCTTGGCGATGTGCTGTCGCTCAAGCACTCCCTGCACCGCAAGGCCGGCGACGCGAAGGGATTTTATGCCGTGTACTGCGGCTTGATTGCCATCGCAGCGGCCTTGGTGCTAACGCCGGGCGCCCCTCTGGGCCTGCTGACCAATTTGGTGCAGACCTTGGCTGGAGTGCTCCTGCCGAGCGCCACCGTGTTCCTGCTGCTACTTTGCAATGACAAAGATGTGCTTGGCCCGTGGGTCAATTCACGCCTCGTCAATTATTTTGCGGGCGCCGTCGTTGCCGTGCTGGTCATGATGTCGATTATCCTAACCGCATCTGTGCTCTTTCCGGGCATTGGCGAGTCGCAGATTTTATGGATATTGGGCGTCGGCGTGGTCTTGACCATCGCCTCGGCTCTAGGCATGAAAGGATACGAACGGATGCGCGGAATCGGCAAAGTTGCCAACCAGCCGCTCGACAAGGCCTTGCGTGACACGTGGCGCATGCCGCCGATCGGCGAACTGCCGCCCGCTCAGATCAGCCTACTTAACCGGATGTGGATGATGGTGTTGCGCGGCTACCTGGTGCTGGCCGCCGGCATGTTGATTTTTAAGATGGTGCAGCTTGCCCTTGGTCAGTCGAGCGGAGTTTGACGGAACGCCTGGGGCGGGCGCTGCCGGCGCCGAAAACGGGTGCTGGCTGCGCCCGCAATCCTCAAGAGCGATTGAAACCGTTTCTAATGGCGCGGCATGGTGCATGCTTAAAGATATTTTGTGATGTCCTTGAATTGACGAATGGTGTCCTCTGCATTGCGGGGCCCTTTTTTTACCGCATGTTCGAGGCAATGGTCAATATGGTCGTGCACCAATGTCTTTTTGGCATTGGTGACGGCCTTTTCGACGGCTTGCAACTGCTGGGCGATTTCCATGCAGCCGCGATCCCCCTCGAGCATGTCGATGATGCTTTTAAGGTGCCCCGAAGCCCGTTTGAGGCGCTTGATAATGTCTGGGTGGGATGTATGTGCCGTCATAGTCATCCAATCATATCCTCCTGGTCGGGATAGTGCAAGAAAGCCGTTATACGGGGGGAAAGCATTGTTATTGATAAATGGCGGACCAAAGCTCTGCCGTGTGAGCGCATTCGGATTTTCAATTCGGGATGAACTATTGGTATGGAATAGCACTTTTCTGAGGAAATAGTGCCAAGAATTAATTTTGAAAACTGAGCCGAACCGTGATTTTATGGGTTGCCGGCAAAGCCGTGCTGTGCAATGACGGCAAAAAGACGCTTTGCGCGGCCATGGCCAAAGGAATTCGACTTGAACCAGCTGGTGGGATCCCCTTGTCTCATATTTGGCGACGCCGCTCCACCTTGTCCCTTCATTCGCGATTTTTATGCGGTATGCGTTCATTTTTTGGAGAACTTTCGCGCTCGAAGTGTTAACCTATCACATCAACGACTGTTACTAGGGGTTCATTTTGCTTTCATCTCTTCCTTTTCCGTCAGCGCAGCGGTCCCGCGCGGGCGCTCCCGGCTTAGCTGCGCCGAAGCCTAGATGCGTGATGCACTTGACGGTCGACGCCGGCTCGATCACGGTGCTGCGGCAATTGGTGACACGCATATGCGGGGCGGAAACGGAATTCATGCAAATTGCGGCATGTGAGCGTAGTCATCGGATGGAGGTTTGCCTTTGCGTCAGTCAGCCCGCGGTGGCACTGGTCACGGATGCAGTCATGGCCAGCTTGCCAGGGGCACAGTTCGGGCAGTTTTCCAACCTCGCCTCTCCCAAAATTTAGCGACTCGAGCTGCCATTTCGACAAAATTCGCCAGTGGCGTTGGGTTTTCGTAAGGATGGGCGGAGTTGGCATTGAAGAACCCTCCGCCGTCGCTGCTGAGCAGCTTGATCGCTGCCTCGGCGGCGACCGGGCCAGCGCCAGCGTCTGGGTTTTCACGACTAGCGTTTCGGTGACCGGATTGCCTTGCGCATCCCTCAGTGCTTGTCCATCCGATTCTTGCCTGAGATGGGAATAGGTGATCGGATCGATCAGCGTCATGTTCTTGCAAGCGTGAAAGTTCTGGATCACGCCCTGGCTCATCAGGAAAGCGGCGAACAGCACGGCGATCGGCAACAGCACATACAGGGCGACACGCACCAGATCGATCCAGAAATTGCCGATGACTTTGGTCGAACCTGAGGCGAGGCTACGGATGAACGCAAAGCCGACCGCAATGCCGGTGGCGGCCGAGAGAAATTCTTGGCCATTGATAGCGAGCATCTGGGTCAGGGAACTCATCGTCGATTCGCCGGCATAGCCTTGCCAGCTCGTGTTGCTAGCGAAGCTGATCGCGGTATTGAAAGAGGAATCGGGACTGATGTTGAGCAAGCCTTGCGGGTTGAACGGCAGCCATTGTTGCAAGCGTTGCACGCCATAGGCGAACAGGGTGCCAAGCGTATTGAACACGAGCAGCGCCATCGTGTAGGCTTTCCAGCCCATGCTCGTGGTTGGTTCGATGCCGGCGGCGCGATACAGCAGTAGCTCCAGCCTGTGCAACCAGCCGAGCCAGCGGATCGGACCAACCTCGGCGACTTTCGCCATATAAAGCCCGAGCGGACAGGCAGTGGCGATCAGGACGGCCGTGTATAAGAGCAAAAGGAGCAGGGATTGCCCGGTCATTATAGAGCCATCATGCTCGCCAGGGTCATGGCCCAGACATTCATCAAGCGAGTAGCTAGGTTACGCGTTCACATGACGGCACGTTCCATGCTGTGTTTCCATTTTTTCATTTTGTACAGTCCCTATCGTAGCAGTATGCTGATCTTTGCCCTGCTCGCCGTGTTCGCCACCGGTCTGATGATAGGGCGCACGCCGGGATATCTGGGCAAAAAAATCCAGTCCTTCGACATGAAGATGATTGCGTTGACCATTCTTATCACACCAACGCTGATCCTCGCAGGAACTGCGGTCGCTGTCATGACGGACACAGGCAAGGCAGGCATCCTCAACCCGGGTGGGCACGGCTTTAGTGAGGTGCTGTACGCATTTAGCTCCGCAGCAAGCAACAACGGCAGCGCATTCGCCGGCTTGGCCGCCAACACGCCGTTCTACAATGTCAGCCTGGCCATCCTGATGTGGTCCAGCGGGCGCGCTTTTGTCGTCGCATTCTGGAATTTTGCCGCCTTCATCGACGCGCGCTTACCGTTTATTCGCTGTGTCGCTTGTTTCGAAATTCGCAATGGGCGATACCGATGAAGGAACAGCATCTCCTCTGGTGGGGCGGATTAAGAGGAGCTTTGACTCTAGCACTCGCCTTGGCACTTCCGGTAAACTTGGATCATCGTAACGAAATCCTGCTTGCCGCCTTTGGCGTCGTGGTTTTCTCGGTTGTCGTGCAAGGGCTGACGATGCCGTGGCTCTCAAGACGGTTTGGATTTTCGCCGGCAACGATTGGTCGCTGACGTTTTGCGACATGTGGCGGCTCAAGTGTTGTCTATCGGGCGCGATCACTATGGTTCAAGTGTGGCCTCACTTTCCCGTCCGGTCGAATCACGATCGCGCCGGAAGGTGGCTCCAGATTCAGGCCGAACCGCCGGTTGAATATGGCAAAATTGGCCCGGTCGACGTCATGCTGCAATTGACGCTGCCGTACCGCTCCTCGCGATAGAACGAATAATGAGGAAATATGCTGAGGCCGTGAGTTCAAGTTCTCCCTTGGAGGGCGTTTTGCGATCGACCCGCACCTTTTTTTACGCCTGCCGAGAGTAGTTTCGAAGCCGTCTGCTGCCACGCCACCCGGAAGATTTCTTTGATCTAGACCAGTACGGGGCCAAAATTCGTGACGGAATAGCGAAATTACTGTAGGTGATTGCAGGTGTTCAGCAGCGCACAACGGTTGCCGATTTCGATCTCAATGCCCTTCCGAGTGAGTTCCTTCTTGGCCCCGGATCACGCTCCGGTCCAGTGATTTCAAGTGTCGTTCCACGTTCGCCAGAGGCAGTACTTTGGCCATTTTTTCCAGGCATAACTGGTTGGATATGGCTGATTTCAGCCGAACGCGCTGCTTTTACACGTTGGCCATATTGCTGGCCTGCCTGTTCCTTCGTGCGAAATTTATATGCAACGTTTACGCCATGCGCCTCATTTTTTAGAAAACTTTTACGCCCAGAGTGTTAACCTGTTTCTCATCATAACGACTGTCACAGGGGCTCTATATGCTTTCCTATCTCTGTTTGCCGGCTCGTCCGGCCGCACTTAAATTGCCCGTGCCGCAACCTAGGTGTGTGATGCACATGACGGTCGACGCCGGCTCGATTACGGCGCTAAGGCATCTGGCCATGCGCGTTTGCGGGGAGACGATGGAGTTCATGCGCATTGCAGCGCGCGCACGTGGTGACCGGGCAGAGGTTTGGCTCTGCGTCAGCCAGCCATCGGTGGCATTGGTGACGGACGCGATTATGGCCAGCTTGCCCGGCGTGAAGTTCGGGCAGTTTTCCAGACTTGTCCCGACCCAAATTTCACGCGCCAGGCTGCATTGATCATCGCCATCGCCAATCAAAATGGGACGGCCAGCGATCGCACCGTTGCCCATAACCTGGCGGTGCTGCGTGCGGGCAGCGGCCGCAAGGTATTACTAATCGACACCGACCCAAAGAAGACTTCATTGGCGTGGAGTAGTGAGCGCGGCGCCGCCGGAATCTGGCCCGGTGTGCCGGCGCGCGCCATCACCGGGCGCGACCTGCAGACGGAGCTTGCAAACCTGCTACTTTACTACAACGATGTCATGATCGATATAGAGGGGCGCGACATGCTCGACTGCCGCCCGGCCCTGATCGCTGCCCGGCTGGTCATCGTCCCGCTGTGGGTAGATCAGGTCAATTTGGATCGCGAATACAATCTAATCTCCCAATTGAATTCGGCGCGCATGTTCAACCCTGGCCTGCACGTGCTGTTTGTCATTGTCGGCGGCCAGTCGGACCCGTCGGACGACGAGCTGGCCGCAATTCGCGCTTATGTGTCTTGCGTGATGTCCGCCACCCTGGCTCGCACCGTGATACATCAGCCGGCGGCATCCCATCTGGCTTGTCGTCTGGGACGCTGTATTTGCGACGGTGCCGGGGGGCGCACGGTGGTCGAAATGAACGCTCTATACCGGGAAGTGTACGGCAAGTAAGAAACGAGGCATCCGTCGATTCCATGGATATTTTCATCCTGGCCATAGCGCAGGTCCTGAGCGCGCAACGGCCGCTTTTTCACCCACCAACAGAAAGACCGCAATATGAATAAATTGATTCTCGCAGCAGCTGTATTGGCGGCATTGGCCTGCAACTATGCCCGTGCCGAGGGCATAAAGCCTGACAATGAAATCAGCTATAACGCTGCGATCGTGTCCGATTATCGTTACCGAGGCATCTCGCAGACCCGCCTCGAGCCGGCTCTGCAAGGCGGGGCCGATTATACGAACAATCCGACCGGTCTTTATGTTGGCACTTGGCTCTCAACCATTCACTGGATCAAGGATGACGGCGGCAGCGACAATGTCGAGTGGGATCTCTACGGCGGCAAGCGGGGCGAGATCGTCAAGGATGTGAGTTACGATGTGGGTGTGCTGAGCTACGTGTATCCGTCGAACGACTTGGCTCATGTGCCCGGTTTTGCCAGTGCCGATACGACGGAAATCTACGGCCAACTCGGTTATGGCCCGGCCTACATCAAGTATTCTCTGGCGCTGACCAATCTGTTCGGGTTTGTCGATAGTAAACATAGCGGTTACCTCGACATCGGCGCGAATATCGACCTGAGTCAGGGCTGGACCGGCAACTTGCACGCCGGTCACCAGAATGTGAGGAGCGACGGCGCCGCCAGCTACAGCGACTGGAAAGTCGGTGTGACCAAAGACTTCGGCATCGTTACCGGTGCGCTCGCCGTGATCGGCACCAACGCCGACAACACGGTTTATGCGTCGCCGGAGAACGGCAAGTTCCTGGGCAAAACTGCTCTGGTTCTGACTGTGAGCAAGACGTTCTGATCAGCCAATCGCATCGTTGACAACGGCGGGGGCATGGCGCCAGGCCTCTGCCATTTTGGGTCCACGGGTCACAGGTCCCATTCCCGGCGCCGGGGCGCTGCTAAACACCTGGTGGTACAAATGGCGGACCCGGGCAGCACTTAGCTCAACTGCCCCGTAGCGCTCGTCCTGTTCGAATTGGCGCTGGAGCGGCCGGTAGGTCACGATGTCGTCGAGCACGAGTGTGTCGGCCAGCCTGGCCGACGAGATCCGTGCCACGAATGCCAGGATGCTGCCCACTTCGTGCGGCGCCAGCGCCTTTTTCGTGTGCCGGAGCGCCACCAGAACTTGGACCTGCGGGTTGGAATCGAGTGCGCATTTTATACGTTTGAGCAGTGGTTCTTGCTGCTGCGCCTGCAGCGCCGCCGGGTCCATCAGCACAATGATTACGCTGGCCGTGCTAAAAACTGATTCGCTCTCGTTCGGGTCATCGTCCGAAGCGTCAAACACGACATCGTCGTACGGCAAGTCCAGCTGCCCCGGCGCATGCGCATGTGGCGCCAGCAGCACTTTGCCGGCCGCGGCGCGCAGTTTGGCCAGTTCGCGCGCCAGGCTGGACGCGCCCGCTTGATGGTCGATGCTTGCCAGGGCGACGATCATATATGTTCTGCTAAAAGAGGTTGCGGAGACGGTGAATTTGGCGCGCGCGAATAGAGCGGCAGCGCCATGATCAGCTTTAACGCGACGGCGAGCTTTTTCTTGCAGGCGTGCGAGACGGGCGTCATGGGAAGCCGAAGTTCTTCGCGCAGGCGACCTTGCAGCGACAGGGCGGCCTTAAGCGGCGCCGGATTCGGCTCGGAAAAGAGCAGCTTGATCATCGGCAAGAGGTGCCGGAACAGGGCGCGCGCCCGGTTTAGTTGCTGCGAGCCGATCAGGTCGAACAACTGCACATACAAATCGGGACGGATGTGGGCCGCAGCGGAGAATGCGCCATGCGCACCGGCGCAAAGGGCCGCGAACAGCATCGCATCGTCGCCGCACAGAACACTGAGCCGGCTCTGGCCGATCAGGTCCGTCAACTGCTGCAGATGGCCACCTGCTTCTTTGATGGCGCAAAATTGCGGTCGTGCGCTCAAAGCTGCGACGGTCGCGGGTTCCATGTTGACACCGGTCCGCCCCGGGATGTTATACAAGACAATCGGTTTCGTTGTCTCGGCCGCGACGGCCTCAAAATGGCGCAATATTCCTTCCTGCGATGGCCGCACATACGATGGCGCCGATACCAGATAGCCGATGGTGGCGGTAGCGTTGAACTGCCTGATTTTCAGGGCTACCGAACGCGTGTCGCTACCGCCAACGCCCATCATCACCGGACAGCGGTCGCGCGCAGTGTCGAGTACGGCCGCCAGCACCGCCATCTGTTCATCAGCGTCGAGAGAGGCCGCCTCGCCGGTGGCGCCGCAGACCACCAGGCCGTGGACACCACGCACGATCATATCGTTGGCTAGAGCTTGCAATGCATCGAGATTGAGTTTTCCGCCGGAAAATGGCGTGACGAGCGGAAGCCAGATGCCACGGACAGCGGCGCGGCGAAGGGGAGAGTGCAAGTATGGGATGGGGCGGTGTGGAGTCGACATGATGTCCTCAAACGTGCGTGATGCGTCCGATTTCGGCACTGGGCAGGCTGCTAACGAGAGCGCTCATCAGGCCCATTGCCAGCAGCGCATCCATGGAAAGCGACAGCCTTATCTTGCGTGCGTGATCGAGGGCCTGGATGCGGATGGGCTGCACGAGGCCATGGAAGGTGCCGCTCAAAATCCGCAGCAGCGCGCTCATGCTGCCAACGTCGATGGTCAGCTGCATGACTGAGCGAGGCGCACCTTGCGCTCGCATGCGCGTGGGTGACGTTGAAGGGAGGGGGTCCATAAACAGTCCAATTCCTGAGTTGATCTGATTTGAAGCGTAATCCTTTCAAAGTAAAAAACTTCTAAAAAAACACGGCTGCGCCATAAATGCCGCGTAAAAACGCTTCAATTTTTACATCCTGTTTACACCGCGCCCCCCTATTTTTACAAATTTTTTAGACCGTTCGTTATAACCTTCTTAACATCAAAGAGAAGCCCGTGTGAAGTTGTCACAATGAACATGGGATTTTTTGGGGCGATTGGTCTTTTTCAAAGGATGATAGCAATGGACATCGTATTTATCGGCGCAATCGTGGTCTTTTTCGTTCTGACCTGTGCCTTTGCGGCGGGCTGTGCGCGACTGGGAGAGCAACAATGAACCTCTTTTATGTGATTGGCGCGCTGGTCTCGGCCGGTCTGCTCGTGTACCTGGTCGTGGCCTTGTTGAAAGCGGAGGAACTATGATGACGATGCAATCATTTGTGCTGCTCGCGGTGTTCCTCCTCGTTCTCCTGGCATTAGCGTACCCGCTTGGCATCGTGCTCACGCGCGTCGGAGACGGCGGTGCGGTGCCCGGTCTGGGCTGGCTCGGCAAGGTCGAAAAATTTCTGTACCGTATCGCAGGCATTTCGCAAGAGACCGGCATGGGCTGGAAGGCGTATGCGATCGCGCTGCTGGCCTTTAATGCCCTCGGCGCTCTAGCCGTGTATGGCGTGCAGCGCCTGCAAGGCTGGCTGCCGCTCAATCCGCAAGCGATGCCCAACATCAGCCCGGATTCCGCCTTCAACACGGCCGTCAGCTTTATCAGCAACACCAACTGGCAAGGTTACAGCGGCGAGCAAGCCATGAGTTATCTGACCCAGATGCTGGTGCTAACCGGGCAGAATTTCTTTTCAGCTGCCACAGGCATTGCGGTCGCGTTTGCACTGGTCCGAGGGTTCAGCTCGCGTTCAGCGAAGTCGATCGGCAACTTCTGGGTCGATATCACGCGCACGACCTTGTACATCTTGCTGCCCCTCTCGCTCATTTTTTCCGTGTTCCTGATGGGCCAGGGCGTGATCCAGAACTTCTCCGCCTACAAGGACGTTTCCTTGCTCGATGCCGTCACTTATACCCAGCCGAAAAATGGGCCGGACGGCCAGCCACTCAAGGATGCGAAAGGCCAGGTCATCACGGAAACCCTGACGGCCAAGACCCAGACCATCGCCATGGGTCCCGTCGCCTCGCAGGAAGCGATCAAGATGCTCGGCACCAACGGCGGCGGCTTTTTCAACGCCAACTCGGCCCATCCTTATGAAAACCCAACCGCGTTGTCGAATTTCTTGCAGATGATCTCGATTTTCCTCATCCCCGCCGGCCTGTGTTTCGCCTTCGGGCGCATGGTGGGCGATCTGCGCCAAGGCTGGGCCGTGCTGGGGGCGATGACCTTGATCTTCGTCGTGATGACGGCAGTCGTGCTGATTGCGGAGCAGCAAGCCCATCCTGGTTTGCTGTCGATGGGCATTGACCAGAGCGCCAGCGCTTTGCAATCGGGCGGCAATATGGAAGGCAAGGAGACCCGATTCGGCATCAGCGGCTCGGCCCTGTTCGCGGCGATCACCACGGCCGCATCCTGCGGGGCAGTCAACGCCATGCACGATTCCTTCATGCCGTTGGGCGGCATGGTGCCGCTGCTATTGATCCAGTTCGGCGAAGTCATTTTCGGCGGCGTCGGCTCCGGCCTGTATGGCATGCTGATGTTCGCCATCATGGCCGTCTTCATCGCCGGCCTCATGATTGGGCGCACCCCGGAATACCTGGGCAAGAAGATCCAGGCCTACGAAATGAAAATGACCTCGATTGCGATCCTCGTCACACCCACCTTGGTATTGGCCGGCACGGCGATCGCAGTCCTGTGTGATGCGGGCAAGGCCGGCATCGCCAATCCGGGCGCGCACGGCTTTGCGGAAATCCTGTACGCCTTCAGCTCGGCCGCCAACAACAACGGCAGCGCTTTTGCCGGCCTGTCGGCCAACACGCCGTTCTACAACATCATGCTGGCAGTGGCCATGTGGTTCGGGCGCTTTGCCATGATCGTGCCGATTCTGGCCGTGGCCGGTTCGCTGGCCGCGAAGAAACGGCTGCAGGCAAATGCGGGCACGATGCCGACGCACGGCCCGATGTTCATTGGCCTGTTGATCGGTGTCGTGGTGCTGGTAGGGGTGCTCAATTACGTCCCGGCGTTAGCGCTCGGGCCGATGGTCGAACACCTGCAACTTTTTGCCAAATAAAACTGTGGGCGGCAAAGTGCGCCGTGCGCCTTTGCCGCCCACAAAATAAGGAGCACACCATGTCGCAAGCACGCACGTCAAGCAAAGACTCGACGCACACCGCAACCTCGCCAGGCAAAGACTTGACGCCTCCCGCAAGCGCGTCACGCCAAGGCTTGACATTGTTCGATTCCGCACTGATCGGCCCGGCCATCGTCGATGCCTTCAGAAAACTGCATCCGCGCACCCAGTTGCGCAGCCCGGTCATGTTCGTCGTCTATGTCGGCAGCATTATCACGAGCTTGCTGTTCATCCAGGCGTTAGTCGGCCAGGGCGAAGCGAGCCCGGGTTTCATTGTTGCCACCAGCATCTGGCTCTGGTTCACGGTTCTGTTCGCCAATTTCGCCGAAGCCTTGGCCGAGGGCCGCAGCAAGGCCCAGGCGGCGTCGCTGCGCAGCTTGAAGCAAACCGTGATGGCCAAGAAACTGGCGACCCCGAAGCATGGCACCACGTGGCTGCCGGTAGCGGGCAGCGATCTGCGCAAGGGCAATACCATCTTGGTCGAAGCGGGCGACGTGATCCCCATCGATGGCGACGTGATCGAGGGTGTCGCTTCGGTCGATGAGAGCGCCATCACGGGCGAATCGGCGCCCGTGATCCGCGAGTCGGGCGGCGACTTTTGCGCCGTCACGGGCGGCACCCGCGTGTTGTCGGATTGGCTGGTGGTGAAGGTGTCCGTCAACCCGGGCGAGACTTTTCTCGACCGCATGATCGCGATGGTGGAAGGCGCCAAGCGTCAAAAGACGCCCAATGAGATCGCGCTCACCATCTTGCTGGTGGCTTTGACTATCATCTTCCTGATCGTGACCGTGACCTTGTTGCCGTTCTCGCTGTTTTCGGTGGAAGCGGCCAAGGCCGGCACGCCCGTCACGATCACGGTCTTGATCGCTCTCTTGGTCTGCTTGATTCCGACCACCATTGGCGGACTCTTGTCGGCCATCGGCGTGGCCGGCATGAGCCGCATGATGCAGGCCAATGTCATTGCCACCTCGGGGCGCGCGGTGGAAGCGGCGGGCGACGTCGATGTTTTGCTGCTCGACAAGACCGGCACCATCACCCTGGGCAACCGCCAAGCCGCGGCCTTCCTGCCCGCGCCGGGCGTGACCGAGCAGCAGTTGGCCGATGTGTCGCAACTGGCGTCCTTGGCCGATGAGACGCCGGAGGGGCGCAGCATCGTGGTCTTGGCCAAGCAGCGTTTCAACATCCGCGAACGCGAAATGGCCCCTTTGAATCCGACCTTCCTGCCGTTTTCCGCCAACACGCGCATGAGCGGGATCGATGTGGGCGCACGCCAAATACGCAAGGGCGCCGCCGAGGCGATCAAAAAACACGTGGAAGGCATGGGCCAGCCTTATCCGGCCCAGGTGGCGCGACTAGTTGACGACATTTCAAGGCGCGGCAGCACTCCTTTGGTGGTGGCCGATGCGGGGCGCGTCATGGGGGTCGTCGAGCTGAAGGATATCGTCAAGGGCGGCATCAAGGAGCGTTTCGCTGAACTGCGCCGGATGGGCATCAAGACCATCATGATCACGGGCGATAACAAGCTGACGGCGGCGGCGATCGCGGCCGAAGCGGGCGTCGATGACTTCTTGGCCGAAGCGACGCCGGAAGAAAAACTGAAACTGATCCGCAGTTACCAGAGCGAAGGGCGGCTGGTGGCGATGACGGGCGACGGCACCAACGACGCGCCGGCGCTGGCCCAGGCCGACGTGGCGGTGGCGATGAACTCGGGCACCCAGGCGGCAAAAGAGGCGGGCAATATGGTGGACCTCGATTCGAATCCGACCAAGCTGCTCGAAGTCGTTGAAATTGGCAAGCAAATGCTGATGACGCGCGGCTCCTTGACCACGTTTTCGATCGCCAACGACATCGCCAAGTATTTCGCGATCATCCCGGCCGCGTTCGTGGGTACCTATCCGCAGTTAAAAGCGCTGGACGTGATGCACCTGACCAGCCCCTCGTCGGCCATCATGTCGGCCGTGATTTTCAATGCTTTGATCATCGTTTTTTTGATCCCGCTCGCGCTCAAGGGTGTGCAATACCGCGCGATCGGCGCCGCCGCGCTGCTGCGGCGCAATCTCTTGATCTATGGCGTGGGCGGCATCATCTTGCCCTTTATCGGCATCAAGCTCATTGACCTCGTGCTAGCCGCACTCCATTTAGCCTAACCGCCGGATTAATTTAGGAGTCCTCCATGCTATCCCCATTCCGCCCCGCCCTCGTCCTGTTTGGTGCGCTCACCTTCATTTGCGGCGTCCTCTATCCGCTCGCCGTGACCGGCATCGGTCAAATCGCTTTCCCCGCGCAGGTGGCCGGCAGCATCATCCTTCGCGCCGGCCAGCCGGTCGGATCTGACCTGATCGGGCAGTCGTTCTCATCCCCGAAATACTTCTGGGGCCGGCCATCGGCCACGAGCCCCATGCCCAACAACGGGGCCGGCTCGACCGGTTCGAATCTGGGGCCGAATAATCCGGCCCAGATCGACGCCGTGAAGGGGCGCGCCGACGCCCTCAGGGCGGCGGACCCGGGCAATACAGAGCCGATCCCCGTCGATCTGGTCACCGCTTCGGCCAGCGGCCTCGACCCTGACATCAGCATGGCGGGCGCGCTGTATCAGGTGCGGCGCATCGCATCCGCGCGCAAGATGCCCGCGCAGCAGGTGCGCTCGCTGATCGAGAACCACCAGCAGCGCCAGTATTTCGGTTTTTTTGGCGAGCCATCGGTCAATGTGTTGGCGCTCAATCTGGCGCTCGATGCGAAAACTGCGCATACTCGCTAAATTGAACCGCACAAGACTGATCCATGTTTCCAAGCGATAGCCAAAGGCCGGACCCCGATACCTTGCTGGCCAAGGTTCAGGCCCAGGAAAGGAAGGCCGCGCGCGGCAAGTTGCGCATTTATTTCGGCGCTTCCGCCGGCGTTGGCAAAACGTACGCCATGCTGGCCGCCGCGCGCAAGCTGGCCGCCGACGGCCAGGCGGCACTCGTGGGCGTGATCGAAACGCATGGCCGCAGCGAGACGGCGGCCCTGCTTGACGGGCTGGATGTGCTGGCGCCCAAAGTGATTACCTACAAAGACAAGTCGCTAACGGAATTCGATCTCGACGCGGCCCTCGCGCGCCAGCCGAAGTTGATCTTGATGGACGAACTAGCGCATACGAATGCGCCCGGCTCACGCCACCCGAAACGGTGGCAAGACGTGGAGGAATTGCTCGACGCCGGCATCGACGTCTTCACCACCGTCAATGTCCAGCATCTGGAAAGCCTAAATGACGTGGTGGGCGGCATCACCGGCATCCGGGTCGGCGAGACCGTGCCCGACACCGTGTTTGATGCGGCCGACGAAGTCGTGTTGGTCGATATCCCGGCCGATGAATTGTTGGCCCGGCTCAAGGGCGGCAAGGTCTACCACGGGCAGCAAGCCGAGCGCGCGGCGAAGAATTTTTTTCGCAAAGGCAATTTGATCGCGCTGCGCGAACTGGCGCTGCGGCGCACGGCTGACCGCATCGAAGACGATGTGCGCGCCTATCGCGTGGAAAAGTCGATCGGCGATATCTGGAAAACAGGCGCCGCACTGCTCGCCTGTGTTGGGACGCAGCCGGACGGCGACCATGTCGTGCGCAGCACGGCGCGCCTAGCCGGCCAGCTTGGCACAAGCTGGCATGCGATTTACGTTGAAACGCCGGCCTTGCAGCGCTTGCCGGCGGCACGCCGCGAACGGATTTTGGGAACCTTAAAACTGGCGCGCGACTTGGGCGCTACGACGGCAGTCTTGTCGGGCAACGACGCCGCCTTGACCACAGTCGAGTATGCGCGTAGCCACAACTTGTCGAAAATTATGCTGGGCCGGGGCCATCCGACCTGGCCATGGCGGTCTGCGCTCATGAAACGGATTGCCCACTTTGCGCCCGACATCGATTTGACGGAGATCGGCCGCGCCAAAACTGAGAGTGCGCCCGGGACGCCGCGCCCTGCGAGCGGCTACGGGGCTGGCTTATCCGTCGCGCGTAAAAAGGAACGGGCTTGGTCGTATTTCTGGGCCGCCGCCGCCAGCATTGCCACGGCGCTGGTGGCGACGCCCCTGTTGGCCTATCTCGATTTAGCCAATATCGCAATGCTGTTCTTGTTGGTCGTGGTGCTGGTGGCGGTCCGCTTCGGGCGCGGACCGTCCGTGCTGGCAACCTGCGTGAGCGTGGCTTGTTTCGATTTTTTCTTTGTGCCACCGCGCTTCACGTTCGCCGTCTCCGATTTCCAGTATCTGGTGACCTTCGCCGTGATGCTAGCCGTTGGTTTGATCACAGGTCACCTGACGGCGAATTTGCGCTTCCAGGCGCGGGTCGCGTCCCACCGCGAGGCACGCTCGCGCGCTTTGTATGAATTCGCCCGCGAACTGTCGGGTGCACTGCAGACCGAGCAAATCTTCGAGACCACGCGCACCTTCCTCCAGCGCGCCTTCCGCGCCAATGCCACCTTGCTTGTTCCCGACGGCGATGGCCGCCTGCAGTTGCCGCAGGTGGGCGCAGCCGACATGGCTCCGAGCACGCTCGACACCGGCATCGCGCAGTGGGCCTTCGAGCACGCCGAAAGTGCGGGTCTGGGGACCGACACCTTGCCGGCTAGTCCCATTTTCTATTTGCCGCTGGTGGCGCCGATGCGCACCCGCGGCGTACTAGCGATCGAACCCAAACAGCAGCGCTGGATCCTGATTCCCGAGCAGCGACAGCAGCTTGACACCTTCGCCGCGCTGGCGGCGATCGCATTAGAACGGGTCCATTACATCGAAGTCGCGCAAGACGCGCTGGTCAACATGGAATCGGAACGGCTGCGCAACTCGCTCCTGGCGGCCCTGTCACACGATTTGCGTACGCCGTTGACCTCATTGGTCGGCTGGTCCGAATCGTTGAAAGGCTCCAAACCGGCCATGGCGCCGGCGCAACTGGAGATGGCGACGGCGTTGCACGAAGAGGCCTTGCGCATGAGCGCCCTGGTGTCCAATCTGCTCGACATGGCACGCATCCAGAGTGGCGAAGTCAAATTTAACCTGCAATGGCATATGCTGGAGGAAGTTCTCGGCAGTGCTCTGCGCGCGAGCGCTTCGCTGTTGAAGGACCATGCGGTGAGCACCGACTTGGCGCCCGACTTGCCTTTGGTGCGATTTGACGCCGTGCTAATTGAGCGCGTCTTGTGCAACCTGCTGGAAAACGCCGCCAAATATACGCCGCCCGGATCGCACATCGGCATCACGGCCAAATTGCATGGGCTCTGGTGCAACGTGATGGTTTTTGACAATGGCCCGGGTCTGCCCCCTGGCCGCGAACGGGCCGTGTTCGAGAAATTCACGCGCGGCGAACACGAATCGGCCAAGCCCGGCGTGGGACTTGGCCTTGCCATCTGCCGCGCGATTGTCGAGGCGCATGGTGGCAAGATCGAAGCTTGTCCATCGCCGGAAGGCGGCGCGGCCTTTGTGTTTTCCCTTCCACTGGGCACCCCGCCTGTCATGCCCGACTTGGACGAAGACTCTGAACGGATGGATATTACAGATGAATGATCCCGCTCCCATTGCATTGCTGGTGGAAGACGAGCCGCAAATCCGCCGTTTCGTGCGCACCGCGCTGGAAGACGAAGGCTGGCAAGTGGTGGAGGGTGGAACCATGAAGCGGGGCCTGATCGATGCCGGCACGCGTAGGCCGGACTTGATCGTGCTCGACCTCGGTTTGCCCGACGGCGATGGCATCGATTTCATCGTCGACCTTCGCAAATGGTCGGCTGTGCCGGTGATCGTGCTGTCGGCGCGCGTTAGCGAGGCCGACAAAATCCGCGCTCTGGACGCCGGCGCGGACGATTACTTGACCAAACCTTTCGGCTTAGGCGAGTTGCTAGCGCGCGTGCGCGCCACCTTGCGCCGCCAGCGCCAACCCGACGCCGATATGGCCGGCTTGATCCATTTTGGCGACATCGCCGTCGACTTGAAGGCGCGTCGCGTCACCAAGGCTGGGCAAGGGGTTCACCTGACGCCGACCGAATACCGCTTACTGTCGGTGCTCGTTCTCAATGCCGGACGGGTGGTCACCAATCCGCAATTGTTGCAGGCGGTATGGGGCCCGTCGCAGCTGGAAAACGGCCACTACCTGCGCATCTATATGGGCCATTTGCGCCATAAACTGGAAGACGACCCGACCCAGCCACGCTATTTGCTGACGGAAACGGCGGTCGGATACCGGATCGCGCCGTCGTTGTAAGCTGCCTATCTTTGATGGGGTGCCGAAATGGCGCCGACCAGGTGCCAGTGGCACGCTCGCGGGAACGACAAATCGAGGCGGAGCACTAAAAAATTACCGGGAACGATGAAAAATTGGGGGCTGGGGCGCTTGACGCGAGCGCGTCGCCTCAGCTGCGCCGCAAGCGCTTCAAAAGCCGGAAACCGCGCCTTAAAAATTTCTGCGGTTTCCGCACCGGATGCGGTGAATTTCAGGACAGTTAAGCGGAAAATGCCGGCGCTTGGTTCAAGCTAGGCCCGTTGGCTTGCGCTACGCTTGGGCTGCCGATTGGCAAGACGGGGTGCTGATAGACTTCGTTGATCAGTTCAGCTGCGGACAGGTAGAAGGCGAGGGCTGCCGTTAGCAAGCCACCGTAGCCGCCGAGTACGCCCAAGCTGCTCATTCCAAACAAATCCTTGCCAGCTAGCAAGAAGAACGTGATCCAAAGCGCGAGAAAAACAAACTGTAGTGCGCGCGGTGAGCGAAATGTGGCCAGCCACATGTAGAACGAGAAAAACCCCCACAACGCCAGATACCACCCAACGAACGCGGCCGGTACCTTGTCATGAAAAAAGCCCACGAATAAGGCGAAGGACCACCAGAACGCTCCGTACGCGGTAAATGCTGTGAAACCGAACGTGTTGCCCCTAGGTACTTCCATGGCGCCGGCGATCATCTGCGCTGTTCCGCCGAACGCGAAAGCGACGGCCAACACCATGGGGATGGAATCGCCCGTAAACCAGCCAACATTGATCATGCTCAACAGCCATGTCGTCAATGCGAATCCGGCCAAGCCAAGCGGAGCGGGATTGGGAAATTTAAATTGCGTACTTTTAGTGGTCATTGATTGTCTCCTGTTATGAAATTGAATTACTCCGGCAGAGCCGGGTATATTGCTGGGGCGCCTTGAAGGCACCGGTAGCGCCATGTAATAGAGCTTAGCAATGCAGACTGACATTCAACTTACGGACCTTTAAAAACTTCAAATTGTTGTGAAAGAGTGTTGTTGCCGACCGCATGTTGAAAAATACCGGAGCGCGGATTGCTTTGGTGGGATCGGCGCCATGCAAACATTGCTGCAAAGCATCGCTATGCTTGTGTTGAATCGTTACAGATTGAAGCAGAATCCGGCATTGCCGCTCCGGGTTCTGGCGCCAGAGTCGCGATGGCTGCAGGGGGATCTCAAGAACTGCCAGCTGGTCGCAGCGGACGCGCGAGATTGGGGCTAGGCGGTCATCAGTGACTGCAAGGGCTCTGGCCTTCATTGCCAATCTGCGTCCGATGGCGGGAGGGGAGGGATGTTTTGCAAGTTGCCGTGAAGAGAAGCGACATTGGCGGACAGATTATTGGTTTGCCAGCCGCGCTTGGAAAAAAGCGGCGACTCAAGGGGCATTTCGCCCGTGCTCATTCACAGCAGTTGGCCGCCCTGGCGTCGCCTTTAGTTGTTAGTTCGGCCTACGCGCCAGTGGCGGCCGACCCGGATTACGCACCGTAATCGATGGAAACTCCAACGTTGATATTACGCAGTTATTTCAGTTGGCTCCAGAGGTACCATGGCGGTAAGAAAGTCTTGAATGAGGGAGGCGCGGACACGATGCTGGTAACGATGCAAATCGGGTTATTTTAATTGTCAATGCGATGCGTTTTTTGCCAGGTGTCAGCCTTCATTTTGATTGTGGTACTTCCCACTAATGCATTTAGAGGAAAATATCATGCAAGAGTTAGTTGAGTTAATCAAGGGGCTATTGAGTGTCGCAATCCTTACCAGGATAGGGCTGTTTGCTCTGGTGCTTTTTGTGGGCCTAAATATTCAACCAAGACAAGAAGGAAGCGCGAGCGGAAGTACCATACATAAAGACGACGTAAAAAAGAACGAACAATGTTTGGCAAGGGGCGCGGCAAGAGAGCCGACAAAGGAACACAAAGAAAATAATGGATTTGTTGATCCTTGTTTTCCACCGAACGACAACGCATCGACTCAAAGTGAGCAATAGGAAATGTCGCTTTTTGCGTTCATCAGCAACTGTATACTGCGGCGCTCGAAGCAAAACCTGCCAACTCGAGCGCGTGCGCCAATTTGTCCATCGAGGAGGCCGCCTCTTCCGGCAAGCACTATTTTGTGTTTTTTGGACAGACTCGGCGCGATTTAAAAACGGCTATTTTCAATACGGCAAGAAAGGTCCATCCTTCCACATGGAAGTGCCCGAGGGCGGCGTGACGCAAGGGCCAGGGCGAGCGGAATGGGGGTCACAGCCGTTTTGGCATTGCCTGTTTCAAACTTCCAACGGGAACGCGGACAAGCTCCCGCTGCGCCATTTGTAGTTCCCCCCACCACGTCTATATCCCGAAGTTGCTATCTTTCCCGCAAGCTGCTGGCCGCCTTCGCCAGTGCCGTGATGTGCTCCCAATCGCCGGCGAGGAGGGCAGCCTTTGGCGTTAGCCAGGAGCCGCCGACACAGGCCACGTTCTTGCAAGACAGAAATTGTGATGCGTTCTCTTGCGAGATGCCACCGGTCGGGCAGAAGGTCACGTCCGGCAACGGGCCGTAGAGCGCGTTTAGCATGCCGACGCCGCCCGCCGGCACCGCCGGAAACAGTTTCAGTTGCAGGAAGCCCTGTTCGCGCGCGGCCATCACTTCGGATGGTGTCATCACGCCCGGCAACAGCGGCAGGCCGCTGCTCGCGGCGGCGGCTATCAGGGCCCGTGTCAATCCGGGCGAGACGCCGAAGACGGCGCCCGCGTCGCGCGCGGCGGCAAATTGTTCCGGCTGCGTCAAGGTGCCGACGCCAACGATGGCGCCCGGTACCTGTGCCATGGCGCGGATCGCTTCCAGCCCGTGCCGCGTGCGCAACGTGACTTCCAGCACACGGATACCGCCCGCCACCAGGGCCCGCGCCAGCGGCACAGCGTGCTCCGGATCGTCGATCGCGATCACGGGAATCACGTTCGAGGTGCGCATAATTTCCAAGAGTGTCATGGTCATATCTTTTTTCCTTCTCAAGCGGTTTTCGGAGCGCGCCAGCGCCGGTGAACCAGGGCGCCGTCCATCGTCGCTCTGTCTCGCCATAGCGAGAATTTTACTTCGGTGGCGACGGCGGCAGCGCCTGCCACCGGTTTTGGCCAACCCATCTGGACCGATGCCATCGGATGGAAAACAGCCTCTAGTTTAGAATTTGTGACGCAAACCGGCCATCAGCACGGCTTGCCCGGAACTCGACGACGGCGTTCCAATTTGCGAATCGCCAACCGAGGCGACCGCATTGATGATGGCGCCGCCACTGGCCAACGTTTGACCGCTTGCCCGCTGAAATCCTTGCAGAAGATAGAATGTCGTACGCTTTGACCGCGAATAGGTTTGCGCCAGCGTGAGTCGATTGTACTTGGTTCCATCCGAAATGCCATTGGCGCTGGTATGGCTGAAACCGGCCACCACGTGCTGGCAAGACTCAATGCTTTGAATAGCTCTTTAGGGACAGGGAACTGCGGACGCCTGGTAGGGGGATGCGATTGCCATGTTCAACGTAGCGACGTGCTAACGCGGCCCTTGCCTAACGACTTCGCCATGTACATCGCATGGTCAGCATTCTTGAGTAAAATATCGACGTCTGTTGCCGAACGAGGATATCCGGCGATGCCGATGCTAGCTGATATATGCGCTTCAATTACGCCAAGCCGATAGGGTTCCGAGATGATCTCGATGAGTTTGCCGGCAAACGCGTTTGCATTTTCCAGGCTGGAATGAATTAAGGCAATTACGAACTCATCACCGCCGAGGCGCGCCGCAATATCCGATTTTCGGATTGCTCTTTTGAGGCGAACGGAAACGTCGCGCAGGAGCTGATCCCCGAGTGCGTGACCATGCGTGTCATTCACTGTCTTAAAGCCGTCCAAGTCGATATACAAAATGGCCAGCTCGGCACTGTTACGCTGGCACAGCGCCAATTGCTGGGTAATCACAATGTGGAACAGCGCTCGATTCGCCAAACCCGTGAGCGCATCATGTTGCGCGTCATATTTGGCTTGATGCAAGGTCGTTGCGGCATCGAGCAATGCTTGGCGCAACTGGTTCGCTTCTCTAAAATGGAGAGGGGGAATGGTCGGCCTTTCACCAAAACCGAGTGCTACCGCTGATTGCGTTAGTGCGGTGATCGATCTGGTAATGCGCCCGCTCAAATACCAAGCTAGCGCCAATCCAATGGTCAAGGCGGAAATGGTTGCAAGGATCAACCAGGTCAGGGTTTGACGAAGCCCTGCCGTCAGTTCCCCTAAAGGCATCCCGATCACGACGGCCCAGCCTGTCACCGGTGATTTACTATAGACCGAAAGCACTGGAATGCCCTCCAGAGTTTTGCTTTTAAAGCCGGCCTCGCCCGAGAGGCTCATGCGTTGCAACAAATCCGAACTCGCTTTCTTTCCAAGTAGTTTGTCGATGCCGTGCGTGCGCGCCACCAAGCTGCCACTATGGTCGACGATGGCAGCTCTCCAGCTGTTTGGTAATTTTTGCTCGGTCAACACGCTTGAAAGTTGGGCTGGCGCGATCGTCGCGGCCAAGGTATAGATCAGCGCCCCCTCACGCTTGACCGGCACCTCGATTGCAAAGATGGGATGATGCGTCACCGGGCCCAAAAAAAGGTTGGAAACAATCGGCTCTCCTGTTTCCAAAATGCGTTTGCGTAGCGATGGCTTGGCTAGCTTCGGCAGCGGAGTGCCAAATGGGACCCACGTAGAAAGGAGCAACTGCCCGCTTGGGTCGATGACGATGATGTTTTCAGCGTGTAAGTTGCGCAACTCTTCTGTGGCGCGCGCATGAAAACCGCGGAGGTCGCCACTGGTGAGGCGATGCGAGGTGCCCAAGGCCTGCAGTGCCGCCTGGGTACTCGCAAAGCCACGATCCACATTGGATATCATCGCGCGCGCCCGGCTAATGGCGTTATTTGTTAGCTGAATTTGTTCATGCTCGTAAAAATTAAAAATCAAAAACGCAGACACGAGCACGACTGGTAATACGCATCCGATAACAAGCGAGGCAAGGCTCATGCGAATGCTTGGGGTGCGTACTTCGCTCAAATGTGGGTCTCGATCCATGGCTGATGATTATAGGGGAACGTTGCTCCCGTATGCCTGCTATTTTCTGGATTTGCTGCAAGAACGCTTACGTTTAGCGTCGATAGCCGCTCTTTAGGAAGCATTGTGCCTTTTGCGCAGACGGGGTCGCCATGAAACGAGGAGGTGGGCGCCGCCCGCCGCCTCCATCCAGGCTTAAAGGGTGCTCGGCGGCTGCTTTGCCCTTGCAGCAGTATCTGACATGACATTGGGCATTGCCTGCGTAGCGATTCTTGAGCTGGGCTGGCAAGGCCGGGAAGCACCGACCTTTTCTGGTGTAGGAACAATCCTACAAAAAGGCGCCGTCTCCTACCATGATATTCAGCCCTTGCTGATATTAATCAACCTTTCTTGTTGATATGCTTCAAACCTAGAAAATCTAATTGCTGCCATTTAGATCAATTCGCCGTCGTTTTTGACAGCCGAATCGAACTGCGCCCAAAATGCACTTTCATGCAACGGGCGCCAGGGCACTCAGAATTTTTTTCACTTTTGATGTGAAACACCTAACGCCAGGAAAAGCATGTTGCCTAAACACACGACTGAAACCCGCGCCGCCTTATCGACGGTTCACGCATCCATGAGCGCGGGTTGCCAACGCCAAGGGCGCCTGTGGTCGAACTTGAAGGAAGTGTGTGAGCTGATGCATATGCCTACTTCTTACGCGGTCGCGGCCGACGAATTATTGTTCCAGCATGTGCAGTTCAAAGCGGGGCAGCGCGTTCACACAATCGGGCAGCCGTTTGACACGCTCTATATCGTTCATTCGGGCTTTCTGAAAACCGTGTTGATTGACGATTTCGGCGGCGAGCAGGTGCTGAGTTTCCCGATGAAGGGCGACTTGCTGGGCGTCGATGGCATCCATACCAAGCATTATTCGACGGAAGCGGTGGCGCTGTCCGATTGCGATTTGATCTTACTGCCATTTAAAAAATTGACGGCGCTAGGACGCATCCATGTCGAACTGGAAAATGTGATGTATGGCGTGATGAGCCGCGAACTGGTGCGCGAACAGACCATGATCGGCATGTTGGGCGCTCTTAGCGCTGAAGCGCGCGTGGCGCGCTTTCTCGTTTCGTTAGGCGAGCGTTTCGCGCAGATTGGTTACTCCAATAAACTGTTTAACCTGCGCATGACGCGCCACGAGATCGGCAGTTATTTGGGCTTGACCTTGGAAACGGTGAGCCGCACCTTGTCGGCGTTCAATGAAATTGGCTTGATCAGCGTCGATCAACGCACGATCGGCATCAAGGATCACGATTCCTTGAAAACCTTGCGCCGTCTGCCGCCATCGTGCTCGCGCGCCAAGCAACGGGTTGCCGCAAACCGCAAGGCTGGCACCCCAGCGTGCACCGAAATGAAATTGCTCGCCATTGCCTAAATAAGCCTCAACGCCTTAACGTTGTTCTGGGCCCGATTCAATTCGAAGGTCTGCAGAAGGCGCTGTTGGAATCGTGCGACTTCTGCTGAAGTCCCAGCTGGCCGCAACCCGGCGCCGGCATATCCATAGCCACCGTTCACGAGACTTTTCTGCGTACTGGAAAGGCGAGCCCGCGCCAGTCCGCGCGCAGTCTCAGAAGTCGTCAACGGTTTTAGTCCGATTTCGAACGCTGTTCCTTTTTTTGGAAATGGTGGCACGGTTCTCCAGAAGCCTCTATCACCTCAAGACTCGGCTGGCGTTGACTTTTGAAGTTAAATGCGCGGCAGCCATATTTGAAGTTGGCCTCGTGGGTGATGTAAAAATTGGCGCAATGGTTGCATCGTGGGGGGTCTAGTGCCGTATCCATAAATGGTCGATTGTGGTAGGCAACGCGATCAAAATCCAAGTCTGAAGCTGGGCACGCCGGCCGTCGCGGTCACCACTGGCGACGCAGTGGCAAAGTATTTATGACCCGGGCTGGTGCATGGGCCCGAGTCGCCTGGCACGATGAAAAAACATAAATGGTTGCAAAATCCCAAAGTCTATCAATTTTTTCTTTTGGGCGCTCCGCGTACGCTGGTTCGCTCAAAGTTCTATTGACATGAATTATTGTGCTTCCGCACTTGACAATGGGTGGAGTCCCCGTCACACATTAACAACGGGGCGAGGTCGGGCAAGTTGATTTGGACGAAAGGAGCCGGCGAATGTGCGTGTGAGCACCAGGGCGTCTTGTACACCAGCATCGACAGTTGGTTTGAGTGCGTTTCCACTGTATCGATTTCGAAAAATTCACAGATTGACATGTTGCCTCCAAGTAAACGACAAATGACAGCCGTAGAGGTATCGACGAATTACCTGTTCATAAAATGGCGTACGGTTGCGCCTTTAATGAATCGACCGAAACCAGCATCGATGCTTGACATATACCATACCTTTTGGCAGTTTGGGAAGAAAGACGATGACGCGCTTATGCTGCCGGATGACGCGCGGCGCACGGATCTGCCAAAGCGGCGTGGGCGCACCATGCCTATCCAGGAGCCGGCCTATCCGTTTTTGCGGTAATTGCTTGTTTTACATTCCGAATTGCTATCCCGGCGCCGTAAGTTTGCATCATCACGACGAGCGTAGCCGCCGCTCACAATGTGTGAATTCCTCATACTGCGAATACTGCGCTCACGCTTTTTGTGGATAATGAATCAGGTTGTGGAAGACGGCTGGCGCTGCGCCCAGGTTGCGATAGCCATGCGCAGAATCGGCCGCGAAGCGTACCGCATCGCCCTCGCTTAAGTTGGCCCAAACCCCGCTGATGAGCACGTCCATGTGGCCGCGCACAACCACGACATGTTCGGTGACTCCCGTCGCATGTGCGTCCGAATGGCGAGCGTAGCCAGGAAGTAATGTTATTTCGAATAACTCAAAACCGAATCGGGGTTCGTAGGGGAAAAGAGGCGCCACCAGCATGTCGTCTAGAGCTGGCTTGGCGCGAACTGTTTCGGCGCTGAGAAAAAGGGCGGCCTTGGAATTTGAGGTTTCGGCCAAGAAACTCGACAAAGAGCACTCGAAGCCGCCCGCGATTTTCCACAAGGTTGCCACCGTAGGGCTCGATTCACCACGCTCAATTTGCCCCAACATCGCTTTGCTCACGCCGGTTTCCGTCGCAGTACGGTCAAGACTCCAGGCGCGTGCCGTCCGCAAATAGCGTAGCCGCCCGGCTAAATAATGCCCAACTCCTTTTGGAAGAGACTCTTCTTTTGTCATGCACTTTTCCATTGCCGCTGTGCGTTATTGCGCACATCTGTTAATCTTTGCCTGTGCGTAATAACGCCCGTGGCTCATTAAAGCATAAGGACAGTCGGATGGGAAAATATATGATGAGATGGTTCGCATTGCCGAACGTCTCTGCCGGCTTTATCGCAGTTCTCGTCGGTTACACGAGCTCTGCCGCTATCGTTTTCCAGGCGGCTAATGCGGCCGGTGCCACTTCGGCCGAGCTGGCCTCGTGGCTGTGGGCGCTTGGAATCGGCATGGGCTTGACGTGCATCGGGCTATCCCTTTATTTCCGCAGTCCCGTGCTAACGGCATGGTCGACACCGGGCGCGGCCCTGTTGACGACAGGATTATTGCATGTGCCAATGTCGGAGGCGATTGGCGCTTTCTTGTTCGCTTCTGCTTTGATCACACTCTCTGGCATCACGGGTTGGTTTCAACGGATCATGCGTCATGTTCCGACTGCGCTGGCAGCAGCCATGCTGGCGGGGATCTTGCTGCGTTTCGGCTTGAGCATCTTCACGTCGCTGTCCGACCAAGGGCTATTGATCGGTTTAATGTGCGGGTCGTTCCTGTTGACACGGCGTTATTTCCCCCGCTACGCGGTGGCGCTGACCTTTTTGTTTGGACTGGCCATTGCCGGCGTGCAAGGTTCCATCCATCTTGGGGCGGTAACGGTCGCGCTGACTCGGCCGGTTTTCACCGCTCCGACCTTTTCGCTTACCACGATCATCGGGGTCGCGTTCCCCCTTTTTATTGTCACGATGGCATCCCAGAACGTGCCAGGATTGGCTGTTTTGCGCGCCAATGGCTACACGACGCCGGCCTCGCCACTGGTCGGATGGACGGGATTCACGGGGCTGCTCCTGGCACCGTTTGGAGGATTTTCTTTTAATCTGGCCGCCATTACCGCCGCAATTTGCATGAGCAAGGACGCCGATCCCGAGCCTACGCAGCGCTACCGCGCTGCCGTCTGGGCCGGTGTTTTCTATCTGATGACGGGCTTACTGGGGGCTACCGTCGCTAGTCTGTTTGCCGCATTTCCTCCCGCTTTGGTCATCGCCATCGCTGGCCTCGCCCTACTTGGGACTATCGGAAACAGCCTTGCCGCCGCTTTGGCCGACGAAATTGAACGCGAGTCAGCCCTCGTCACCTTCCTTGTGACCGCGTCTGGGCTCACGTTGTTTGGCGTCGGCAGTTCTTTCTGGGGTCTTTTGTTCGGTCTCGCCACGGTTCGGATTGTCCGACGCCAAAACGTTCAAAACTTGAATGCCCAAATTGAGCGGGCGCCTTCTGCGGTGCGTGTTGAGCCTGCGGCGCAGGAACCGCCAGCCCAGACTTGAGTGCGATCGATTCCCAGGCGGCTCCTAAAAATACGCTTCATGTTGATCCCCCAAAAGCGCTAGATTACAAGCGTGCCGGGCCGAGCGCCGCCGCGTCGACACCAAATTTAGCGATCTGTTCCGGCACGGGCAATGCACGCAGCAACGCCGCAAAAACCTGGCCCGCGGCAGGCGAAGTCTGAATGCCATAGCCACCTTGGCCCGCGGCCCAGAACAAGCCAGGCACGACGGGGTCGAAGCCGCCGACTAATTCCCCATCGGCAACAAACGAACGCAACCCGGCCCATACATGGCTGGGCCGACCCACGTTCAACGTGGTCATGCTTTGAATGCGGTCGATAGCGATTGCGATGTCGAGTTCCTCGGCTTGCACGTCGTGCGGCCCGACCGGATCCGCATTGGCAGGGGAGCCCAGCAACATACGGGCGTCCGGCTTGACGTAAAACGATTGGTCCAGGTCCATGAACGTGGGCCAGCGCGAGGCATCGACGCCTTGCGGCGGCGCAAAAAGAAACGCCGAACGCCGCTTCGGCACGAGTCCGATCGAAGCTGCGCCAGCTAAAGCGCCGATCGTATCGGCCCAGGCCCCTGCGGCATTGATCAAGACGGGGGCCCGATGGATGCCGTGATGGGTGATGACGTCCCACACGCCAGCCACGCGCTTGACGCAGCGCACTTCGGCGTCGTTGACGAGCTCGCTGCCGTTGCGGCGCGCACCGCGTAAGAATCCCTGGTGTAAGGCATGCACATCGATATCTGAGGCATCCGCTTCATAAACCGCGCCCAGCAGATTTTCTGGACGCAGTACTGGCACGCGGCGGCAGGTTTCGAGCGCGTCTAGATGTTCAACGTTCCTTGACACCGAGCGCACCAGAGCCTCGTGTGCATCGAGCTGCGCCTCCTGTCCACGGCGGGCAAATAGCAGCGCGCCGCGTGGCGATAAGAGTGGATGATCACAGAAACCGGCGGGCGGGCGCTCAAAAAATGCGCGGCTGGCACAGGTCAGCTTGCGCACTTGCGGCGGCCCGTAACTTTCCATAAACAGGGCCGCCGAGCGGCCCGTGCTGTGATAGCCCGCTTGCGTTTCGCGCTCTAGCACAATGACCCGTCCATACTGCGATAACCAGTACGCGATGGATGCGCCGGCAATACCGGCGCCGATGATAATGTAGTCTGCTTGTTGTTCGCTCATGGTCCAGTCTTGTCGATTTTTTCCTGCAAAAGGCGTACGCCAGTTTAAATTGCCTTCCCATTCTAACGACTCCCCGCTCTATTGCCGTGATCGATTCCGCATTTCGGCGTTGCGTTCGGCCGGCGCACGCCGCGCGCCCATAGCGGCACCACAAATGACAAAAAAATGACAAAAAATCCAAAAAAACGGCGTGCGCACTTTCATGATGCCGCTCACAATGGTATGTTTTTGCAACCACCACCACCAGCAGCTACTCACATGAGTACACTAACAACGTGACGCAATTTTTTAAATAAAATGATGGGGCCTTCATGTTAGGCGTCGGAGCTGCAATTTATTTGGTGCAATATCGGGCCTGGGCCGTGCTGTGCATGACGGCGCTCCTGGTCACGCCGGTTCAGGCTGGATCTACGACCGACCCGCTACATGCCTGGGTGGCGGGCGATGATCCTGGCGCGCTAGAAGCGTGGGTCAATACCCGTCTCATGGCGGCGCAGCGCCAGCTCCATCATGTGCTGGCAGTGAAGGGCGCCCGCACGGTCGCAAATACGTTGCGGCCCTACGATGACATGCAAAACGAACTCAACATCGCGGGCAATCAAGCTTCCCTGATGTACGCAGTAGCCACGTCGGCTCAGCTGCGCGACAAAGGGCAGGCCCTAAGCCAGAAGATCGCCGGCGTGTTTTCCGACCTTAGTTTGAACCAGGCTATTTATAAGGCGCTGCGCGCGGTGCCGCTGCCCACGCAAGACGCCCCGACCCGGTATTATCTTCAGCGCACCTTGTTTGAGTACCGCTTGGCCGGCGTCGACAAGGACGCTACGACCCGGGCCCGGATCCATATTGTGCAAGACCGAATCGTCGGACTGTCGCTGGCATTCGGGCGCAACGTACAAGACGGCATACAAAAAGTGAGCGCAACGCGCGCCGAGCTCGATGGCCTGCCCGAGGATTACATTAGGCGTCACCAACCGGATTCGGACGGCCAATATACGATTACCACCGACGAGCCTGACGCTTCGCCGGTGCTTGACTTTGCCAAAAATGCCGCGTTGCGGCGTCGGGTTTTTCTCGCCTATAACATGCGTGCTTACCCGGAAAACAAGCAAATATTGCTCGATATGTTGTCTGCACGCCATGATCTTGCCCTGCTCCTTGGCTATCCAAGCTACGCCGACTTCGCCACGGCCGATCAGATGATGGGTAACGAGGCCCATGTGCATCAGCTGTTGGAAGAGGTGGATGCGGTATCGCGCCCCGCTCAAAAAAGGGAATATGAGCAGCTGTTGGCGTTCGCCCAGGCCAGCGAGCCAAGCACGACGGGGATCTTGCAGTCAGATGGCCCGTATTGGATGGAAAAATACCGTCGTGCGCGCTACGCTTTCGACGCTCAGTCGGTACGCCCCTACTTCGCGTACGACAAGGTTGAGGCTGGGATTCTTGACGCCGCCGCTAAGCTATTTCACGTCCAGTTCATGGTCGTAAACAACGCCGTAGTCTGGCATCCATCGGTTACCACCTTTGATGTCCTCGACCGCGGTCATCGGGTTGGTCGGATCTACCTTGACATGCATCCGCGCCAAGGCAAAGACAAATGGTTCTCTAGCGCCCCCGTCGTGCCGGGAATACGGGGGCGTCAGCTGCCGGAAGGAGTGCTAATTTGCAACTTCTCTGGCGGTGTGAAGAGTGATCCAGGCCTGATGCAGTATAAGGAAGTGGTGACTTTTTTTCATGAATTTGGCCACTTGATGCACCATGTCCTCGGCAGCCAGAACCGGTGGTCGGGGCAAGGCGGATTTAACGTGGAAGGCGACTTTGTCGAAGCTCCTTCGCAGATGCTAGAGGAGTTCTTCCGCAGCCCTGGCGTGCTGGCGCCATTTGCCAAGCACTACCAGAGCGGTGCCGTGATTCCCGCCGCCCTGGTCGGGCGCATGAATGCCGCCGACGCCTTCGGGCGTGGGACGTGGATGCAAGGACAGCTTTTTTATTCGGCCTATTCACTCCAACTGCACGAGCGCGCGCCGGCGCAGATCGATCTGGACGCGCAACTGCGGCAAAATGCCGAGCAATTTAGTCCCTATACGTTTGTGGATGGCAACCGCATGTACGCGAGCTTTACCCACTTGACAGAGTATGCCTCGAATTACTATACGTACGTCCTCGACAAGGTAATCGCCCTCGATTTCTACGCCCAATTCGACCAGAGTCATCCACTTGAGGGCAGTGCTGCGGCGCGCTATCGCCGCGATGTCATTGACCCTGGGGCGACCAAGCCTGGCGCCGAACTCATCATGCATTTCCTGGGCCGGGCGCAGAACATGAATGCTTTCAAGGCTTGGGTGAATGCGCAGTTTGAGCCTGCCAACGCGCAGCGCGAACCGTTCCTGGGGCCGCGGCCTTGAGCGGGCCACTGTGCGCTAAGACGAGACGCGAGTCACCAGCCGTGGTTGGGTGCTGGCTCAAGTCGTCTCCTGGGGGCGATTCCAGTCGAGAGCGCCGGGGCGAAAAAAAAGCCCACTCTAGGTGAGCGGGCTAAATCTATTTTCTTGGAGGAAGATAGAGGAGACGGACGAATGATGCTGCACCAGAACAGGTAAAGCCAATTGATTTCCATGATGTCCGAAATCATCAATGTGAATAGTTTGGACGCCAATAAGAGGAGGCGCCGCTCCGTTGGGCTGCGCCCGACTTCCAGCCGCACGGTGTGAGCCACGCTACGCCCCGTTGCGATCGAACGGGAGTGGCGAGAGCCCGTGTACGAGCGGGACTATCCCGACCAGGGGCGCCCGGGGCGGCGGGTCGTGAGCGCTCATTAACTTGGCACATTTGCAACGGTGGCAATGATATTTCCGGCAAAGCATCAGATTTCTCACATATTATTGACTTTTCGGTCAATAATAAAAGAGCGCTGTTCCGGCTGGACCGCGTATTCAGGAGTGACCCAATTGAAAAACAAGAAGCAATTCGCATTGATCGCCCAGCGCATGAGCATTCTCGCGCTCGCTCTGGGACTAGCCGCGTGCGCCGTTGGTCCCGATTTTAAATCGCCTGCAGCGCCCGCTATGGCCAAGGATTCCTACACCCCCACGCCGATGCCGTCACAAACGGCAGCGACGGAGGGCGCCTCCGGAGTGGCGCAGCATTTTGCGCTGGGGCAGGATATCCCGGCGCAGTGGTGGACCTTGTTTCATTCCGCGCCCTTAGACGGGATGATCCGCGCCGCATTGGCGCAAAGCCCGAATTTGGCGTCGGCCGAAGCGGCATTGCGGCTGGCGAAGGAAAATTACCGGGCGCAAAGCGGCAACTTGCTTTACCCCGCCGTCAGCGGCCAGTTGGGCGCGACGCGCGAAAGCGTGTCGGCGTTTCAAACCGGCATTCCTGGCGGCGGCATTTTCAATTTGTATAACGCCTCCGTCAACGTCTCCTACACGCTCGATGTGTTCGGCGCATCGCGGCGAACACTCGAAGGCTTGCAGGCGGCAGTCGAGTACCAGCGTTTCCAACTGGAAGGCAGTTATCTGGCTTTGACGGCCAATCTGGTCACGGCCGCCGTTCAGGAAGCGTCGCTGCGGGCCCAATTGCGCGCCACGCATGAAGTGCTAGATGCGCTGAAAAAGCAGCTTGCCGTCATTGAAAAACAATTCGAGTTTGGCGCAATCCCGCGCGCGACGCTGCTTAGCCAGCGCAATCAGCTGGCGCTGGCGGCGGCCAGCTTGCCGGCACTAGAAAAAGCACTGGCGCTAATTCAGCATCAACTGTCAGTCTACGCGGGCAAGTTGCCAAGCGAGCCGGGGATGCCAGAGTTTGAGCTAGCGTTCTTGCAATTGCCGTCCGAATTGCCCGTGTCCTTACCGTCGGCGCTGGTTCGCCAGCGGCCCGACATTCGCGCCAGTGAAGCGCTGTTGCATGAAGCTAGCGCGCAGATCGGTGTCGCGACGGCCAACCAATATCCTCAGTTCAACCTGAGTGGCAGCTACGGCGTCCTAAGTGTTGGACTGAAAGATATGTTTAGCGATGGAAACCTGGTCTGGAGTCTGGCGGCCGGCTTGACGCAGCCGATATTTAACGGTGGTGCGCTAAGTGCCAAGCGGCGGGCGGCGCTGGCAGCTTATGACCAGGCCGCTGCCACGTATCGGATGACGTTGTTGACGGCGTTTCAAAATGTGGCGGACAGTTTGCGCGCGCTCGACTCCGATGCGAGCACGTTGAAGGCCCAAACGGAAGTCGAGGCAACAGCGGGCGAGGCTTTGGCGCTGGTCACGCGTCAATACCAGCTTGGGGCCGTGAGCTATTTGGTTTTGCTGGATGCCCAACGCACCTATCAGCAGGCTCACATCACCTTGGTGCAAGCACAGGCCGCACGTTATTCGGACACGGCAGCGCTTTTTCAGGCGCTCGGCGGGGGCTGGTGGAATCGCCCCGCCACGGACCAAGCGGCATCGCCAGCGCCGCAACACTAATTGAACATTGAACCGTAGGGAGAAGAATTCATGACCAAGCGTATGCTCATCATGGTGGGGTGTGTCGTTTTGCTGATCGCCGCACTAGCTTTCGGCAAATTTTTGCAGATCAGGAAAATGATTGCCAGCGCCCCCAAGCCGGGCGCTCAGACCGTCACGGCGACCGTGGTCCAAACAGCCAATTGGCAGCCTCAGCTGATCTCCGTGGGCACCATGGCGCCCGTACGCGGCGTGGATTTGAGCAGTGAAATTGCGGGACTGGTGCAACACGTCAAGTTCAAGTCCGGTGACGATGTGACGGCAAATCAGGTCCTCATACAACTCAACGCGGACTCCGATATCGCACAATTGCATTCGCTGCAAGCGCAGGCTGAGTTGTCGGCTACCGTGTTGGCGCGCGACAAGGCGCAGTTGGCGGCGCAAGCCATAAGTCAAGCGCAAGTCGATAGCGATGCGGCCGACCTCAAAAGCAAAAAAGCTTTGGTCGCTCAACAAATGGCCTTGGTCGAAAAAAAGACGATCCGCGCGCCCTTTTCCGGCAAGTTGGGCATCACCAGCGTCAATCCGGGCCAGTATGTCAATCCGGGCGACAAACTGGTGACGCTGCAGACGATCGATCCCATCTATATCGATTTTTTCCTTCCGCAGCAACAGTTGGCCGGCCTGACGGTGGGTCAACACTTGAATCTGGCCAACGATGCGTACCCGGGCGTGGCCTTCTCCGGCAAGGTGACGGCCATCAACCCTAAAGTCGATACGGCCACCCGCAATGTCCAGGTGGAGGCGACGGTGGCCAACGCCAAGCGGCAACTATTGCCCGGTATGTTCGCTAATGTCAGTTTGGACCAGGGACAGAAAAAGCGCTATCTGACCTTGCCGCAGACGGCAATCACCTACAATCCTTATGGCTCGACGGTATTCGTCTTGAAGCCCGATGATAGCAAGAATGCCAAAAAAGACGACAAGGGCCATGCGCAACTTGTTGCGCAGCAAGTATTTGTAAGCACGGGCGCCACCCGCGGCGACCAGGTCGCCATTCTCAAGGGCTTGAGCGCGGGCCAGTTAGTCGTGACCAGCGGTCAGCTGAAGCTGAAAAACGGGACGCCCGTCGTCGTCGACAATAAAGTCCAGCCGGCGAATAATCCAAACCCCACGCCGCAGGAACATTGAGGAGCCCGCCGTGAAATTTACCGATATCTTCATCCGGCGCCCGGTCCTAGCGACGGTGATTAGTTTGCTCATTGTGGTGCTAGGACTGCGCTCACTGTTTAGCCTGCCAATTAACCAGTACCCGCGCACCCAAAATGCCGTAGTCACCATCTCGACTACCTACTACGGTGCCGACGCGCAGTCGGTGGCCGGCTTTATCACGCAACCGCTCGAATCGGCGATCGCGCAAGCCCAAGGCATCGATTACCTGTCTTCATCGAGCAACAGCGGCGTATCGACCATCACGGCCACTTTGCGTTTGAATTATGATTCCAATCGCGCGCTAACGGAAATCACAACCCAGGTCAACTCGGTAAAAAATCAATTGCCGCCCCAGGCGCAGCAGCCCGTCTTGTCGGTGCAGATGGGCCAGACGACTGATGCGATGTATCTGGGTTTTTACAGTGACACGCTGCCGACCAACAATGTGACCGACTTCCTGTTGCGTGTTGTCAAGCCCAAACTCGATTCCATCGAAGGCGTGCAGACTGCCGAATTGCTGGGCGCCCGGCAATTCGCCTTGCGCGCCTGGCTCGACGCCTCCAAGATGGCCGCTTATGGCGTGACGGCGGCCGACGTTAGCAACGCATTGGCCGCCAACAACTTCCTGACCGCGCTCGGTTCGTCCAAAGGGCAAATGGTGAGCGTCCCCTTGACGGCGGGAACCGATCTGCATTCAGTGGACGAATTCAAGCAGCTCGCCGTCAAGCAAAGCGACGGCGCGATTGTGCATTTGCAAGATGTGGCAACGGTCACGCTGGGCTCGGAAAATTACGATTTCAACGTGGCCTTCAGCGGCGTGCGTTCCGTATTTATCGGTATTAAGGTGGCCCCGGAAGCGAATATTTTGGATGTGGCCAAGCGCGTGCGCGCTGCCTTTCCTCCCATTCGGGAACAGTTGCCAAACGGCTTGACCGGTCAAATTGTGTACGACTCGACTGATTTCATCAATACCTCCATTAACGAAGTAATCAAGACGCTGGCGGAAGCTTTGTTGATCGTCACGGTCGTCATTTACTTGTTCCTGGGAAGTTTCCGGGCCGTGATTGTGCCCGTGATCGCGATGCCTTTGTCGCTGATAGGGGCCTTCTTCATCATGCTGTTGCTGGGTTACTCGATCAACCTACTGACCTTGTTGGCGATCGTTCTGGCCATCGGTTTGGTGGTCGATGACGCCATTATCGTGGTGGAAAATGTCGATCGGCATATGAAAGAGGAGGGCAAGGCGCCGCTGGAGGCCGCTTTGATGGCGGCCCGTGAGTTGGGCAGTCCGATTCTGGCGATGACCATCGTCCTAATCGCCGTGTACGTGCCTATTGGTTTCCAGGGCGGTTTGACGGGGGCCTTGTTTACGGAGTTTGCGTTCACGCTGGCCGGCGCTGTTGCCGTGTCCGGCGTAGTGGCGCTGACCTTGTCGCCGATGTTGTGCTCGCGTTTTTTCCGCTCAGAGCAAGACGAGGGACGTTTCGTGAAAGCCATCGATCGCGTCTTTAATAAAGTGCGGCATGGATATCAACGCGTCTTGCACAGCCTGTTAAATACGTGGCCGGTGCTCATCGTGATGGGCGCACTGTTAATTGGCTGCCTGGCGTTAATGTTCAAGATGTCGCAGTCGGAACTGGCGCCGGAAGAGGATCAAGGCATCGTCTTGTCGCAGGTGGTGGGAGCGCCGACGGCCACCTCGGAGCAGATGCAAACCTACGCCGACCAAATTTTCAAGATTGGCAAAGCCATCCCGGAATATAAGCAAATGTTCCAGATCACGGGCGTGCCAACCATTAACTCGGGTATCGGTGGCGTATTACTGAAGTCATGGGATGAGCGGGCGCGCTCCGCCAAGCAGATTCAGCAGGATTTGCAAGCGCAGTGGAACAAGATCGCCGGCGCGCGGATTGCCGCTTTCCAGTTTCCGCCGCTGCCGGGCGCATCGGGCTTGCCCGTGCAGTTCCTCATTACCACGACGGAACCGTTCGAAAATTTGAACACGGTGGCGCAGCAAGTACTGGAGAAGGCACGTTCCTCCGGGAAATTTTATTTCATCGATATCGATTTGAAGGTGGACATGCCGCAAGCGACGGTGAAGGTCGATCGCAACAAGCTCGCCACGCTTGGATTGACGCAGCAAGATGTCGGCAACGCGCTGGGCGCCGCCTTGGGTGGCGGCTACGTCAACTATTTCTCGATCGCAGGCCGTTCCTATAAGGTGATCCCGCAGGTACTGCAAATTGACCGTCTGAATCCGGCAAATGTCCTCGACTTTTACATCAAGACGCCCGCCGGTATGATTCCGGCCAGCACGATTGCCAGTCTTCAGTACAGTACGGTGCCAGAGTCGATTAATCGCTTTCAGCAACTCAATTCCGTGACGTTTTCCGGCGTTTCCGGCGCCTCGCAAGGCGAAGTGCTGCAATTTATGCGTGACACCGTGAAAGAAGTCGCACCGACCGGATATTCGGTCGATTACTCGGGGCAATCGCGCCAGTTTATACAGGAATCGGGCGGTTTCTTGATTACCATGTTGTTTGCAGTAATCATCGTGTTTCTGGCCCTGGCCGCGCAATTTGAAAGTTTCCGCGATCCCATCGTCATTCTGGTGTCGGTACCCATGGCTCTATTCGGCGCCACGATGTTCATTTTTCTTGGATTCGCGTCTGTCAATATTTATACCGAGGTTGGCTTGGTGACATTGATGGGCTTGATTAGCAAGCACGGCATCTTGATTGTTGAAGTGGCCAATCAATTGCGCAAGAGCGGCAAGTCCAAGCGTGAAGCGATCGAAGGCGCGGCGGCGACTCGCTTGCGTCCCATTTTGATGACGACGGCGGCCATGGTGTTTGGCGTGGTGCCGCTGGTGGTGGCCTCCGGTGCCGGCGCCGCCGGTCGTCAAGCAATGGGCTTGGTGATTTTTACCGGCTTGTCCATCGGAACCTTGTTTACTCTGTTTGTTGTGCCCGCGATGTACATGTTCTTGGCCGGCGAGCACAAGGCGGCATCAAAGCCAAGTGCGGTAAGCGGGAATGTCGTGGCCGAGTAATCGACGGCGCCAGCGAATGGCCATACAGCGTCGCCTAGTGGATTTAAGCTGTGCCACTACGGGCGGCCTGATCTGGAATTTCCGTTTTTTTCGGCAGAAAAAAATGTAAAAGGAAGGCCGCCGATCGCGCGCATCAAGGCCAAACATTCACGGTCGTACCTGCCGGGAGCGGCGCGGCCAAGAGCAAAACAAGGCTCAAGTTGTTCCGACGGACCAAATTCGGATACACTACGATACTTTAACGTAATAGTGGAGCGTCGGTTTTTGCATTTGAATTCCGCTGTGTTCCACTGGCAAGAAGATATGGATTGCTTAGGTGAACGCCTTACGCGTCGTCCCAATTCTTACCATATTTTTTCAAATTATAAAATTTTAAGCACATGAGCAAGCGTTTCCCTCTACCCATCCTGCGCCATTCCGAGGCCGGTATTAAAGACCATTTTAAAATTTCACTGGGAGCGATCGTCTACCCGATTCAGACCCGGCGCTGGCGCAGTTTTCTGCATGACAACCCGATGCTCGGCGAACTGGCCCGGCAGTATCCACGCATCATCCACAAGATCTACCGGCCTTACCTTTCCAAACACTTGCGCTGCGCGGACCGTGTGGATCTGATGATCGGGCACTACAGTTACATGTTCGAGGCCGGTCTGGGGGAATTGATTTGCGAGGCCGCCCGCCACCCCGTGTCCGTTGCCGAATTTGCCGGTAAGGCCGGCACGCTGTTTCGGATTCAACTCTCGTCCATCAATGTTGGGCATCGGGAGGGTGAACTGACGTTGCAGCTCATTTACGCCGGTGAATGCGTTTACGCGGCGAGCTTTACCTTGGCCGATCTCAATGGCGCCACATATATCAGGCTTGGCGCATTGCAAGGCCTGCGTTCGGCTGACGGTGCTCAGGTGATCAAAAACGTGACGCGCGAACTGCATGGTTGCCGTCCCAAAAAGCTCATGGTGTCGGTGGTGCGCGACATCGGCGCCTATTTTGGGTGCTCGAAGATCCTATTGGTGAGCAACAAGAACCGCGTTTCCATCAATGGCCGCCGCAGCAGCCGGATTTCCTCAAATTATGATGAAACCTGGGAGGAGATGCTTGCCTGCAAGCGCCCGGATGGCAACTTCGAGTTGCCATGTGTCGATGCCCTGCAAAAAAATCTCGATCTGGTGCCTTCCCACAAACGTTCCGAAGCACGCCGCCGCAATGCCTTGCTCGCTTCAGTGTGCGAGACAATCCGTGCATTTCTCGAAATGCGAAAGTCGCCTGTGGCGCCGCCTTCCGCCGGCGATACGGGACCAGCTTCTAACGCCGTCCCATCCCAAGTCAGCGCCGATCGGTGCTGGGCTTAAAGCATTGAATGGGAAAGCACTGCGCGCCAACTAGCAGCCGCCGTCACCAAAAGCGGCGCGCGAACCGTCATGAAATCGTGGCCGATGGCGCTGTCGAGTGCAATCCATCGTATTGACGCATGCAAACCATTTCATGAAAGAGCGCCGATCAATCGAACACGCCGTCGTCGTCCCGCCGGTGGTCCTTCAGGTCAATGGCTTGTCGTATCGTGCCGGGGAGCGCGCGCTGTTCGTTAACTGGTCAGCTCGCATCCGATCCGGGATCACGTTGGTGCGTGGCGGCGATGGCAGCGGCAAGACGACGTTGCTTCGTTTGTTGGCGGGCGAGCTGCCTGCCGATGCCGGCCACTTGCAGGTCAACGACGTGAGCCTCGGCGAGCGAGCGCATGCCTACCGGCGGCAAGTGTTTTGGATCAACCCGAAGTCGGATGCTTTCGAGCAGACGACGCCGGACGACTTCTTCTTGACCTTGCCGCGCCACTATCCCCAGTTCGACGAGAGGCGATTGCTGTCCCTAATTGAAGGCTTGTCACTGGAGTCGCACCGGAAAAAGCAGTTTCACATGCTCTCTACCGGGTCCAAACGCAAAGTCTGGCTGGCCGCAGCCTTTGCCTCGGGTGCCGCGCTCACTTTGATCGACGAGCCTTTTGCCGCTCTCGACAAGGCATCAGTTCGTTTCGTAATTGAACTTTTGAAATCCGCCGCGGCCCACCCTTCGCGCGCATGGCTGCTCGCCCATTACGAAGCGCCCAGCGACGTAGCGCTGGCGGCGATTATTGATCTGGGAGATTGACGCCGATGCGGCGGCGGGTGCGAGATTCACCAAGACGATTCATCAGATTTTGTTCCGGATACACCGGGCGGTGAGGAGCGCACGCGCAGCAACCGACGTAATGGGCTGTATTGATTGTTTCGTTTTTGCTTCTTGGCCATTGGTTGTGCTTGAGTCTGGTCCGGGCATAGCCGTAGCCGTCTGCACGGGCGGGACAATGCCCATTTGCCCGGGTAGTGGAGCGGGCTGCTCGGCTTTACGCGCTGACCGCTTGCTTGGCCAACTGCGTCATGTCGACGCCGCGCCGCTCGCGACTAAACAGGATCAAAGACGCAATGACGACGGCCGTGATGCCGGCGACGAGCGCTAGCGCCAGGCTGTAGTCGCCGCCATTGGCCACGGCGATCTTGGTTTGCATGTAGAGATTCACGGACGCTAGCAGATTGCCGAGTTGGTATACGAGACCAGGAAAGGTTGCGCGGATCTCATCAGGTGAAATTTCGTTTAAGTGAACGGGGATCACGCCCCAGGCCCCTTGCACTGCGATTTGCATGAGAAAGGCACCGGCCGCGAGAGCGAGCGGCCCGCTCGAATAAGCCCACAAGGGCAATACGGGCAGGGCGGCCAGAGCGGCAAAAAAAATCGCTTTGCGGCGCCCTATTTTTTCAGAAATACTGCCGCAGATAACGCCACCGATGATGGCGCCGATATTTAGCACGATGGCGATCAGCGACACCGTATGCGGGTTTAGGTGATGCTGAACTTGCAGGAAGGTTGGGTAAATGTCTTGTGTCCCGTGACTAAAGAAGTTGAACGCGGTCATGAGGACGATGGCGTAAACTGAGAGTTTCCAATTTGCATATAGTGTTTTCATCAAGCCGGGACGCGGCCCTTTGGCCATTGCCTCCCACGCCGGCGATTCTTGCATGTGGCTGCGGACGTACACGACCAGCAGCGCCGGCAGCACGCCAACCATGAACAACCCGCGCCAGCCGATGTACTCATAAAATAGACCGTAAATAACCGACGCCAGCAGATACCCGCTCGGGTAACCGGCTTGAAGCAGGCCCGATACAAAGCCCCGCGATTTTGGTGGAATAGTTTCCATCGTCAAAGCCGAGCCGACGCCCCATTCGCCGCCCATCGCAATACCAAACAATGCGCGAAGCACGAGCAATGACAGCAGCGATGGCGCGAAGCCGGACGCCAATTCCAGAACCGAGTACAGCAAGATGTTTGCCATTAGGGTAGGTTTGCGTCCGAACCGGTCTGCCAGGCGGCCAAAAATCAGCGCGCCGAGCGGGCGCATCGCTAAGGTTAGCACCACCGCAATGCTGACATCGGGAATGCCGACATGAAATTCAGCGGCAATGTCTTTGAACACGAACACCATGAGGAAGAAATCAAAGGCATCGAGCATCCAACCGAGGTAGGCGGCGATCGTGACGTTTTTCTGTTCTCGGGTCCAACTCATGGCGTCCCCTCGCAGTTTGTGGGCACGATGGCCAGCGCCTTGCTCCCGATGCCTGGGCGAGCGCCAGTCACCGCTAGCCGACGATAATTTAAAAAATAATCAAGTTCGCCCCAAAGTCAGTCCTGCCGCGCGTGTCCACGGGCATGCTTATCACAGGCAGTGTTGTGATGGTAAGGGACGCGCGCCATAAGCTACTTGCGGGAAGTCACATGCGAGCGTCAAAGATGGCGGCGACGCCAGCTGTTCGCCTCGTCACCGTTGGCGGGGATGTGTGGCGGGCAGTACCGCTTGCAAGGCGACGCTGTTGGCCGCCCTTAGCGCATGTGGAAAAGCTCCTGATGAAAATCATTGTTGGAAAGACCCTTGAGGCTGAAATCGCGTCGCAGATCCTGGCCGAAGCCCGGTGGACCACAAAACCAGACGTCTCCGGATTTCCATTCAGGAACGGCCTGGCATATCCGCTCGGCGTTCAGCCGGCCATCCTTGGCATTGACTAACACATGCAGTCGGACATGTGCCTCCTGCGCATGGCGTTGCAGCTTGCGGATAATTTTTTCATCAAATACCGTGGTCATGTGGAAGAGGTCGATGATTTTGCCATCCGACTGGTTCGCCAGTCTCTTCATGCTGGAGATGAACGGCGTGATGCCGATGCCTACGCTAACCCAGATCTGGCGTGGCTTGTCACCCCTGAAATTGAAGCTGCCGTACGGACCTTCCACCTTGACTAGATCACCGACTTTCAAGCTGCCCGAAAGCCATTTCGTGTTATCACCGAGTTCCTTGACGAGATGGAGCCTGCGCTCCTTGGCGTTCCAGGTGGAGGCAATCGTGAACGGGCGCGGTCCCCCTCGATCACCGAAAGTGACGAAAGCAAATTGTCCGGCCTCGTATCCGCTCCATCGGTCTTCGAGCTGGACGGTAACTTCAAGCAGACAAAGATCCGCATTGTGCGTGATTTCATCGAGAATACCCACTGTGCGGCGGCTGCGCCCGAGCTTTCTAAATAGGATGCGAAAGGCGGCCGCGCTGCCTCCGATCATCAGCAGCGCCATCACTGGCACTAGACCTTCACTCGGGTAGCTCCCCTTCATCAATACCACGGAATGAAAGACGAGAAACAGATACAGGATCGCCAATAGCCAGTGTGTCTTGAAGAAGTGACGATAAAGAAGCGGCTTCAAGAGAGCGAGGGCCGTTAGCAAGATGACGGCGCAGAGGGCCCAGTTGCCAACGGCAAGCGCTGTAGCGCGCTGATCGGCCAGGAATTGGAAAGCGTTTTCGGTCTGCTCCGACATGCGCGCTGGGCCTTGCATCCAGTCTGGACGAATTGCCCATAGGGGCGCTTGGGTCGACAGCCAGTGAATGACGGAAATTGCCAGCCCGGTGATGCCGAACCATTTGTGGAGCCTGTGAATTTTTTCGAGTCCACCCAGGTAATGTTCTAAGAAGACTGACCTGACGGCTAACATCATGGCCACGCTCAGCGCGCCGATGCCAACGATCCCGCTGTAGTCGACGAGCAAAGAGCGCGCCGAAACAAGAGGATCGGCTGCAATCCAGAGCCCGCTTAGGACAATGAGGAAGCCGCAAAAGGCCAGTTTGATTTTTCTCACTTTTTATGTTTGGCTCAAGAGCGAAACACCTCAACAGTCTGGTTGTGGAAGGGGGCCAAGCCCCGCCGAAAGCAACAGAACCTGTGCTTGCCTTGGCATCACCGATCAGGTTCATTTCATTCTTTCGACAGGATGCGCTCGTTCGAACAGTAGTTCTGTGCGCTGCCACACGCAGGAGCGTCAAAGGCACAGCCGGCCGTCACGCGCAGCCCATGCCAAAAGCTTGAGCGTTTTACCGTTTACCATCGATTAAGCAGGGCAAGCTGAGGGGTACTGCTGATGCTGTCAAAAAGCTACGGGGGCGAGCAAGAGACAAGTTACTGCGCCACTCAATATTTTCGAGCATAAGGGCGGCCCGACGGACTCCCTGTTTGGCGCAGCCGTTCATTTTCAGCGGCCTGGGCGGTGTGCCCCGATCGCTACTGGGCGCAGCAGTCCCACCTGGTAGGTGATAACATAAAATACGATCTTAGTTACACTCATGCGCTAGCCACAATAAACGTTCCACGCATGGGATTTAACCCACCAAAATTTACTCCATTGTTCAAAGGCCACGATGACGACCAAAATTCTCGGCGATATTTTTTATAGCGAACGTCTTGTCCGTTTCTCTTATTGTGATCCAGCAGGGATTGTTTTTTTCCCCCAGTATTTCATCATGTTCAATGGTTTGGTGGAGGATTGGTTCAACCAAGGGCTAGGGGTGGATTATGCGAAGTATATTACAGAGCGTCAATTGGGCTTTCCCGTTGTCAGCCTCGCTTGCGATTTCATTTGTCCATCCAGAATTGGCGAAAAAATTACGCTTGGACTCAAGCTAAAGCATATGGGAACGAGCTCATTGAAGCTCGAGATGACTTGCAGCTACAAAAAAGAGGAAAGAGTGCGCGCAACCTTAGTACTGGTCGCCATGGATCTGAAGAAGGCGAAAGCGGTGCCAGTTCCAGAGGACCTGCGGGTGCTGATGACTGGCTTCCAAAGCGGAAAACTCGATATCAATCAATACGATTGAGATGCCGTGATTCTTAATCCAATAAATCGTGAATCCGCCTGTTTTTTGGAAAGTGAACTGGCGCCAGGTTCTGACGGTTGCGCGGCGCCGACGACGAAGACGTAGTTCGTGTAGTTCGCTCGATGGCGCGCCGACCCTCGGTTTTTGGATCTGGAAATGAAGCGCTTGCCGGCGCCGACGGGCCGGTCGGCGGCGCTAGTGGCATTGCGGATACGAGACGACCGGCCATTGCGTAACTTGGGCGAGTTGAGCATATTTAACAGGCAATGTCTTGAGTTTCGAAACCTAACATTGCATTGGAGCCAGAACGGGTGGATGATTGATGCTGATAACGGGTGTAAGGATGCGGTCTTGGCCGTGGAAGGTCATCTTATCAACGAAACGTTAGCGCCAATGGCGGAGAAGCACGAGTATGCGACCAAAACCTGATTCATTCTCCGAGGCGGCTCCCAATACACCAGAGCAACTCATGCAAGCGAGGTGCGTGCCTCCCATGCTATTTCTTTACGTTAAGATCCCCGTTGTGAACAACAAGCTCGACCAGCTGCACCGGAGGGAAGAAAAGATCGATCAAATTCTCATGGAGAGAGGCATCGGTTCGGTGGCGGGTTGGGGCGGCTCCCTTGGTGATACGCTAGCCGACGGCTCTCGGCCCGTCGCCTTTATCCGTATCGACGTTGATGTCACCGATATCGCTGCGGCGCGAGCGCTCTTGCACGAACGTCTTCCCGGCCTAGGTGCGCCGGCGGACACGGAGATCCACTATACAATCGATCAGCTAAGCCTGATTGACATTTACTCCGGATCGGAATGGCTGCTCGATCAGCCGGCCCAATTGACTAGCCGGGATAGTTGACGCACGGCAGGGTAGGGCGAGCTTCGTTGTGTTTCGGTGCTTTTCTCCCGCAAAAATGAGTCTTCCTCAAGGTCGAATAACGCCATGCGAACACTTTATCAAGTGCCCTAGGCGGGTATTTTCATATGCCTTGGGGCCTGATTGGTCAAGTGGCCGGCATGGACCGGCTGTCTTAGCCGGATGACGGAGGAAAAGCGCGAGGTCCGATGCCCACATCGTGCGTTCAAAAAAGAGTGTTGCAATCCAATCTGCAATTGGGCACTTCATTTTCTAATTTACTCAAGTTTTGCCGATACCGGTCGTTATTAAGGAAAAGGGTCAATCGATGACAACTATTTCCAGCGCGCTGCCTGTTACCGACTACAGCAACCCAACACCTGCCGTTGCCGCGGTGGCTCCTGTTGCTACGACATCTGATGCCGGCTTGGCGCAAACTGCCGTAACGCTTGCGGCTAACGCGAGCATTGTTGCAACTCTGGGTGGAAGCCTAACGGCAAATCTGACCTACAGTGCGGCGGGACTGCTTGATTCTTTCGTGCAGGCTGGAAATTCGCCGTCGCCGTCGCCCACGGCAAATACGGCAAATACGGCAAATACGGCAAATGCGGGTGCCACCACTGCGGCGGCGCAGCAATTGCTCGCTCAAAGCGTTAGCGGCTCATTGCCGTCAACTGCGACAACGTCTGGCCTCTACAACTCGACCGGGGCGTTACAAACTCTTCCTTCAACAAATGTTTCGTCAAATTGGGCAACCATACTCAAGACGAATCCTGGGCTTGCGGGCCTGGTTATCGCCGATTCCATAGACCAAGGAATCGTGGGGTCGATCTCAACATCCGCCTAGCATTGGCCGATACGCTTGAATTCGACCCAATGGAAAACGTCGCGGCGTAGCGTTTACCTTGCGGGCAGCGTCCTTCATCAGGTTGGACCAGGCCACGGGCGGAACCCCATCTATCAGTCTTCTTAAACCATGGCGTTGGCTGGCCGCTGTCGCCAGACTTAGCGCAGCGGCAGCAGCCGGTTTCCATGATGCTTGCAACCGGATCGCGAGGCGACCGGGACTGCCCGAACGGATTTCTCAGACGGCGAAAAAATGATACTGTTGGAATTACCCGACACCACGTGCATCTTGCCCATGCTACTGTGACATCCCAGCCACTCTCCCTGACTCATTATGGCAAAGACTTTAATTGAACCTTTTCGCATCAAAAGCATCGAGCCCATCCGCATGACAACGCGCGCCGAGCGGGTGCCACTGCTCGAAGAGGCCAAGCTTAACGTTTTTAAGCTGCGTGCGGAGGATGTGCTGATCGACTGGCTCACGGATTCCGGCACCGGGGCCATGTCGTCTCGGCAATGGGGGGCCATCATGGAGGGCGACGAGAGCTACGCCGGGGCGCGCAGCTTTTACCGACTCGAATCGGTGATTCAAGGCATTACCGGCATGAAGCACTTCGTTCCCACCCACCAGGGGCGCGCCGCCGAGAAGGTGCTGTTTACCGCAGTTTGCAAGAAGGGCGACCTAGTGCCCAACAACTGCCACTTCGATACCACCCGCGCCAATCTTGAATACATCGGCGTCGAGGCGGTCGATCTGGTCATTGCCGAAGGTCTGCAGCCGGCGCTGCTCCATCCTTTCAAGGGCAATATCGATTTGCAGCGTGTTGATGCGCTGCTCACGACTCAAGGCGAGCGCATCCCGTTCGGGATGATTACCGTGACCAACAACACCGGCGGCGGCCAACCAGTATCCATGGCCAACATCCGTGCCTACGCCGCGCTGCTCAAGCAGCATGGAAAACCGTTCATCATGGACGTTTGCCGCTTTGCAGAAAACGCCATGTTCATCAAGATGCGCGAGCCGGGCTACGAAAACACGCCTATTAGGGACATCGTGCAGGAAATGTTCTCCTATTCTGATGGCTGCACCATGAGCGCCAAGAAAGACGGCATGGTCAACATCGGCGGCTTTATTGCATTGCGCAGCGACGAGTGGATGGATGCCGTGCGTAACGTACTGATCCTCACCGAAGGTTTTCCCACCTATGGCGGCTTAGCTGGGCGCGACTTGGAGGCGATGGCGATCGGGTTGGAAGAAGGCATGCAGGAAGACTATCTGCGCTACCGTTTGCGCACCGCCGAATATCTGGGTGAGCGGCTGGAGGCCGCAGGGGTCGGCTTTGTCAAGCCAACTGGCGGTCATGCCGTGTATATCGACGCGAGGACGGTGCTGCCGGACATGCCGGTGCAACACTATCCGGCATGGGCGCTGTGCAATGCGCTTTACCTGGAAGGGGGCATTCGCGGCGTGGAAATTGGCTCGGTAATGTTTGGCAAGCAACTAGCGGACGGCAGCGAGACCCAACATAGCATGGAGTTGGTGCGCCTTGCCTTTCCGCGTCGCATGTACACCCAGTCTCACTTCGACTATGCTGCCGAGGTGATTGCCGAGGTCAAGCAGAAGGCTCGCCACATCCGTGGCGTGCGGATCATTAAACAAGCCCAGTATCTGCGGCACTTCACGTGCGAATTTGCCTGGGTCGATTCTTGACCTTGGAGCAACGTCGGCCTAAATCACTCATCTTGATGACGGGGACAAGAATTCTGGCCGATAGCCTAATCCCTTGATCCGTTGAGGGGGGAGTACGGTTCAAGCGCACGCACCATCTGTCCGCCGTTGTTGTCTGCACGCTGGAAACGTCTGGCGACGAAATTGGCGGACCAACACGGCGGTTTCGATGTCGGCGCCACCTTTTCTTGCTGCTTAGCACCTAGGTCGCCTGTGGCAAAGCAAAAATCAAAGCATGACTTGAGATATATCAAATAGTGGAAATCTCCTGCCACTATCATCGTCCACCTGACATTAGGAGAATCGCATGAAACGAATTGCATTAGTAACAGGTGGCATGGGCGGCTTGGGCGAAGCGGTGTGCATGAAGTTGACAACACTTGGTTACCAGGTGGCGAC
>PKWL01000047.1 GCA_003133225.1 Janthinobacterium sp.
CACACAAAACGGCATAGAGCCCCTTTTTTTTGCCCTATCGCTCCACGAAGTACATTTTTTGCCCTTAGATTGTCGCTCTGATTGGCCATAATGGTCTTTGAAGTTACACTATTGGTAATAATACGTTATTTTTTCTACGGAAACAGGTACCAAAAACGATTGATCGAGAAAGTGATGTTGTGCGTCCGACCTCTAGGGCAATTCCTGCCATTTAGAAAACACACGAATGACCGCGACGCTGCGTTGCGGTCATTCGTGAATCCGGGACCAATACCAATATTCAATCAGCGCAGGCAAGACAAGGCAAGGCAAGGCAAGGCAAAACAAGGCAAACTGATTGTCGAGCTCGTTTATAAATATAAACTGAAAATCGGCTAGCCAATCCGACTCGCATTTTATGCCTGTTGGACCACTAGGGCCGCCGTCAGACCACCACGCATTCGCTGGATTGCGGAAACGAACGCGTCGAAGCCATCGCTTTTTGATCCCATGACACGAATGTCGAGTCCTCTGCTTGAGGACAAACGAAGTTCTTCGTAAAGGCAGACTGGGTACTCGCGGTTGCTTTTGAAACGCTTGTCTGGACCACCTTTCTTGTTGACGTATTGCCATGTCCGATCGACTACCGTCGCGTCGGAGGGAGCGCCTTCTTTCTCGACAAATTTAGAGATCCTGACGATTGCATCAAGGTCGTGATATTCAACGGCACCGACGGCGCATGGCTGAAACGCAAGCACGCGGTCTGGGTAGAACGCCAAAGTAGTCTTGCCGCTGGTGATTATAGGGACATCAACGTTTGCCACTATTCCGCGTGCCTGTCCTATATAGAAAGATGCTTTTTCAAGCTTTAAGCCCCGTAATGCGCCTGCCGAATATTTAATGTCGGCATATCGTGATGTCGCAAGTATGGATCGAATTTTCCGAATGGCTGCAGCTGAAGACGCCCCACTGACAACTGCCGTAAACTGGATCATGACCGCATGGTCAGGCTCGTAAAAGAGCACGGTCAATTTCTTTAGCCGGTCGAGTTGCCGCAACCAAAGAGTTCCACCGGTCAGGAAGATAAGCAATATAAATTGAATCCACTCCGGCAACGCAGCCATCGGGCCACGCAAAGCGAGGAATCCGATGATCGAAACGCCACCGAAAATCGGCCAAAGTTCCGTTTTCTTGGCTTGTTCGTTCATTGATTGAAGTAGCTGGTCGCCGCTAGCATCGCTTAACGCCATCACGTCGACCGACAAGTGTTCCTCGGTATGAATGATATTGCCATCGATAGGAACCGTTGGATGCGGGTTTCTCGATCTGGTTGGGAGTACAGTATTCGAGTGTGGGAGATTTCTTCCCGCGCCAAGGCTTTGACGATAACGGAAGCCACCGACTCCGGCAGAAATGTAGGCACCACGCGGTCCGGTTCCGATACGAAAACCGGGGATTCCAGCGGAAACACCTATCCCCATCCCCGAAAAGTTAAAGCGCAACGCGCCGAACTTCACACTGCGTGAATGCGATAATCCCACCTTTTTTTCCTCATTGTCTAGTGATTCTATTCTCGTATGAGCATGAGCATGAAGGATATCAGTTGTGAAACATCTAGCCCTAGTTTGGTTAACGTCCCGCCTGGCACAAAACCTAATACTTTCGCTTGCGCCTGGAGCCGCATCAAGGTCTGTTCTGACATCCAAACATCACGAGTCGCCCCTCGGGCAGCTTTCACCGTAACGCGCTTTTGACGCGCCTATTGAGCTTAGCGAACCTACGGAAAGCTCTGCATGAGAATCCAGTTTTAAGATGCTCCACTAGTCCTCGGTCGGCAGGACCTGATCACGGGTTGCCTGAGCATTTGTAATTGAGATTTTTTGTACGTCAATACGTTTATACGTTTGAGGAGTCCTTCCGGCGTACAATGTGCTGTATAAATTTATAGCAATAAAAAAATGTAAAAGGCGTCACGCTCGGGGACAGTTTACTTCGAAAACAGTTCAAACGAGCGGAAACATTTCGTCTGCACAATTATCTAAGTCTACGCATCAAGTGGTCTTCTGCCCAGTAGGAAAATGTCAAATTTTCATGACACTGCGAAATTGGCGCGATGGTCTGGCTCTGGCCGGGGCCGGTTGAACAACAACGGTCACCGTCTGTCAGGTATCGCTGCACTGCTGTCGGGCGCGAGGAGAATCTGGACAGTGACCTTCACTCTACATTGGTCGCTCGATTTCCCTCGAAGCGGAAGCCCACCATTATTGACTTTGGGCAACTCAAAAAAAATAAGTCCCAGTTCTGGCACGCACTAATTTTTTTCATCGCAAAATGCCAATCGTACGTTAAATCTGAGATTTAAATAATGGCCGCCACTCGCCCAATTGCATGCCGTATTGTTTAACCTCTATGAACAATTGAATTATTCAATGCAGCGATGACCCCGTTAATAAATCCAGCGTCGCTGCTGGTAAGCGCTTTGGCTTCCCCAGACGAACTATTAAGCACTACAGTCAATTCCGGTTTTTGGTTCCTCCAAACAAAAACTGCGAGAGTACTTAACAGAGCACCAAAAATGAACCGTCCAACAGAGCCACTTAATAACAAGAACGCGGCAATAATTCCGAGCAGAATTGGCCCCATTCGTGATGGGTTCTTCCTTCCCGTTTTGACAGACGTCACGCCATTCATGGCATATGTTTGGCCATTCACAATGAAACGAGAATTTGACACACTTACGTTTCCAGCGCTAAAGAATATTTTCTCTTCCATGTTTTTCCTTTTATTGCATTGATATAGATCGTTTTACCCACGTCAACAAACGTGATTTGCCGCTTTAGAGTTTCTACATACAATAAAGTTTCCATTGGAAATTTTTGATAAATGCCAATTATACAACAATATTTCCATATGTCAATATTTATTATTAAGCAGGGGAAATAACGGTTTCTGGTTGTACTTTTACGTACCAAAATATTTGAACGACTTCTTCCTGGGCGGCAGTGCTAACATGCGCGGCGAATCATTAGCCTCGCACGTTACGATCGCCGAATGTGACCTCCACGACGCGTTACTGTTACTCTGCTGGCCAGTTTGGGCTGGCGGATGCCAGATGAAAACGTCTCGGCCATACATATCGCTGAGCGCGATCATTTCTGTTTTAAATTGCACGGGAACCGACGCACCGATCGGCATCAACGCACAAATTGCCACCCACTTCTCGCCGTCAGATCAAAATCCGTTCGACCTCGTCAAGCCCACGTCGTCACTGCGCCGGTCGTAAAGCTGAGTCGTCGTCGGCGACGCATGTCCTGCCATCCTCTGCGCAATTTCGAGTTGTCCGCCGTTTTTCAGGTCGGCGTTAATGCCTGTGGCGCGAAATGTGTTGCAATTGATCGGGCGTTCGATGCCAGCCACGCGCGCCCTCTGGCTAACCATGGTCCACACGTTACTTTCAATAAGCGGCCACTCGGACACGCCAGAGGCCGGCGACCTGCCCTCCAGCGAGCGAAACAGGCCATTTTTGTCTCTGTCCAGGCCTGCGGCGGCAATGTTCGCATCCAGATAGTCTTCCAGCTGGTGGTGGCAGGACAAAGCAATGGTTTGACCGCCCTTCTCCCGCAGGCGTAGCCAGGCGTGTCGGCCGCGCGTCTGAAAGTCGCCCACCGTCAATGCGAGTGTGGCCGAGATGCGCGCGAAGGTGTAGGTCATCGTTGCGACCAAGGCGCGGTCGCGCAGCCCCTTGATGGTGGAGATATTGATCGCATCGAGAATCGCGCGCGCTTCCTCAGGCAGGAGCGCGGGCGTCAGCCCGCGCCACTTGCTTTGGCGCCTTGATGGATGTTGCCGGATTCGTCGGCAACACTTGGCGCACGACCAGGAAATCGCACAGTTTGCCGGATCGCCGCCAGACCTTGCTTCACGGTGGCCGGGCGCAGGCCATCTTTGGACATCTGTTCTATATAGGCCGCGATATGCCAAGCTTGCAGGCAGCGTACGTCGGCGATGCCGGCGGAATCCATCCAGGCGCTGAAATGGGCGACCGCATTCGAATACGCGAGACGCTTGTGGGAGTTGCGCAGCGTGGCGACGAAAAATTCGATGAAAGCGGCGACGCCGACGGGGCCAGTGGCGGCAATGGCGGCCGGCACCCGATGCAGTGGCGGCGCTGCCGGATCGAACGCGGCGCAGTTGCCAGGCGTCATTGAATAAGTAAATGAATGAGTGCGCATCGTGCTATCCGACAAGAGTGACGATACGCCAAGTTTACGGCGAGTTGCGTGGAATAACCTGGGTTATTCTTTGCCAAGCGTTGGACCGCCTTGCACCAACGCACTTTTTTTGGACGGAAATTAAAATGTATTCATGGAACCACCCGTTCACTAACGCCGATCAAAATTGAACGAACTGATCACCAGCGTCGGGGATGACGGTGCAGTCGTAAGCATCTTCTCAGTACCGGGTAGCCATGGATTGGCCTGGTTGGCATGATTCTGTTCGCAGGCACATATTTGATTTGTGCCCACGAAAGGATTTATGGACACAAATACCCCACCTATCTCTTTGGCTGCGCCAGAAAGTCGCCGCAACCAGCGACATACAACTGAATTCAAGCGCACCCTTGTCGAGCAGTCCTATCTACCAGGATGCTCAGTAGCGCGACTTGCGCGAGACCATGGCCTCAATGCCAATCAGGTTTTTACATGGCGTAAGCTATACCGTGACTCTGGTCAGGAGGTGCCCACCCGGGGCGTAGCCGTGATGCTGCCTGTACTGGTAGCGGCGCCATTCTCAGATGGGTAAGCATCAGCTTAGTACCGTCTTGACGATATTTGCCCACCACTAACAATAATTTTTGAGGATATTCACCTGGACGGTGAGGCCCGGACTTAGATCTTTTCGGCGAGAATTTTGGCGAAATTCCATGGAAGGAATTCTTCTATCCGGTTCACCGGATGATCTGCGATGTAGGTCAGTACATGGCGCAGCCATGCCTCGGGGTCAACGCCGTTCAGCTTGGCCGTGCCTATGAGGGAGTACATGACCGCAGCGCGTTCGCCGCCCTTGTCGCTGCCGGCAAACATGTAATTGCGCCGGTTAGGTAAAACTTGACCTAACCGGCGTTATGCTCAGTGCGCGATTAGGTACGGTCGCCCGTTTGTTGCGTTGTACTGGGCGTCCCTGCGCCCTTGGCATTGATATCGGGTCGCCGCTTAACTTTACCTAAGAATCGTGGTTTCCTGTAGATCCGACTACGCTACGGGAGCACATCATGTTATCCGCAGAACGTTTGATTGCGAGCCTTGTTCGCCGTACTTGGCTAACGGATGGTCCGCTGGGGCCGATTATTCCAACGTACATAAATTATTTGCGAGGTCAGCGCTATGCCGAAGGCACTCTTCGCGCCTATCTGAAATCGCTCGCGCACTTCGGTTTTTGGGCACGAGCCGAAGGTTTGGGATTAGCAGACATCGATGAAAGCTTGATCAACAGATTTATCCAGGTCCATTTGCGATCCTGTAATTGTCCACCGCCGCGTGCACGTTACATTTACAACGCTCGTACTTCTCTCAGAAAATTGGTCTTCGTTTTACGGCAAGAAGGCTTCTGCCGTAGCGAATCAAAAAGTTCGACGCCGGTCTCGCGTGAGCTTATGCAATTTCGGCAATATCTGTCCGAAACTTGCGGGTATGCGGAGACAACGATCATCTACCGCTTGAAGCACATCAGCGATTTCCTCGATGGCCATTTCGATAGCGACCCGGTAGACATCTCACACATCACGCCCGCGGATATCGAAAAATGCATGGCCGACTACGCCAAGCGCTGGCGGCCGGCGTCACTCAGAGTCATACGTTCCAATCTCAGGAGCTACCTTCGGTTCCGGGCCATGCAGGGAGATCAAACCCAGTCTCTTATGGCCGCACTCCCCAAACTGGCGGACTGGTCCCAGGCTGCGCTGCCCAAGGCCTTGAATGAAAGCGAGCTTGATCGCTTCGAGCATGCATTTGACTTGAGCAGCCCGGTCGGCAGGCGCGACTACGCCATCGCCCGCTGCCTGATTGATCTTGGGTTGCGTGGCCAAGAGGTCGCGCACCTCGTGCTCGAGTCATTCGACTGGCGCAATGGAACCCTGACTGTGCCCAATAGCAAAGGCCGGCGCATGCTGCGATTGCCGTTGCCGTGGCAAACAGGCAAAGCCATTGCAAACTATTTGCAAAAAGGGCGCCCAACCACCTCCAGCCGGGCTTTGTTTGTGGTGCATGAAGCGCCGGTCGGCAAACCGCTGAGCACGAATGGAATACGCGCAACAATGAGTTATGCGTTCAAGCGGAGCGGCTTGGATAAACAATTCTGCAACACCCATGTGCTGCGACATACTCTGGCGCTACGGCTCCAGCGTTCCGGCGCATCACTGAAGGAAATCGCCGACCTATTGGGACACCAAAGTTACGAGACCACGACGAAATACGCGCGAGTCGATCTCGAAGGGTTGCGTGCAGTCACCTTGCCTTGGCCAGTGAGGCAGTCATGAACGCGCTGGCGCCCTGGAGCGCACGCGTCGACGACTACATCCGTTATCGACAAGGCCTTGGCTTCGAATTAGCGAGCGAAGCCAAAATACTGCGAAAATTTGCCAGATTCATGGATGAAACCGGAATGCCGGATCGTCTCACCGTCGCGCTGACCGTTGCGTGGGCGGAAACCTCGCAACGCTGCACGCCGATCACATGGGGGCGGCGCCTTGAGGTCGCGCGAGGATTTGCGCAATACTGGCAGCGCCTCCAGCCGATGTCTGAAGTTGTGCCAGCAGACTGGTTCGGACCCGCCCATCGTCGACTGGTGCCGCATATCTACACCGAAGCGGAGATCACCGCCCTCATGGACGGGACGGATCAGCTTACTCCGACCGGTGGATTGCGGCCCGCCACCTGCCGTACGGTCTTCGGATTGCTCGCATCGACGGGCTTGCGCATTTCCGAAGCGACCAATCTGGCTCGCCAAGACGTCGACCTTGACGCTGCCGTGCTCACCATTCGGAAGGCTAAATTCCATAGCTATGCCGCATCCTTGAAATTGCCGTCCTGCTGGCTCTTTACCAGCATCATCTTGATCTAATCTTAGTCAGATCGGCATAGTCAAGGATGCGGCATAGCTATG
>PKWL01000146.1 GCA_003133225.1 Janthinobacterium sp.
AGCGTCCATCCCATTGCTTACGAATCATTAGTTCCATATGCTCACCGAGAGCAACTTTGGCCTTCTCCAAACACTCGCTCACGACAGTGCTATCAAGATCGCGTTTGATGGATTGCATGTTTGCCACTTCGTTGCTCATCAAAATCATTGGAGTAGACACTACAAGCTGATTGCTGTCAGCCCACCTCCGACTGATCTTTTCCATTTCTTTCAAGCCCTTGTCCTTTGGCTCGATTAGCTTGTCACATGCGGATATCCTGTAACAGATTGCAACTATCGTAGTCAACCCTAAAGAAATGGAAAACAATGCCATTGCTAGGATAAGGGCAGGCCCGTACGAAAGGCGGGGGCGCAAAGCTACCAATCTAAAACCCAAGAGGGTCACGACAGTGGGGTTGCCAAGCAAGAGTGATGCTTCATACATCTCTCTGGCCGGTGGTGCCAACTACCAAAGGCAATCTTTCTGCGACAGTGGTTCGGTGAAACCGGGCGACTGAACTTTCGGTTCGGAACCTTCCATAGTTTTGGTCGTAGGAGTAGAAAATGCTTATCAAATCTCACTCTCTTGGTCGTTTGGCTTTTGCCGAACTGTTGATCAGCGCAGGTTTTCTGTCTCTCACTTTGCTGGGGTGTGGAGGTGGGGCTGACGTCGCGCAGACCGACGCGGCACCCGTGGCCTTAGCCCATTTCCATGCGGCACCCTTGCAAGCTGGGGTACAACAAGTCACTGCGAGTTGGGTTGGCACCGGCATTGGCACCACGCTCAGTCCCACTGATTTGCGTTCCCACTACAACATGCCGTCATCCTTGACGGGTGAGGGGCAGACCATCGTAATCGTCGATGCACCAGGTTCCGGGAACATCGCCAACGATCTCAATACATTCAGCACGTACTACCGTTTGCCCCTGTGCAACCCCGCCAACACCTGTTTTCAGAAGATCGACTTGAGCAATGGAAGAACTGTGTCGCGGACAAACGACTGGGCCATCGAAATCGCTCTCGATGTTGAATGGGCCCATGCCGTAGCGCCTGCTGCCAAGATTGTGCTGGTCATTGCGGCAGGTTCGTCGATGACCGACATGTTCAATGCGGTCAAAACGGCTGCGGCACAACCAAACGTGGCGGCTGTGTCCATGAGTTGGGGTGCAAACGAGTACAGTTCTGAGACTTCATCTGCTTTCGATGGGCTGTTTGCAAGTTACCCCGGCATCGTATTTCTGGCGTCTTCCGGGGATGTTGGCGACAATGGCTCCAGCCAAAGCTATCCGGCCGCATCACCTTACGTTACCGCCGTTGGCGGAACCAGCATCAAGAGCCTGGCACTGACATCGAATAGCAGTGAGGTGGCGTGGTCTCTCAGTGGTGGCGGGGCCAGCATCTACGAGGCTATGCCACTCTACCAAACCAGCTACCTGAGTGGAACCAATCTGCTTACGTTAAACAAAGGCAAACGCGCTATTCCGGATGTGTCGTACAACGCAGACAACGCGAATAGTCCGGTTGGCGTTTACACAAATGGTTATTGGTACGCCGTAGGCGGCACCAGCGCGGGTGCGCCACAGTGGGCAGGAATCACTGCGTTGTTTGCACAATATCTGAATAACAAGGGGATGCTACTCAGTACTCTTGTCCGTGGAAACAGCGGGTTCAACAACATGATCTATCAAGTGAAGTTTCAACAGGCAACAATGACCAGCTTCTATGATGTGACGATTGGATCAGACCAGACGGGGAAAGGCGTTTGCGCCTTGTGCGTTGCGGCGGTCGGATACGACGACGTGACGGGCTTGGGCGTACCGAATGTCGGCAACTTCTTGGGTTACTTTTGAGACATGAATTTGACGTGCTGGTTTCTTGACTGGACTGATTGAGCGGATCAGAGCTAGGCTTCTTGTGAACCGCTCGTCATCTGTCAAGGACGCGAGGGCATTCACAACAAGCCGCCTCGATGTGAAGCCAATCATTTTGCAGTAGGACTGCCGGAAGCAGCCGGCGGGCTATACCCGATTAGGTGCCTGCAGCCACAGAAGTGGCTCGGTTTGTTTGAACAGCTTTCCCCGAACGATAAGTGGAGCTCTGGGGTTTCACAACAATGCAGAGTTGTCCACGGCGGCGGACGGCGCTTGCGACGTACCGGCCGACGCGGTGGGCAACTCGGGGCGCACCAACAAATGTCATTTTATGCAGCCTCTGCCAGTTTAGGCAGACTGGCACAGTAGGCTTCATTTGGTGTTTGATCTTCCAGACTGGAATGTGGCCGTTGCGTGTTGTACCAATCGATGTGGCGTCCGATCAAGGTCCGCGCATCAGCCACGCTGGCATAGATGTGCTTGTACACATGCTCGTACTTAATGGTGCGCCACAACCGTTCCACGAACACGTTATCTCGCCAGGCACCACGCCCATCCATGCTGAGCTTGCAACCCGCTTGTAGAACCACGTCAGTGAAATCGGTGGCCGTAAACTGACTACCCTGGTCCGTGTTGACGATCTCAGGTTTACCGTATCTGCCCAAGGCTTCGCTGATGACTTCAGCGGCATGACATGCCTCCAGGGTCGTGGCTACTTTGTGGGCCAACACCCGCCTGCTGGCTACATCAACCACCGCCGTGAGGTACACAAAGCCACGCTCCATCGGGATGTATGTGGTGTCCAGTGCCCACACATGATTGGCCTGTGTGACGCACACATGGCGCAGCAGGTACGGATATATCTTGTGCCCCGGTGCTGGACGACTGGTGCCAGGCTGCGGGGCCATGGCGCAAATGCCCATGCGTTGCATGAGCGTGCGCACATGCAGTGGACCTACCTGCACACCCTGGCGCTTGAGTTGGCGCACCAACATGCGTTGGCCCATGAAGAGGTGCTCCAGGTGCAACTGATCAATCTGCCGCATGAGCGCCAGATCGGCCTGGCTGGTCGCGCGGGGCAGGTAGTACACAGTGCCTCGGCTGATACCCAGTAGTTTGGCCTGTCTGCCCACTGGCAATGGATCGGTTCGATCAATCATCATCTTGCGCTCAGCAACCCCGCCTTGGTGAGCGCGCGTTCTAAAAAATCATTCTCCAAGGTCAGTTGACCAATCTTGGCATGCAGCGGTTGCAGATCGACCGGTTTGGGCGGATCGGCACCGCCGAAAACGTCCGCTGCACGCTCAAGCAACTGTCGCTTCCACTCGGTGATTTGGTTGGCATGCAGATCAAATTCCTGACACAACTGCGCCATTGTTTTGTCCTCGCGCAACGCGGCAAGTGCCACTCGCGCTTTGAATGCGCCGGTGTGCTGCCTGCGTACCCGCTTGGCAACGCCGGCCTTCTTCTTCAGCTTGACCATGAAATACTCCTGTTTGCCTGACCATTCCAGTCAAGGCGTTATCACCAGAGTTTCCACCTATCTCGCTGTTCAGATTCGTCGAGCCACTTCTGTCAAAGTCGGCAGCCTGGGTCAAATGGTCGTCGGCACACACACCTTCGCCTTAAACACCAATCCTAAATCTGAAACGTGAATTCCTGTTGGCGAAAAAGTTTCAGGCAGGCATCGACAACTGCTGGGTCATAGACGGTACCGCTCCCTCTTTCAATCTCCTTCAATGCGACCTCAATCCCCAGCGATGGGCGATAAGGTCGGTGCGAAGCCATCGCCTCGAGCACGTCCGCAACCGCTATGATTCGCGACCCCAGCAGGATTTGGTCACCTTTGAGCCCCTGTGGGTAACCCGAACCGTCGAGCTTTTCGTGGTGCTGTAACACGATGTTGGCGATCGGCCACGGAAACTCAATTCCCTTCAGGATGTCGTAGCCAGCCTGCGCGTGCGTCTTGATGAGCATGAATTCGATGTCGCTTAACTTGCTGGGCTTTGAGAGAATTTCCGCAGGGACTTGTATTTTCCCCAAATCGTGAATACTTGCAGCAAGTTGAATGCCGTGAACTTCGTCTTTTGGCAAGCCCAGGTCGCTGGCGATGGCAACCGCCAGCTTGGCAACGCGCTTTTGGTGGCCCGCCGTATAGGGGTCACGCATTTCCAAAGTGCTGGCGATCGCCTGGATCGATTCTTCCAGGCTCTTTCGCAGAATCTCATCGTGGTGCTGGTGTGCGTAAGCCATGCGGTCACGCTCGACCCGGGTGCGTAGCGTCGTAATGCCAAAGGCGAGGTCATCAGCGAGTTTCTCCAATAGCTGTACTTCGTCTGCGTCGAAGGCATCACACTCGCGCGCGTAAAGAGTGAGCGCACCAAGGGTACCGGATGGCCCCTTCAGCGGCATTGCCATGCTCGACTGGAAGCCACACGCAAGCGCCTCTTCCCGCCACGGGGCCATGTTGGGATTGGTCAGCATATTCTGGTTCACCTGCGTCGTGCCGGTCCTGATGGCCGTGCCGGTGGGCCCACGGCCTTGTTCGGTATCGGCCCAGGTGATGTTCCTCGACTCCAGATACCCTTCTTCACTGCCATGTTGGGCGTAGCGGACCCAAGCCATGCAGTAGCCTCCTGATTCCACGGCAAGCCTGCAGACGGCGTTGAGGAGCTCGGGTTCACTTACCGCATGAGTGAGTGCCTCGTTGCAGGCGCTGAGCGTGCGCAAGGCACGATTAGACTGGATAAGCGTCAGTTGGCTTTCCTTCAGGCGGGCTCCAGACTCTCTCCATGAGGTGACGTCCCGGGCGAAGACGGCGATGCCATCGTCCATGCGCACCACCTGGTGCCGCAACCACTTTGCCTTTATCTCCGGGGTGTCAATCGGGAACTCTTCTTCCAGCGGGGTGCCTGTAGCCACCACTTGAGCGTACTTGTCGAGGAAGCCACCCGTGCGCTGGTGAGGAAGCAGCTCGCAAAGCTTCTGGCCGATGATTCTTTCTCGCGCCATTCCGAGCATCTCTGCAGCATGACCATTGATGTCAATGCACTCGAAATCAACAAGATGTCCGGCTTTGTCCCGCACACTCTTAAGGATGAATAGGGCGTCCAGGCTCGCTTCGGTGGCTGCCCTGAACCGCTCCTCAGCGGTCCTCAACGTAACCTTCATGCCGACGTGCTCAACCTCGGCACGCTGGCTGGCAATCCCGAACGAGAGGTCAGCTGCAGCTTCGCTCAACAAGCCGACTTCTTCAGCGCTGAATGCGTCTGTCTCTTCGGCACAGATGTTGAGCACGCCGATGACACGGTCATCGATGCGCAAGGGCAGGGCAAGGCAGGCGCCGCAACCGCAACGCAGCGTGTCGTCCTGCCAGGCCTGTGGCCCGGTTTCCCTTTGGATGTTTTGCACGACCGCCGGTTTGCCGGTGCGAATCGCGCGACCGGCAGGCGTGCGCCCGCTCTCGGTGTCGCTCCACGTCAGTTTGACGTTCTCGAAATAGCCGTCGACCACGCTTCCCCAATGGGCGACCCGGCGAATACTCTTTTCCGTGTCGTTTTCGGCGTAGCCGACCCAGCCCAGGCGATAACCGCCCGCCTCGCCTATCACCCGGCACATCTCCTCAAGCAGCTGCTGTTCCCCTTGCTTCGCGTGCAGCATGGCATGATTGCCGGCCGACAGCATGCGTAACGCACGGACCGCCCCGGAGAGTTGCGTTTCCTTCGTCTGTAGCCTCTCAGCCATCCGGTTGAAAGATTGCGCCAACTGCCCAATCTCGTCGCCGCAGGCCTTAAACCCTATGCGGGTGGCCAGATTACCTTCACCCAGTTCTTTCGCCGCCCCCGCCAGCGCTGCCATGCGCCGCACGAAAAACCTCTCACCGCCCAGCCACACTGCCCCAAACGTTAGGACAAGCAATGCCACTGCGACCAGCAGGCTCAAAACGAACGCGCGTTCCACAGGTCCAGTGACCGCATCTTTGGGGATGGATATCCATAGATACGCTTGGCCGGATGCGGTTCGATGCAAAGGCACGAACCCGTAGATCTTCTGTAGCCCATCCTGGTCAATGCCCTCCTCGGTCCCTTCACTGCCCTTGGCAAGGATGTTCCTCCACAGTGGCAAATCAACGGCGCTCTTGCCCACCTGCTGTTCGGGATCGGGATGACGTGCGAGGACAAGTCCCTCCCCATCCATCACGACGACCCGCGAGCCCGCTGGAAGCTGCGCTTTGGCCAATTCCTGCTCCAACCAGGCAAGGCTCAGCGTTGTGGCAACGACGGTCCGGGGCACGCCAGCGTCATCAAGCAGGGGAAGGGCAAACCCAATACCTGGCCTACCAGTGTTGCGGCCAATAACGTAGCCACCTACGGAGAATTCACGGGTCAGAATTGCAGCCTTGAAATGGTCGCGGTCGGCAAGATTGATGCGCTGCGCGGTGGGGACTGCGGTGGTGCATATCACATCTCCATTGGCGAGCGCTAATGTAATGCTAATTAGGTTCTGCTCCTGCTGGTATCGCACCGCAAGCGCACGCCTGCACTCCTCCGACGCCACACCGCGACGCACCTCGGGCAGCAGCGCCACTGCAGACAGCATTTGATGGATGTGGTCGATAATTCGCTGCTGTTCCCCAGCCATCACTCGTGCAGTATCAAGAACATGCATCCTGGCATTCGTTAGCCGGTCTTCGCGCATGTCAAGCATATGGTAGATGGTCGTGCTGAGCAGGACTGCAAATGGAATTGCGATGAGCAGGAGGACACGTGCCCTGAGACTTGAAAACGCGTTACGCATGACAACAACTCTTATGGGATATTTTTTGGGCCCAGCCTTCTGGACGTACTCTTTATGCTCTCGGGCCGAATTGACAACCCGCGCGAAGTCTCGCGCGAGCAGCCGAGTCTAAAGAGCTAAAGAGCTAAAGAGCTAATGAACTAATTAGAGCAGCAAACGGCGGTGTTGCATTTGACCTAACGCAAAGCGCAGCGAGTCGATGTTCTTAACTCCCGACCTAAGCCTGCACTTCAATCTCCACCTTCGCGCCCTGGTACAGGGCCGCTTGCACGGTGGCGCGCGTGGGCACTACGCTGGGGAAGTGTTTTTTGTATTCTTCGTTGAAAGCCGCGAAGTCGTTAAGGTCGCCACTCTTCTCGCGCGTCAGGGCGCGCACGCTGAAGCGCACCATGGAGAAGCCGCCATTGGTTTTGACCGACACTTCGCGCTTCAGAGTCGGCTCGGCCTGCACGGCCGCCGTGTTGATGGCGCCGCGCAGTTCAAGCTGCAGGCCCTCGCGAGCCATCTCGACCACGTTGTTGCTGACCGGTCCCGGGGCCGGGCGCAGGTAGCGCCCGGTCTCACCGTGCACATACAGAATATTGCCTCTGGCATCGGTGGTCACCGAGGCCGACCATTGGGCGCCGCGCCACGACGGCTATGCGTCAGACCCTGCGGCCGAATGCAGCGCGCTGCTGGATGAATCGGCGAAGCACGGCAACGACCCGGCCGTCGTGGCGCGGCGCCCAATGGCCGGCCAGGCGCTGCTAGCTGAGCGCTTCGGCGCTCACATGCCCGTGGTCGCCGCAGCAAGCGACACCGACTTCAACGCGCTACGCGCTCACGCCGCGGCCGAGGCCCGACGGCTGTGGACGCGCATGGCCGGGTAGGGGGTCTAGCGGTTTTTAGGTTGCCGGACTGCGGATCAGAGGTCCTTGCAGACCTGCTTCAGCACTCCGCCCCAACGGCGCACTTCTTCGACGGTGTTGTAGTGGACCAGCGACACGCGCAGCGCGCCGCGATCCATGTTCAGGCCTAGCCGGGCCATCAGGCGCGGGGCGTACATGTGCCCGTCGCGAATGCCGAAATCAGCCTCGGCCGCACGCTCGACCACAGCAGCCGGATGGCGATCGCCAAGATTGAAGCAGACGGTCGGCACACGCTCAGCGACCATTTTCGGGTCGCTGACGCCATAGACGGTGGCACCGACAGCGGCCAGGGTCGCCAACAGTTCGCGCGATAGTACCTGCTCATAGGCCTGGATAGCGCCCATGGCGGTTTCGATATGAACGCGAGGCGTTTGCGGCGCGCCCGGCGGGCTGAGATCGCGGCCGAGGGCTTCGAAATAATCCACCGCCGCGCTCATGCCGGCGACGTTCTCATAGATGAATGTGCCGACCTCGAGCTTGTACGGCGGCTCGTTGGGAATGAAGTCCTCGCGAAAGGTCGGCAGAGCGATCAGCTTGTCACGCTTGCCCCACAAAAAACCCATGTGCGGGGAAAAGGCCTTGTAACCCGAGCACACCAGATAGTCGCAATCCCAGGCCTGCACGTCGATCAGGGCGTGCGGGCCATAGTGAACGCAGTCGAGGAACATCTCGGCGCCGACATCATGTGCCATCTTGGCCACGGCGGCGATATCCACCAGCGAACCCAGGGCGTGGGACACCGCTGTGCAGGCCACCACCCGGGTCCTGGACGACAGCAGGGGCAGAAGGTCTTCCGCATAAAGCTTGCCGTCGTCGCGCATCCGCCACCAGGCGAAGGTCGCGCCCATGCGCTCCAGGGCCAGCCAGGTGGCGACATTGGCGTCGTGATCCAGGTCGGTGATCACGAACTGATTGCGCTCGCCATCCAGCGTCTGGCCGATGGCCACGCTGACCAGGCGAATGAACGAGGTGGCGTTCATGCCGAAGCACACTTCCGACGGGTCACGGGCGTTGATCCAGGTCGCAACCTTTTCCCGCGCCGTGGCCACCACCCGGTCGACCTGCCGGCTTTTGGCGTAGCGCCCCCCGCGCTGGACGTTGAAGTCCAACAGGTGACCGCTGACCGCGTCGAGCACGTTCTGGGGCGACTGGGCCCCGGCGGCGTTGTCGAAATAGACGAACGGCGCGGCGCGCTTCAACGCCGGAAACTGCGAGCGAATGGCGTCGACGGGAAATTGAACGGTCATAAACTTCCTCAGCCCCAGCGGAGTGCGTGATGGGCGTGGTGCGGGGACATGTGAAAAATCATGCATTGGCCGACAGCGTTTCCGACCGCATCGGATCAGGCCGGTTGCACGCGGATATTTTATCCTGAATCCGTGACCCTGTCCCATTCACCTCAATACTGTTCGACCAAAATGCCGTCGTCACCCACGAATTGATTGCCAATGCCAACCATTCAGCGCTGCGGTATGTCTTTCAAGTGCTCAATCCTGCCAATTGGCATTGCGCGATGCCCCAATGCGCCCGATTGGGGCGCATTAGGCCCTGCCTGGAGTGCGTGGCATTGGTCTGGGTCGAGATTTGCGATGCGTAGGTACTGTATGACCTGCAGCGCTGATGTGCGTCGCTGCGATCAGGTGTTATTGAGTCGGCGCGAACTGCGCGTACGAACGCATGAACACCATGGCCGAGCGATCGTTGGCACCCAGGCCCAGGATGATGCGCCGGCCAGGCAAGACACGCAACTGGGACCCCATCGGCGCGGTCACGCTCAACCCCGAGCGCGACTGCGTCATCAAAGCCCATTTGGAGAAAGTTATTCAGCCGCTGGCTGCATAAGAACGCTCACTAGAATAAGTCGTCGAGATACAAAACGTTTGTGCAGCCATGCGGATCATTGCATCTGCCGCGGCGATCAGGCCGCCTATCTGCATTGGCAATGGGCGTTTGCGTTGCTCGCCGCGGCCGGAATCGCCGCCTGGCTCTACAACCGCAGCCGACTGGCCGAAACGCTGCCGCAAGGCGTAGTACCAGTGCGGATCACGCTGCAGACCTTTCGGCGGATACTGGCCAACCGCTCGGCCTTTTCGATCATCGTGCTCGGCTTCAGCCAGTTTTTCGGCTATTACGTTTTCTTGGTATTCCTGCCGACGCTGCTGACCGCCTTGTTTTCGCAATCTGCATTGTCCGAAGGCTTTTTCTTTGTGCCACTGACAGCCGGCATCCTGGCAGGCATTAGCCTCGGCGGTCGCTGGCAAAAACACTGGGGTCGGGCCAGGATAGTCGGCGCCAGCTCGTTCGGGATCGGCCTGAATGTGCTGCTGTTCTGGCTGGCACTGTCGGCCATTCGCACGAAGTTCACCC
>PKWL01000089.1 GCA_003133225.1 Janthinobacterium sp.
GAAAAAGCCGAGAGCAAGTAAATGCCAGAAACCATCGTTGCAGCACTGGCGCGGCATGCATGCGTGAGGCCAGCAGCACCCGCCCTCGTGGCAGGCGGCGTGCGACTGAGCTGGGGAGAGACGAAGGATTGGGTGGACCGCGCCACAGGCTGGTTACTCGATCTCAGCTTGCCGCGCGGCGCGAGCGTTCTAGGGTGGCTGCCCAATTGTGCGGAGTGGTACTTGGTGCGCTTGGCCTGCGAGCAGGCAGGACTGTTCTGGATACCGGTGCCCACCAGTCAAGGCAGCCGCGAATTGACCTCGATACTCGAACGCGTTCGTCCCGCTTTGCTACTCAGCCCGGGACATTTTCGCGATCGCGATTACGCGGCGGAATGCGACGCGATCTGTGCTGCAATTTTCCTCAAGCCACGGCGTCTGCAAGTCGCCGAAGACACCCTGCTCAATCTAGTCGGCCCTGTGGTTGATCAGCGCTCAGCCCTGCGCGTCGACGAGATCGCCCACGCGCTGCCGACGTCCGGCAGCGAGGGTGTGCCCAAGCTTGCCTATTACACTCTGGCTGCAGCGTGCGAGCGCGCCCATGCCCAAAAGGCGCTCCTCGGGCTAAAGCCGGAGGACAGGCTGCTCGTGCTCTCACCCGGCACCGGGCCGGCCCGTGCCGCTTGGCTTGCCGCACCGGTAGCCGGCTCCTGCGTGATCGGCATGCCAGTGTTCGGTATCAATGCAACGCTGAAACTCGTACAAAGCGAAGCGGCCACTATCGTCTGCGGCACGCCGGCCCAGCTTGCAATGCTGGCACCAAGATTGGCGGGCGCGGATACTTCTTCGGTGCGCATCTGGTATACCGCCGGCTCGGTTCTGCCACCAAGCTTGGCGGAAGAGCTGGAGTCGACTACAAGCGGTATTGTCCTGTCCACCTACGGCGGGGCCGACTTTGGCGGCTGGTCCGCCGCCGATCCGGGCGATCCGCCGTCAGTGCGGCATGCCACCGTTGGCGTGCCGCGAGGCGGCACCGAGTTCCGCATTGTTGATGCCGAAGGCCGAGAGCAGGTTGCGGGCGAAGTAGGCGAACTGATTGGTCGCGGCCCATGCTGCGTTGGCGGCTACATCGGCACCCAGGGCAGCGAACGCTGGAAAGACGGATGGTTCCACACCGGGGACTTGGCCCGGACGGACGACGCCGGCCATATTGTTATCGCCGGGAGACTGAAGGAAGTGATCGTGCGCGGTGGCGACAAGATCAGTCCGGCAGAAGTGGAGGCCATGCTGCGAACCTATTCCGGGGTGGAGCAAGTGGCCGTCGTTGGCATTCCTGATCCTGTGCTGGGAGAGCGGGTGTGCGCCTGCGTAGTTCCCACCGAGCCGGCTCTGCCGCCCACGCTTCAGGCGCTTCGGGAACAATTGCGCGCCCACGGGCTGGCCCCATACAAGGCTCCAGAACGAATTTTGGTTCTGCCTTCGCTGCCCCTGGTCGGGGACAAGATCAACCGGCGAGAACTGTCTTCAATGGCGGATCGACTCTTCAACGACAAGCCATCCTAACCCACCGGACTTTAGACGCCGGGGCAACTGATGTACGTACACCCTTGAATGGAGGACGGTTCTTGAAGCGAATTATTGTTGCTATCTCCGGCGCGTCGGGCGCCATATTCGGCAGCGATGACGACATCAAGGCCATGTACGCCGCCGGGCCACCCAACGCCGACCGTTATCTCGGAGCGGCAACGCCGTTGCGCGCCCTGGTGGGAGAATTGCTGTGCCGCAAGGACCTGAGAAGCGTGTCGATCCGGATCAAGGACTTGCAGCTGGCCATCGGGCGCTGACGTGGTGATTCCCTGTGATCCGTCCCTGCGCGCACGCCTTATCGCCGTGTCGCAAGAAGAGGCGATGCCGGATCTGCTAATCCGGGGCGCGCGCATCTGGAACTCGTATACGGGCGAGGTCCTTCCCGGCGACATCGCAGTGTGCGCCGATCGCATCGCGAAGGTGGGCCCATGGAACGGGACCTTGGCCACCGATACCGTGTTGATTGAGGCCGATGGCCGCGTGGCCGTCCCCGGCTACATCGAACCTCACACGCATCCGTGGCCTTTCGCAAACCCTCTGAGTCTGGGCGAGGCGGCGGTGTGTCGCGGAACCACTTGTCTGGTCTACGATGAGTTGATGCTGCACCTTGCCATGGGCACGCAGCGCCTGCTGGAGGCAACCCGGGCCATGTCGGCCGCTTCTCTGCCGCACATCTTCTGGGTGGCCCGTATCGCCTCTCAGTCGCGGTTCAAGGGCGAGGAGGCTTTCTTTTCGCACGGGGAGATCCACCGTTTGGTTGACGCCGAGCATTTCATTGGCACCGGCGAGATGACGCGATGGGCCGACCTACTCGATCCGGTGAGATCCTCGGACCTGCTCGTCATTCTCGAGGAGGTGCGGCGCGTCAATAAGATCAACGACGGACATTTCGCCGGTGCCAGCCCGCGTCGGTTGGCAGCCCTGGCCAACGCCGGCATTCATTCCTGCCATGAGGCCATAAATCCGGACGAAGTACTCGATCGTTTGCGCCAGGGGCTTTGGGTCCTGTTGCGAAATTCCAGTTTGCGCGAGGATCTGGTGGCACTGCTTCCCGCTCTCGATAGGACAGCCTTCCATGATCGGATCGCGTATACGACCGACGGCGCAGGAGAGAGTCATATCGCCGCAACCGGTTTGATAGAACACCTCATTGGACAAGCGCTCAGATCTGGCGTCGCACCCAATCTGGCCTACCGCATGGCGACGTTGAATCCGGCCAGCTCGCTCGGCCTGAATCAGGACATCGGGGCCGTCGTGGCGGGGCGTATTGCCAACATCAACCTGCTGGCAGACATGGGTCATCCGATGCCGGAAATGGTGATCTGCCGCGGCCGGCTCGTCGCACGAGATGGGGCCCTGCTGGTGGAGGCCCCCAGCGCAGTCTTTCCCTGGGAAGCCACGTACGCTGGAAGTGAGCCGCAAATCCCGGAGTGGGGGCCAGAACTTTTCGTGCTGCCCACGGATGCGCCCAACCCGTTTCCAGCAGGACGCCTCGTCAACGCCGCCATCACGCGCGAGGTAGCAACCCCGTTGCAGGCCTGCACGGGCGGGTTGTGGCCCAGCGAGGGGTTGCTATTAGCCGCCAGCAACCGGGGTGGCGACTGGATCAGCCGGGGCGTGGTTCACAACTTCGGCGAGGAGCTGGCCGCAGTGGCCAGCACTTACACCACCAATGCGGGCTTCCTTGTGCTGGGCCGTACACCGCAGGCCATGGCCGAGGCCCTTTCTCGACTGCGGTCCATGGGCGGGGGAATCACCGTATGTTCCCGCGACGGCGTATGGTCGAATTTTCCCCTGACAATGGCGGGCATCCACGGCCGGGAGGACTTTGCCGTGGCGGCACGCCGGGCGGCGAGTTTCCAGTCGGTCTTCAAGGCCTGCGGCTATCCCCACAGCGATCCAAAATACACGCTGCTATTCCTGACCTGTGACATGCTGCCTGATGTCAGGGCCACCGAGGCCGGTTGGATCCGGGTAAAGACAGGAGAAGTGCTGTACCCCGCGCAGCGCCTCACTCCAATTCGGCCGCGCTGAGTACAACCACATTCCTTCGGCCGCCGCCTAAAAATCAAAGCAATGATCCGCGACCAACTGACTCTCAATGCATTGCTGGATTCCGTTTCCCGCTTTGTGCGCGAACGCCTCGTGCCCGCTGAGCGGATCGTCGCGGAAACTGACGAGATTCCCACTGACATCGTAGCCGAAATGAAAGCGCTGGGTCTCTTTGGTTTGAGCATTCCGGAACCCTATGGCGGTCTCGGCCTCACCATGGAAGAGGAGGTATTGGTCATCCTCGAAATGGGCCGTACCTCGCCGGCGTTCCGTTCCTTGTTTGGCACCACGGTTGGTCTTGGCTCGCAGGGAATTCTGTTGGACGGCACGCCTGAGCAGAAGGCATATTACCTGCCGCGCCTGGCGAGCGGCGATCTGATTGCCTCCTTCGCACTGACCGAGCCTGATTCCGGCTCCGATGCTGCCTCTCTACGCACCAGCGCGACTCTGGATGGCGATCACTATGTCATCAACGGAACCAAGCGATTTATCACCAATGCTCCCCGCGCAGGTATCTTCATCGTAATAGCGCGCACCGATTCATCAAGCCAGGGGGCCGCAGGCGTCTCGGCATTTATCGTGAAAGCCGGAACGGCGGGCCTGAACCTAGGTAAAGCCGACAAGAAAATGGGACAACAAGGCGCGCTCACCTGCGATGTAATCTTCGAGAATTGCAGGGTGCCTACAGCGAGCATCATCGGTGGCAAGCCGGGTGTCGGCTTCAAGACGGCGATGAAGTCGCTCGAGAAGAGCCGTATTCACATAGCTGCGATTTGCACCGGCGTAGCGCAGCGCATGTTGAACGACGCACTGCGCTACGCCATGCAGCGAAAACAGTTTGGCCAGCGCATCGCCGAATTCCAGCTGGTGCAGGCCATGCTCGCTGACAGCAAAGCCGAGTTGTATGCCGCGCAATGCATGACGTTGGACGCCGCCAGACGTCGCGATTGCGGCGATAGCGTCGCCACAGAGTCTTCATGCGCCAAGATGTTTGCTTCTGAAATGTGCGGCCGCGTTGCCGATCGCGCCGTGCAGATCTTTGGCGGTGCCGGTTACATGGCTGACTACGGTATCGAGCGCTTCTACCGGGATGTGCGCTTATTCCGCATCTATGAAGGGACGACGCAAATTCAACAGCTGATCATCGCGCGCAACATGATGAAAACGGGACTATGAGGACTACCTCTGTCAATGACCGCGCCCTGCCATGGCGCTGAACCTGTCGTCAGATGCGGCTGACTATCTCGTGCGGCATCACGTGATGCCGCTGGCCACCCACGGAAGCGAAGGCCCATGGGCGGCGGTCTTCTATGTGCGCGTTGGCGACGACCTCATTTTCCTTTCGTCTCCGTCCGGCCGCCATTGCCGCAATCTGGCGCTGCAGCCCCGCTGCTCAGCAACAATTCGGTTCCGACACAGCGTAAAACTACCGTTGACTGCTCGTTTAAGCGGGTAGAGAATTTTCTCTATGATGATGTAGTGCGCGATGCGCACATAGTTTTTTTAAATTAATCTTGTACCAAGCGGAGTAAAACTACCGTTGACTGCTTGTTTAGGCTGATATAGAATTCTAATTTTTATGGTGTAGTGCGCAATGCGCACATAGTTTTTGAACGTGCGCCGGACGAAGGCCTTGATGGGCTTTGCAAGGCGTGCGCACCGAAGGACAACCCTTTAGGAGATGCAATGGCACACAAAGACCTCAGGAGCTTTCTGGCGGCGATCGACCAAGCAGTGGAGCTGGCCAACCGAACCGACTATGGATTGGCTGCGGCCGTGATGTCACGCTCTACCAGTCGAGCGCTGGCACTCGGCAAGCGGCTACGCGTGAGCCTCTCCACATCAATGACCAGACGGTCCTGGGCGATCCGCCACGTGTCTTACGGGGGCCGGGGCGCATCCGACAACGGGAGTCGCATTGGCGGTCCCGCCAAATGGGACGAATTCACGCAGTGGCAGTGGATTACCGTGCGCGATGCACCGCCGTCTTATCCTTTTTAAACCAAGCACTTCAAAAAATAGAAGGAGATATTGAAATGATGAAAAAACTATTCCTGTGGATCTTGCTGTTGGCCGGATTCGGCGTCCCCTTCCTGCCCACGTTGGCGCAAACCAGTGCGGCAGCGTCCTATCCGAACAAACCGGTGCGTCTGATTGTGCCGTATCCGCCAGGAGGTCAGTACGACGTCTACGCGCGCATACTCGGCGCCAAGCTCAGCGATGTTTGGCACCAGCGGGTCGTCGTAGAGAACCGGGTCGGCGCAAACGGGATCGTGGGTACGAACTTCGTAGCGAAAAGCGCGCCCGACGGTTACACGATCATGATGGGCGGCATTGGTCCGCACGGCATCAATCCGAGCCTCTATTCGAAGCTGCCGTACGATGTGCTACGGGATTTCACTCCCGTGATTCATGTCGGGTCGGCACCCAATGTTCTCGTCGTTAACCCGACTGTCGCGGCGTACTCAGTCCGGGAGCTCATTTCTCTGGCGAAGTCCAAACCCAGGCAGCTCTCGTTTTCGTCGGCGGGAAGCGGCTCATCGCAGCACCTGTCGGGCGAGATGTTCAAGATGGTGGCGGGTGTCGACATGATGCACGTTCCGTACAAGGGCGGAGCGCCCGGTGCGCTGGCAGTGGTGGGCGGAGAGGTGACGCTGATGTTCGCCTCGATGAGCGATGTGGTTATGCAAGTACGCGCTGGAAAGCTGCGCGCGCTCGCCGTGACGAGTGCGCAGCGCATTCCAGCGCTGCCTGACACTCCGACCATGATCGAGGCGGGAGTGCCCGATTTTGTGGTGAACGCATGGTTCGGGGTTTTCGCGCCCGCGGGGACGCCAGGCGAGATCATCAAAAAGCTGAACCAGGATATCGAGTCGCTGCTGCAGATGCCGGACATTGCGGAGCGTCTCTCAATGGGAGGATCGTCGGTCATCGTCGGCGGAACGCCCGCCCAATTCGGAGAGTTCATTCGCGCCGAAATCGAAAAATGGTCGAAGGTGGTGAACGCTTCTGGCGCGAAGGTGGATTGACGTGCCACCGGGGCGCTCTGGAGGAAAACCGGCGTTGTTGAATAAATCGGAAATTGATCGCCATCCCGGCGAACTGGCATGATGTGGGTCGATTCCTCCCTCGAAGAGCCTCGGCCTGCTGGGCCGGTTTCGATCTTTGTAGAGCCTTTGCTGCTTTCTGAATCTGCCTCTCTTAGGACATACATGTCTCCAATGTTTCGATCCTTGCTATTTTCAACAGCCATCCATTCATGGGCATCAGCATGAACAGCCTTTATCTTGACGATCTGCAGCCGGGCCACCGCTTCGTGACTGGCGGCATTACCCTGACGGAATCTGAAATCATCAATTTTGCCTGGCGTTATGATCCACAGCCGTTTCACGTGGATGTGAATGCGGCTGCGGAATCACCCTATGGCGGCTTGATAGCAAGCGGGTTTCAGAGCCTTTTGCTGTGTTTCCGGCTATTCATGCAGAGCGGGATGCTCGCTCAATCGAGCCTGGGCTCGCCTGGCATAGATGAATTGCGGTGGCTGTCGCCTGTGTGCCCGGGTGATACGCTGCACAGTGCCGTGGAGGTGCTCGAAATCCGACCGTCGTCATCCAAGCCGGATCGTGGTATTGCCCGCTTGAAATATCAAGCGATCAATCAGCGAGGTGACCCTGTGCTCGGCTTCATCATCAACCACCTGCTGTGGCGACGGTCCAAGTAAAGAAACTTGCGGACTGAAACAGTCCGGTGTTCTTGCCAGTGCCCAGCCTCAGCTCGTGTAATAACCGGCTACCACGCCGAGCCGTTCACGGCAGTCGGCCACCATGCGTTCAAGCAATTCGGCGCAGCTCGGAATATCGTCGAGCAGGCCGAGAACCATCCCGGCGCTGACAATGCCCCCGTCGATCTCGCCTTCCTCGAAAACGCGCTTGCCTCGTTGGCCAATGACCAGCGGCCGAATGTCGGCGAATTCACAACCACCTTCGCGCCGCTCCATGCGCAGAACCTCATCGGAAACAGCGTTCTTGAAAACGCGCGCCGTGTTGTGAAGGGTGCGGTAGATCAGGTTGGTGTCGCGTTCGGTGGCAGAAATCAGGACCCGTTTGATGTTCTCGTGGATCGGGGCCTCACGTGTAGTCATGAAGCGGGTACCCATGTTCACGCCCTCGGCCCCCAGCACCATCGCTGCCGCCATGCCTCGCCCATCGCCGATCCCTCCTGAAGCGATAACGGGAATCTTCAGCGCCTTGGCGGCAATGGGAATCAGCACCAGCCCGGGAATATCGTCCTCGCCGGGGTGACCAGCGCATTCGAAGCCATCGATGCTCACCATGTCAACGCCGTAGCGCTCGGCGGAGATGGCGTGGCGGACAGTGGTGCATTTGTGCACGATGAGGATCCCGGCAGCCTTGAATTTGTCCACGAAGGTCTTCGGGCTGTTGCCGGCGGTTTCGACGATCTTGATGCCGCTATCTATCACCGCCGCCATGTACTCCTCGTAGGGCGGAGGCTTGATCGCCGGCAGAATCGTGAGGTTCACACCAAACGGCTGATCGGTCATCCCGCGGCAGCGCTCGATTTCCTCCACCAGCGCCGCCGGAGTCGGTTGGGTCAGGGCGGTGAGTATGCCCAGTCCACCGGCGTTGGACACGGCGGATGCCATTTCCGCGGTGCCGACCCATTGCATGCCACCCTGGATGATCGGATATCGAATACCCAGTTGTTCGGTAACGCGTGTTCTCAGTGTTGGTAATTCATTTTTCATTTCTTTCTCCACAAATAGCGTCCTCTTCACTCAAATAAGCAAGCTGGTCACGCTCAGAAGCATGAGAAAACCAAGCGCATAAGGTGCGTTCCATAACGACAACCTAAAGGTCGACACTCGATTGATGGACTGCACAAGACCCAAGGTGCCGCTGAAAGGGCCTGCCACGTAAGTCAGTACCGCACTGCCTATGAGGGTGACTGCGAGTTGCATCGAACTGAAGCCCAAGAGTTCCGGTTTAAGGGAATCGGCGAGCAATGCGATGACCACAAGCGGATGCATGCCTAGGAATGACGCGAGCAAGGCCATGGGCGGCATCGACAGCAGAAACAGCACGGTGCCTAAAGCGTTGTGCAGATCAAGAAACATGAGGTTCACCGCCCGATCAAAGCCGGACAGGCGCATGGCCTGCGCGAAAAAACCGGCGCTCAGAAAAATGACGTACTGGTCAGCCATTCGGGGCAACCTGACAGCCGTTTGCCGGCGCGCCTCGCCCATGAAAGCCCTGGCCTGGCCGATCATCGTGCTCCATGCCAGCGCGAACGGAATGGCAACCAGCGTGACGACGGTGATAAGTTCCAATTGAAGCCCATACGCTAGCAGCACGATCCAGACTATGAGCAGAACGATCGCCATCACCATTTGCATAAGCCGCGGAACAGGTGACATGGCGGCGCCTTGCGCCAGGTCGATTCTCGCAAGCTGGTCGGGAGCGCCACGCAGTTCGATCAAATAGAAAATAAGCCAGTTCGCCAGCAGGCAGGCGATGCTCAGAGCGAACAGCACGGGAAACAAGGTGAGCCAATCGACATGCAAGGTGTGTACGATCACACCAACCACACCGGATACCGGCGTCCAAAGGATAGGAAGAGCATAACCGTAGACTGTGGAGACAGCGACGAAGCGCTCTTTGTGCCTGATTGGATAAGCTCTTACCACCGGCTCCATGCTGGTCATCATGATGGGTACGGCAGCCATGCTCATGAATGATCCGCAGATAAAAGCCAGCGTGGTGACCAGGCAATTGAGTTGAAACACGCCTCTAATCCGCCCACGCAGCACCGCCTGGATGGCGTCGCTGTAGCCGCCGAGCTTGACCGGAACCGAGCAGACCGGCAACACCACGAAGAGCGCAAGCAGATAGGCCATTTCGCCAAATGCGCCGAAAAAATCCAACCAGCCAAGGCCATTCGTGACCAGCATCGAGCTACCGCCGGCGAGAAATACAGTTGCCAGCAGGCGGGTGGCCCAACCAGAGACAGGCAGCGACGCCAGGATGGCAACCAGTGATAGCGCGGACAGCACAGGCGCAAGCGCTGCCAGGTGACCCACCTTAGCTATCAAATAGCAAAGCACCACCATCACGTACAGCCACGCCCGCAGTCTAGCGAGCACTGAGGAAGTCGTGGGTGGCGCCGCTACAGAGGCAGAGGACCGCGCCGTCATGGGGCGCCAAGCTGCGCACAGGTGCGAATTGCGGTAAGCGGCGGGTTAAGGCATTGCCGTTGCAATTGCATGGAATGCAGTCCGTCTACAGCAAGGACTCTATCTCTTGCTTGGCTGAAAGCAGGTGGGGAAGAATATCCCGCACCATCTTTTTGGTCGTCATGTGGGCAGACAGCAGGCTTACAGCCACCGCAAAGTGCACCTCGCCACGTGAATCTGCAACAGGTACCGCGATGGAGCGCAAGCCGAGTTCCAACTCCTCATCGCTGACTGAATAGCCCTGGGCACGAACCTGGGTGATCTCCGTCATCAAATTCTCCAGGCGGGTTTTGGTGTTCGGAGTCAAACGCTCGCGTTTGACGTTCTTCAGATTTTCCATGACCTCCTTGTCGCTGCGACTCGCCAGGACGGCACGGCCAGCCGCGCTACAGTAGGCCGGAAAACGCAGGCCCACGTTGCTAGTGGCCGCTACCATACGACGGATGGAGGAAGATCGAGCGAGGAAAATAACCTCATTTTCCACCAGGGCTGCAAGCGAAGTCACCTCCTTGGTCTTTTCGCCAATGTGATCAAGTATGGGCTGGACCATCTTCGGTAGGGAGGCGGTCGAGAGATAAGCGTAGCCCAAACGCAACACCCTGGGTGAAAGCCAAAAGTACTTGCCGTCAGATTCTGCGTAGTTGAGAGAGACCAGTGTCAGCAGGTAGCGACGGGCTGCCGCCCGTGTGAGTTTTGTGCGGGTGGCAGCTTCCGCAACCGTCAGTCTCGGCTGTCCGACCTCGAATGCCTCTATGAGTAGCAGCCCTTTCTCCAAACTACTAACGAAATCGCGGTCGTGAGATCGAATGATTTTGGCCTCCCCTTGTTTGCGCATTTGCTACCTTTTCATTGGCCAAACAACTTTACTTGCTCTCGGCTTTTTC
>PKWL01000012.1 GCA_003133225.1 Janthinobacterium sp.
CGGCGAAGCGGCCTAGCAAAAGGGGCCCGCAGTGCCGGGTCCGGCAGGCTACTGATGACAGCAAATGCGTAAGATTAGCCACTAGCGTTGCATAGTTGACCAAAGCAAAATGCCATCGCAGACAAAGCTCGCGCCGGGGGCGCGACATGGATGCCGCTTTCCCCAATTCCAGCAGCTTTAGGTTCTAAGGCCGAAACCGCCCAACATACTGCGCTCAGCATACTCGAAGGCAGCCCCGGCGGCGATCGGGTTGGCCGCGTCGCCGCTCCATTCGTACCAGCCGCCGTCATACACGCTGATGTGTTCCCATCCCATCAGCCAGGCATAGAAAAATGCCAGCGAGGCGCGCCAGCCGGTGCCGCAATAAAAAGCGGTCTGGCGGCCGCGGTGAATCCCGGCCTCGCCCCAGAAACGGCACAGGTCACGGGCCGGTTTCATGCAGCCGTCCGGATTCTGGAACTCGCTCATGCTGTGGATGTCGCCGTCCGCGCCGGCGCGGCCCCAGCGGGCACCGGCAATGTCGCCGCGGGCGGCGATATAGTCGTAGCCGGAAGTCTGGCCACTAAATTCAGCCCAGCTGCGGATGCTCACGAGAGCGCCATCGTGCTGGCACAGCAGCGCCTTCGCCTGCGCGATGCCTATCAGGTATTCGGGATGGGCGGGGAATGGCGTGCCGAAGCGGGCCAGTGGCGCATGCCGGCGCGCCTGGCCAGGCACCAGCGGCAGGCCCGCCGCGCTCCAGGCGCCCAGGCCACCGTCGAGCAGGCGCACGTCCCGCACGCCCGCGTACAGCATCAGGTGGGCGACTCGGGCGGCAGCTAGAGTATTGCGCCCATACAGCACGACGCAGCTGTCATGGCCGATGCCGTTGTCGAGCAGCATGGTCAGCAGCACGTCGTCGGCCACTTTGTTCCACAGTGGCGCCTGCTCGATCGAGTTGGTGTCGATGTAGCCGGCGCCGCCGATGTGGCCCGAATGAAACAGGTCGGCGCCGCCGCAGCCGACTTCGAACAAACGCCAGTGTCCGCGCGGCGCCGCATGCACGTCAACGCCCGCCGCCAAGTTGGCCAGCCAAGAAGGCGTGACAAGCTGCTGCCAGCGGGCCAGTCGGGGCTGCTGAGGGAGGACGGACACGGGGGTTGACGTTAAAAGGGATGGGGCCGCCATTGTAGCCCATGGGCGGGGGTTACCGGATGGCTGATCGTAGGTTGCGGTGCGCCCAGCCTGAGCGAAGCGAACTTGCAGTTCGCATGTTCGCCGAACATATCAGCAAAGAACTGCCGGTCGTGCCGGGGTTCGTTCCTCACCGCCAACCTACTGTTTGCGTCCATGGGAAGTCAGATGGTGTGTCAGGCAATTCACCGTGTGGCCAACACTGACGGACCGTGAAAGCGAACTGGGGTATCAACAAAGACCAGCCGGCTCCGCTCATTGCCTTTTGACCCACGTCCGTCAATTTCGAGCGCACCGGATTCGATCAAGGCCGATGGCATTTCCCTGTTCACCGTGAACGGGCGTGAAATTGTCCCGCTCGCCAGTGGCCTGCCGAAAGAAGCCAAGTCGATTCTTCGAAAAGGCATTTGGTTCAATCTCGTCCTCGACCTGCCCGACGTGCCGACCACCGGACGGCGCAACGTTCGGCGTGGACGTGGGCGAAAACAAGCTCGTGGCAAGCTGCACTGGTAGCCGCGCAGCCAAGCGTAAGCTGCGCAGGCGGAAATGGCCGTGGTCACTATCGATCCTGCCCGATCCTGCCCGGTCCTGCCATATACCAGCCAAACGTGCTCGGTATGCGGATCCATTGGGCCTGGTAACAGGTGCCGTAAATCGCCCCAAATTCGCGCATCGGATCCGTCCTGATGTAGTGGAAAGTTCCGGCCTATAAGCCGGGGCCATTTGCTTGCTCGATTTTCTAGCCTTCATTGAACAAACTATCCCCCTCGATTCGCGCGGCAGCGGCGCGCAGCAGCTGGCTGACGGCCCACTGCGCCAGCTCCTGCGGCGTTTTTTGCAAGAAGCGATGGTTCGCCTGTTCCAGCACCGGTATTGATGCGAGCAGGGCTGGCACATCGGCCAGGGCAAGCTGCTGGCGTTCCAGCAGCAGAAATTTCAGCATGACCTTGACCGCGTTTTGGGAGTTGCGTTGCGGATCGGCCGCCAGGTAGTCGAGGCGCGAAAAAGCCCGTTTCAGCGCCGCTTTCACGTCGGCGAACGGTGCGCCGTGGCCTGGAATGACTAGGCGCACGGGCAGGCTGGCGATCAGTTCGAGCGTGGCGCGCGCCTCAGTAAAGCCGGATGCGCCATCGAGCTCGGGAAAAATCACGCCAAAACCGTTTTCCCACAGCGCGTCGGCGGAAATTAGAATTTTTTCCTCCGCGCAATAAAAAATCAGCGAGTGTGGGTCATGGCCGGGCGCGCCCAGCGCCTGCCATTGCAAGTCGCCCAGAACCAGCTTGTCGCCCGGCGCCAGCGTCGCGTCGAAACTGAAGCGCTCGCAGCGCTGGCCGGTAGCCTTGAAACTGAGCGCAGCGACGTCCCAGTTTCGCACTTTGTCGGCTTCGGCGGCGGGAATCGCCGTGTGGCTGCCGTAGGAGGCTTGCAGCATTGCATTTCCGCCGCAGTGGTCCGAATGCAAATGGGTATTGATCAACCGGTCCAACCGCCGCCCTTGCAGGCCGTGCTGCACTAGCGCCAGCGTTTGCGGCGCGTGTGTCAGGTAGCCGCTGTCGATCAGCGCGGTGGCATCCCGGCCCGTAAACAGAACGTTGTTCGACGACAGCCAGCCGCGTTGAAACACCTGGACCGTGGCGGGTAGCATCTGCTTATGCCTGCACATGCCGGTCCTCAATCAAAATGGATCATCGCTGCGCGCCGCCTAATCTCGGCCCAGACGGCGCGTTTGAATTCATCGTCGGCCCCGCTCCACTGAACGATTTCGTCTAGCGTGCGTAGGCATCCCCGGCACAGGCCGGAATCCGCATCCATCTGGCACAGGCCGATGCAGGGCGACGGCACGGGCGACTGGTCGCCGCTCATGCGCCATTCCGTGCCAGCTTGGATGCCAGCCTGGAATTGAATTTGTCGACTCGGATCACATGCCGCTCGTGTATTTTTTCGCTGATCTTTTTCACTTCATCCCAGGGCTCGACCTGATAGCGGACCCGGCACCCCTCAACGGCAATGACTTCGCCGCGCACAGCCAACTGCATGCCGGACGGGGTCGGCGCAAAATGGGAAAAATTGACCAGCGGGCCCAGACTCTGCTCGCGTGGCCAGGCGACGCATGCCATGACGCCCTGGGTGCAGGCCAGTTCCATCATACCAACCGGATAGCCGGTGGCAAGCAGGTCCGGCACGGCGCGGCAAAATGCCGTGTCATGGTGCATGATTGGCACGGTAGCGCTCGGGGGTACTTCCACTCGAAGTGTCAGGTCTTAGGTCGGGACTCATCGGATGTTGCTAGGATAGGGGGAAACAGCATTATGCCGCGAAACGGCGCCCCCGCGATAGCGCCGGCGCGCCAACTGCCTTCATGTTCGACATCGAGCATGTGCAAGCCAAGCCCCTTCAACCTGCTTCGAGGAGGAAGACGGTTCGATAACCAATTCCAGCCGCTAGTTGCAGTGGCAACTGGAAGGAACCGCGGCCCGCCACATGGCGTTGTCTGTCGAGCGCGGGCAACGATCAGGAAGTCGGCAGCGCCGCCTTGCGTTGCTGCTCGTGCAGTGCGCCGAGTCGGCCGCGCTGGAGCTTGCCCGTGGCCGTTAACGGCAAGGTCTCCACCCAGTGCACCCAACGTGGACGCTTGTGGCGAGGCAAGCCCGCAATGCCGCTAGCGAGGCTGGCGCGGGCAGCCGACTCCTGTTTTGGCGTTGCCACCAGGAAGGCGGCGATTGCGGTCAAGCCGTCATCGCTTTTAACGGCGATCGCGGCCAACGCCTGCACGCTGTTGCCGCAGGCTGACAGCAATGCCTGCTCAACCCACTGGGTACTGACCCATTGACCAGCAATTTTCAGCATGTCGTCATTGCGGCCCGTGAATTCGAGCCAGCCGTCGTGGCGCAAGAACATGTCACCTGGGGAAAACCAGCCTTCGTGAAAGCCATCCGCCTCCTCCTGCGGGCGCTGCCAGTAGCCGCGCGCAACGGCCGGATGGCGCACCCAGAGTCGCTGTGGCAAGTCGGGCGGCAGCTTCTCGTAGCGCAATTCCGTCAACGGCGTCGGCTTCAGGCGTCCGTTGTCGTTGTCGCAATATAGCATTAAACACAGCGTTTCGGAGGTTCCATAACCGGAAATAGGTGCCAGTCCCATCGCCTTCTGCCAGCCTAAGCGCAGGGTCGGCGGCAAGGCTTCGCCGGCTGAAATGCAGTGGCGAATGCCGCGTCCGGCGAGCTGCGGCGCGATGCCGCTTTGCAGCATCTTGTGGTATAGCGTGGGGACACAAAACAAGATCGTCGGCCGATGCATTTCCACCATCTGTAACACCCGTTCGGCGGTCGGCCATTCGGGATCCAAGATCACGGTCGCACCCAGACGCAGCCCGGCGAACAAGCTGTTGGCCAGTGCATAGGCAAAGAACAACTTGGACGTTGCGTACAGACGGTCTTGCGGACCGGCCCCTAAAATATCGCGGGCAAAAGCGGCGCAAGAGGCGGTCACGCTGTGGCTATGGCGGACGCCCTTGGGCGTGCCGGTGGTGCCCGACGTGCCGATCCATAACGCCATGTCATGCGCCGCGCATGGCAAAGGGGGGAGCGCGCTGGCGGCAGCGCACGAGCTTATCCAGTCGATGCAGCCAGGCCCTGCGCCGACGATGACCAGCGGCTGCGCTAGGCTACCCACTAGCGCGACCAGCGCCGGCGTCAGATTAGCGCTAGTCCAGACAAAGCGCACACCAGATTCGAGCAAGATCGGTGCCAATTCGTCGACGCTAAGGTTGGGGTTGACGCCGATACTGACACCGCCAGCCCAGATCGCGCCCAGGTAGGCTTCCACCCATTCGATGCCGTCGGGCGCAAATATCACGACCCGGTCGCCGGTGACCAAGCCATTGCGGCGCCAGGCGCCAGCGCTGCGTGCGACGGCCTGCTTGAGCTCGCCGTAACTGATGCTTCGGCTTCCACATTCGAGCGCGATATCATGCTCGCGGCCAATCTCAAACAGGCAGGCGGCGGCATTGGTCAATGGTTCCATTCTGATTCCTCGTAATTGTCAGATGCTATGAACAAAATTGTGTCGGGCAATGTACAGACAAGGCGACCAGCCGCCCGCCTTCGTCGCGCGTTGCGCCTGAACCGTTACCGCAACCTTGCGACCGGGCCTTGCCGCCAGGCCCAGCTAGGCACACAGAGCGCTTCGGTTGGAGCCGGCGACAGCATCAGCAGCGGCCAGCAAGCAGGCCTCGTTTTTGCCGTTTGTGGCTTGCGCACAAGAATATCGGCACCAAAATGGTCACACGATAATATGTTTGATGTCAACCATTTATTTTCTATATTTGCAATTGGCTTGAAAGTCGGCCGGGCCCGCGCCAAAAAATAGATGCTTCTTGTGCAAGCGACCCGGTAGCCCATTCATGGACCATATCGGTAGCTGCCTTTTCCTATAATAATTCGTTTGAGATAAAACTAATTTTA
>PKWL01000127.1 GCA_003133225.1 Janthinobacterium sp.
AGCGCGTTTGATGCGTGGAAGTGGTGCCCACCGCCAGGTGAGGATTTGGAGACATTTGGAGAAGACAATGAAAAAACATATAACTGGCAAAATAGCCGTAGCAGCCGTGTTCGGATTGGCAATGGGCCTGGGCTTGGTCGCCCAAGCGGCCGAGCCCATTAAGATCGGGTCCGTCTTGTCGGTCACCGGTCCGGCCGCGTTTCTGGGCGACCCGGAACTAAAGACGCTGCAACTGTACATCGAGCGCATCAACACGCAAGGAGGCGTGCTTGGGCGCAAGCTCGAACTGTCCTATTACGACGATGGCAGCGATGCCAGCAAGGCCAATAGTTTTGCCAAGCGCCTGTTAGAGTCAGACAAGGTCGATTTGATCATTGGCGGCACCACCACCGGCTCGACGATGGCGATAGCGCCGCTGGTGGAACAGGCGAAAGTGCCGTTCATTTCCCTGGCGGGCGGCGTTGTCATTGTCGAGCCGGTCAAGAAATGGGTATTTAAGACGCCCCACACGGACCGCATGGCAGCAGAGAAGGTGTTTGAAGACATGCGGCGGCGCGGCCTGAGCAAAATCGCGCTGCTGTCCGAAACGAGCGGTTTTGGCCAGTCCGGACGCAAGGAAACGCTGGCCGCGGCCGCCAAGTATGGGGTCACGCTGGTCGCTGACGAGACTTATGGGCCCAAGGATACCGACGTGACGGCGCAACTGACCAAGATCAAGGGCATTCCCGGCGTGCAAGCTGTGTTCGTATTCGGACTGGGTCAGGGACCGGCGATCGTGTCTAAAAATTACGCCCAACTCGGCATCAAATTACCGCAATACCAATCGCACGGAGTCGCTTCCGATGAATACATCAGACTGGCTGGAAAGTCGGCGGAAGGGGTGCGCCTGCCGTCAGCGCCCCTGCTGGTGGTGAATGCCTTGGCGGACCGCGATCCGCAAAAATTGGTCCTCGTCAACTACGACAAGATTTACAAGGAACACTACAAGGAATCGCCCTCCGTATTCGGCGGCCATGCGCTCGATGCGCTGATGCTAGCGGTCGCGGCAATCAAGCGGGCCGGCTCGACCGACCATGAAAAGGTGCGCGTCGGCCTTGAGCAGACCAGGGGCATGATTGGTACTGCCGGTATCTTCAATATGACGCAAACGGATCACATGGGACTGGACTTGTCGGCATTTCGCATGGTCGATGTCAAAAACGGCAATTGGGAAGTGCTCAAGTAGGCCTTAAGACTTCCGAGGCTTTGCCCCCTGCGCTGGCAGCGCCGGGGGCAAAGCGGTTCTCTATATCCGAGTGGCGACAAAGGGAAGTGTCATGATTTCACAATTGATTCAGTTCATTTTTTCCGGCATCACAACGGGCTCGACCTACGCTTTGGCGGCGCTCGGGTTCACCATAATTTATAACGCCAGCGGCGTGATTAACTTTGCCCAGGGCGAATTCATCATGTTGGGTGGCATGTCTGCCGTTTTCCTCGCCGACGCCGGCGTGGCCCTTCCATTCGCTATCATTTTGGCCGTCGGCATCACCGGCCTGGCCGGAATGGTGCTGGAAAAATTGGCGATCGAGCCGGCAAAAGATGCTGAAGTGGTGACCTTGATCATCATCACGATTGGGGCCTCCTTGACGATCCGCGGCCTGGTCCAGGTCTGGCTTGGCAAGGGCAGCCATGCGCTGGCCGCATTCTCCGGCGATACGCCAATCGCGTTTTTCGGTGCCAGCTTGATGCCGCAAAGCTTGTGGGTGATCGGTGTCATGCTGCTAGTCGTGATGCTCTTGAGCTGGTTTTTCGGGCGCACCTTGCTGGGCAAGGCCATGCTCGCGACCTCGCACAACAAGCTGGCAGCGCAACTGGTCGGCATCAATACCCGCATGATTTTGCTACTCTCTTTCGGCATGTCGGCGGTCTTGGGCGCCCTTGGTGGCATCCTCATCGCGCCGATGACCTATACATCGTATGACGTCGGTATCATGTTCGGCTTAAAAGGCTTCGTGGCGGCGGTGCTGGGCGGCCTTGGTGGCGGGGCCGGAGCCATTTTTGGCGGCCTGATCTTGGGCATCGCCGAGGCGCTAACGGCAGGCTACGTGTCGTCCGCCTACAAGGATGCGGTGCCGTTCATTTTGATTTTGCTGATTCTGTTCTTCAAGCCTAGCGGCCTGTTCGGTTCTTACGTATCGGAGCGCGTATGAAATTTGTTTACTCCCGTTATGTCGGCGTGGCGCTTCTGGCCGCCGTGCTCGCTCTGTTGCCCCTGCTAGCTAGCAACGCGTTTTATCTCGATATCGCCAATCGCATCGCGCTCAACGCGATGGTGGTCATAGGCTTGAATCTGCTGCTTGGGTATACCGGGCAGATTAGTTTGGGACATGCTGGGTTTTTCGGGGTCGGTGCGTATGCGTCGGCCGTCCTCACTAGCCAATTGAACTGGCCGCCGCTGTTGGCACTGGCGGTCGGCGCATTGTCCGTCGCCCTGCTGGCATTGCTGGTGGCGCGCCCGATCCTGAAACTGAAGGGCTACTATCTGGCGATGGCGACGCTCGGGATCGGGATCATCATTTCGATCGTGATTAACAACGAAGTGAAGATAACCGGCGGCCCGGATGGCATGGCGGTGCCGCCATTTTCCTTATTCGGTGTCGCTATCACGGGCGAACTTCACTGGTACGCCTTTCTGGCCACGCTGCTGGTATTGGTCACGTGGGGCGCGCTAAATTTGATCGATTCGCCCGCCGGTCGCGCCTTGCAGGCCATTCACGGATCGGAAATTGCGGCACGCGTGGTCGGGGTCGACACCACCGGCTGCAAAGTGCGTGTGTTCGTCTTGTCGGCCGTCATCGCAAGTGTCGCCGGCAGCCTTAGCGCCCATTACGTGGGTTTTGTGACGCCCGGCATGGCCGGCTTTTTCCAATCAATCGAACTGGTAACGATGGTGGTCATGGGCGGCATGGCCTCGGTATTTGGCTCGATCATCGGCGCCGCCTTGCTCACGCTGCTGCCGCAACTGCTGTCCGGATTCGAAGGCTGGGAAAGTGTGATGTTCGGCGTGATCTTGATGGCGACCATGATCTTTTTGCCGAAGGGGCTGGTGCCGACCTTGCACTTGCGCTTCGCAGCGGAAGGGCGCTAAGCATGCTGACCGTTCAAAATCTGTCGCGCAACTTCGGGGGCGTCAAGGCGTTGCAGGACATCAGCTTTAGTATCAAGGCCGGTTCGATCCATTCCGTGATCGGGCCCAACGGTGCCGGTAAAACCACGTTGTTTAACATCATCACCGGCATCTATGCTCCCAGCAGCGGCGCCATTATTTTCTGCGGCGAAAATGTGGGCGGCAAAACACCGGATGCGCTGGCACGCTGCGGCATGAGCCGGACCTTCCAGAATTTGCAAATTTGCATGAACATGAGTGCGCTCGAAAATGTGATGGTGGGCGCCCATTTGCGTCTGAATCAGGGCCTGTTTGGAGCCCTGCTGCGGCGGCCGGCATTACGCCGGGCCGACAGCGCTTGCCGCGAAGAGGCGGCAGCGTTGATGGAGTTTGTCGGGGTTGGCAAGTACGTAAAGTCGCATGCCGCCAAAATGTCGTATGGCGCACTAAAGCGCCTCGAAATCGCGCGCGCCTTAGCCTCCAAACCAAAGATCCTGTTTCTCGACGAACCTGCTGCTGGGCTAAATCATACCGAGACTGCCGAGATCGGCTCCCTGATTGAGAAGGTCGCGCAATCCGGGATGACCGTCGTCCTAGTGGAACATGACATGAAGCTTGTGATGAACCTGTCGGACCATATTCTGGTGCTCGATTATGGCAAGAAACTGGCCGAAGGTACGGCCGCTGAAGTACGGGCTAACCCAGATGTGATCGCCGCCTACTTGGGCGCACCGGCGTAAGGAAAACTATCATAATGGACACGATGACGATCAATCGTAGTAAACAGGGCGCACCATGGCTGCCTGACGGTCCGCAGCGGGGCTGCGCGGGGGCGGAGACGTTTGTAAACCCGCCCGCTCGGGTGGCCTGTGGCGCCTCACCGTGCATACTCGAGATCCAGGGCTTGACCAGCCACTATGGCCGCATCCAGGCCCTGCATGGCATCGATTTGCAGGTCGGGCAGGGACAATTGGTGACGCTGGTGGGCGCCAACGGCGCCGGCAAGACCACCTTGCTGCGCGCCATTTCCGGAGTGCAGCCCGTCAGCGGCGGCCAGATCCGCTTTCGCGGCGCTGATATCGCCCGCTTGAGCCCGGACAAACGGGTGCGTAGCGGCATCTGCCAAGTGCTGGAGGGGCGCCAAGTATTCACTCCGATGTCGATCGAGGATAACTTGCGTCTGGGCGCCTTTACGCGATCCGGCGCGAGCGTGGCCGAGGATATGGAAAAAATGTATGCGCTGTTTCCGATCCTTAAGGAAAAGCGCCTGCTGGCCGCCGGCACCCTGTCTGGCGGCCAGCAGCAGATTCTCGCGATTGCGCGCGCTCTGATGGGCCGACCCACTTTGTTGCTGCTCGATGAGCCGAGCATGGGGCTATCGCCGCGGCTGGTTGCGGAAATATTTTCGATCATCGAAAATTTAAAGCAGCAGGGCATCACGATTTTTCTGGTCGAACAAAACGCGCATCTGGCCCTGTCGATTGCCGATGTCGGCTACGTGATTGAAACCGGCACCATATTGTTCTCGGGCAGCGGGGCGCAATTACTCGATAACGAACAGGTTAGAAGCGCCTATCTGGGCATGTGAGATTCCCACATCGATTGGCTCGGCTCTATGGCCGCGCCAGCTTGGGGCAGCAGGGCAGCTTACCATGGGTAGTGCGCTCGAACATGCGCACCGAGCAAAAAGCGAGGCTTGAGTATGGAACAGCGCCGCACAGTGGTTAGGCGAGGATGAATCGGCAGGGGCTTTGTCGGCGCCCAGTGCCCTGGCCGTATCCACATGCAGCGCCGGGGCCAAATCGCCACTTCCAGGCACCAAGCGCAGCAGCGGGAAGCGGGTGAATTTCCAGTCCGTAACGCAATCGTTCCTGCATCACACTATCACGAAATTGAAGAAATTTTGCCGAAACGAGCCGGTGTGTTGCCGCCAATTAATTGAGATGCCGTTTGTTTTTCAGTAGTTGAGCGGTGGCCAGAGTTCGCGTCGATCGCTGGTATCGGGGCGAAAGACATGCACCATATTAATGACTACTCTGGATGCCAAAAAAAGCTATTAACGCTCAACAACCCTCGAATATTTTGCACAGCATAGGGATGGGCCGCGGCCGGCGACGCGTTCAGTCGCAATTAGTTTGCTCAGGTCAGAGATGTGTATAACCGCATGAGTTTAAGGCGGCCTTCATCGAAGGAGCACTGGCCGCGCAGATGGCAGCATCTTCTCTTACGAACTATCGGCGCTTGCCTACGCCCCCGCATGCTCATGGGTGACGCGCGCGATGCCATGGCAAGCCTCCCCGCCTCTACTTTTTAGCCGTCGTAATGAAACTTTTTTTGGCTATTTTTTAGATTTTGATTCATCGGGCTTGATATCGTCATTCTTTGGAATTTCAAGCGGCTTGACTTCGACCGGCGCGACGCCCTTATCCTTCAGATCAATCTTCTCGGCAGTCTGGGGCGAGACGTCGATGATTCGATCCTTGATGTAGGGGCCACGATCTTCAATGACCACGATGGCACTTTTGCCAGTCTTCAGATTAGTCACTTTTGCCTTCGTGCCGAGCGGTAGCGTTTTGCTGGCGGCGACATTGCTATGCGGTTTCATTGGCTTGCCGTTAGCCATCTTTTTCTCGTAAAATTTATGGCTGTAATAGGACACCTTACCTTTTCGGGCATGGCCGGACCGATCAAGTCCGGATTTGGTGCGTGTCTCATTAGAAGCGGTGTGCTTGCCTTTATGTAATGTTGATTCTTTGGCCGCGACCGGGCCGTTCAGAGAAAACAAGATCAGCAGGAATTGCACGATCAACAACATTTGTTTTTGAGTTAACGTCATTGCTTACCCTTCTCGTGCCGGATGAATCCCGAAGTCGCTTCTATTCGTCAACACAACTAAGCGCCTCACAGATTGCGTAATAAAATGCTTTTGGTCCACCCTAACTATCGCGGCTTGTGCCTTCAAGCCGTTCTTAACGTTGAGAATAAAATATCGTCGGTGACTCCCGCTAACCGAGCGCGACGTGATCATCGCTCTCGGAGGAGGTGGCCGGGTCGATCCGGTGCTGAACACATTTCCATCCTGCAGCAAGTGTCGCTTCGAACATGTCCGCGAGCGTATTCCGACAGCTCCGCGGTGGATTTTTGCGCCAAGAGATTCTTTCCCAATCCTGATCGCCCCCCGTTCCGCAACGAAACGACTAGGGGCGATATCTGCCACAGTCCTATTAGAAACGCTGAATCCATCAAGAACGATTACAAAATTTACGTTCCACTGCTCAAGGTGTATTTCGTGGGAAATTTAGCGTCGAATCGGTTGAGTTGACTCGGCTTTGTCATTTTATGTTAGCGCCATGTAACGACCAGAACAACATCGCACTGCCATGCGCCTAGGAAAAAACATCAAGGGCGAACCAAACCCACAAATTCATCCGGCCCGCTCGATTCGGATGAAGTTTAGTATTGGCCGGTAGTGCTGCTAGAGCTGCGGGTGTGGGCCAAGGGTTGTGTTTGGTAAATGAATGAATCTGGCTTGCCGCCAACGGAGATCTAGACCTGAGCACGGCTGCCGGTCCGGTTTATGTGCTTGTATTAACGAACGCCAGGCTGATGGCAAATCTAACGCTAAAATGGACCAAAATATCCAACCTTTAACCTAATCTTTTTGCAAAACATTGTTTGGAAACGCTTATGTTTTGGCAAGAAATATTTTACAGCTTTGACGCGGTGTTTCATCCTGCTGCGCGTTAAGCGAGCAAGCGATCCACCGACATTTCACCGATGCCTACAATTTTTTTTGCGATGAACTATTAAAGTTGGTGCTGGTATATTTCCCGACCGCCAGCGCCGGCAGTGCAAATCGAATATTTGCAAGTGCCTGTATTTTAATGCTTCCGCACCCATTCACTTTGATAAGACGCAAATCCTGGGCGCTCCAACCGTGCAAAAAATAAGTTTGGCATCAGCCACTTTGTTCGTTTTGCCTGTAATGAGCGCAGCAGCACGCTTCTATGCCGATCAAGCCTAGTGTTGGTTTTGTGAAGAAATCCATCACCTGATTGTGCCGGATCCACTCTCAGCAATAAATAGTTCAACATCCAATGAATTCGCAAGAACTATGGTTGTCCAATTGTTCATGTAATAAAAATTAAGTAATGCGGATGCAGTCGCTCACAGTACGAAGCGGGTGCCGTTTTATTCAAAAAGGGAGAACATGGTTACCGAATCGAAGGATCGAATGGTAAACACCAAGACGGTAAACACCAAAGCGAAAGTTAAAAATGATGGCGTTATGCGCCTTCCTCACGAGCGCGACGAATCGCCTGATGCGCAAAACCTCTTGCCGCGCGCGAGCATGAAGCAGGCCGCAAGCGACCTTGAGCATGGCTTGGTGGATACGGACCTGCATGGTCTACGCGGGATTGAAAAAGTTACTGCTGCCGTGCGAAAGCCAGACAGACCAAAGCGAAAATCATCCACCGACGGAAAGGCCGACGAGAAGGTGGAACGGGCCGCCAAGCCACAGTGAAAGAAATTAAATTTTTCTCTGCTTTCGGCGATGAGCCCGTTGGGAGCATGTCCTTTATCGGTGAGCTGAGCCATCGGAACCAAAAAAGCTACCCAATCTCGCCGTCGCTCATACAAAATAAATTTCAGCACGCAAAAGCAATCAATCGGTTTGGCAAGCTAGAAAGTGGCGCCAAGACCAAGTAGCAACATGTCCGCGTCACGGTGATAATCAGTCACCACGCGGTTCCAAAGCAGCTGGCTTACCAGGCGTTTGTTGATGTGGTAGCGTAGCGCAATTGATACCAGTCCTGCCAAATGTGATTGGGGCACATTCACGTCGTGCAGGTCGATCGCCGCATAAGGCCCCACTCCCATGCCCATCTCGACGTCATGACTCAAGGACCGGATCAGCCACACTTGGGTCGCCACGCCGCTGCGATGGGTAAGCGCCGAGGTTCCTTCTTTCAGCCCGCTGACGGTCCAGTCGACATAAGGAGCTACAGCGCGGCGGTATTCAATGCTGCTCCCCTTCGAGCGTTGGGAATCGAAACTGTTGACGATGGTCTGGCCGGCTAACAGCATCAGGGTATCGTCGGTGGACGGGTTTTCCAAATGCAGCTTGGCGCCCTGCACGCCGTCGAAACGGTAGCCCACGCCAACCAGCAGCGAGGTAGTCGCATCCTTGCCCCGCGGGAAAACCCGGGTCGCTTCGATCTCCCCGTACCAGCGGCCAGGTGTATGCCAGGTGGCCGATACACTGTACATATTGCCCCAGCCGTGGTCATTGCTATAGTCGCCAGTCGCGCTGCGCGCGGTATCGAAATAATAATATTCGCCAGCTCCCACGCCAAACTCCAGCCCCTGCTCGGTGCTCTTGGTGCGGACCCAGACTTGGCCGCCCACGCCGTCGCGATGATGATCCTTGGGATGGCCTTCATTCAAGTAGGTCAGGCTCAGGGCCGCGTATTCGCCTGCAGGTTGAACATAGCTCAAGGCCGCGGCGAAAGAGCGCTCATCTTTTTCGTTTACCTTAAGCTGGCCGCCCAAAATGGACAACTCTTGAGCGTGGGATACATCTGATATTGCTGACATCGCAACAATATAAATGCAAAATAAGTACTGCGTCCGCATGAGAAGGATTCCTGACGGGTTATAGATCAATAATATAAAATAGTTTCAAAGTGACATCGATGACTTGATAAATCCCAACGCAAATGGGTTTCGTCTGATTCAATTTTAAGAAGTTGGTGTTCTGATGTTGAGCAGACACACCAGGTACGAATAGGTGCGACATAGGTCGCCCTCGTTTTTTGGTATGAATCCACGCTCGTGCGTCACCTGGATCATGTCACTGCGGCACTTCGTCCCGGAAGAAAGTCGCAAGCCGCGGACCCTGTTGTAGCACTGCCGCGCCCGGACTGTAGAGGTTGTCTTCCGGGGAGAATGATGGAATCGTTCTCCGTTATCAGGCAATTAACTTGTCGAGAGTGATTGGCAATCTCGCACCCGCTTGCCGGCCTGTTGATTGGGGCAGGTATACAACATACGCGTCGGCAGCGATAGCAACGTTCATTTAAAAGTAATTTGAAGCAGGTGATTTTTTTGATTAAATCAAGGAATTTCTTTCGGAAAAATTGGAATCGATTCTTCTCTCTGTTGCGATAACGTTGCGTTACGCGAACGCTCTCATGGATGAATCCGTAAACACCGATCACCAATCGGGCATCATTGGTAAAATTAAAGTGCGGTCCGTTCGGAGGCACGATTGCGAGATGTCAATCTGCTTCATAGCTAAAGATTCGAGAGGGGATCGCCGGCTGACTAAGGTCCGGCACCCGACAGCATGTTTGATTTTTATCAAATATCATCGGAAATGATGAATTTTCAACTGATATAGCAGTCTGACAAACACAGGATCATAGTTTTGCCGAAACCTGTAAGGAAGTTCTCATGCTTAACGTTTTGTTTCGTTTTTTTCGGGTATTTTTTTGACCGGTGAGACCGACAGCAGTTAAATGGAAAGGGATATATTATGCGATATGTTACCAAATCGATTTGGTTTTTTCTTATGGTCGTCTATGCGAACGCCTTTGGCGCTGGACAAACGCCTGATATCAGCACTTCTCATTCTGACGCTGAAGGTCAATTGAGCCCGAACGCGGACAATTCGAGCATGAATGTTCGTGATGGAGCTGCTGGGACCCAAACACCTCAGAAACAATCCAACTCAGTTGTAGATCGAAAACTTTTGGCGGCGGTTCGTCGCACGGTAGTTAAAGATAAAACGCTTTCGACAACCGCCCATAACGTGAAAATTATGGTGGCGGGTGGCGTGGTAACCCTTCGTGGCCCAGTGAAAAGTGATGAAGAAAAAGCGAAAATTGAATCACTTGCGAAACAAATCGAAGGTGTCTCAAGCGTCAATAATGAGTTAGATGTTAAGACTAACAAACACATGTGAAATTTACGACTACGGAGATTACTATGAAAACTGCCGTCTTTTGCATTGCCCACGATCACGCCCATGCGGAAACAATCGTTAATAATTTAAAAGATACAGGATTCTCAAGTGATGAAATTTCGGTTCTGTTCCCTGACAAAAGTGGGACCCGTGATTTCGCCCACGAACAAAACACCAAGATGCCTGAAGGTGCCGCAGCCGGTGGAGTGGCTGGGATGGGGACTGGCGCAATTTTAGGTTGGCTTGCCGGGATCGGAAGTTTGGCCATTCCAGGTGTGGGGCCATTTATTGCCGCAGGTCCTATTATGGGGGCTCTTGGTGGAGCAGCTGTGGGCGGAGCCGCCGGAGGCATCATTGGTGCGTTGGTTGGTATGGGCATCCCCGAATACGAGGCAAAATTATACGATGGCAAAGTCCGAAATGGAAATGTCCTCATCGCCGTGCATGCTGATAATTCCGATCAGGTTAAGGCCGCCAAAACAATCTTCACCAATGCCAATGCTGAAGACGTCAGGTCCACCACTGAGGCGAGCGTCCACTCCTAGTTAAGGCGGTTAAAGAAATGAAACTGCGATGGCCGGCGTTTCCCGACGTGTAAGCGTATTTAGCGGGCAACTGCATATCAAAGAGGGAGAAAAGCGAAAAAATCCCTGTTCGTAGAGTATACGATAGGCAGTAGTTTGCAACGCCGACGGGATGTGCTTTGGGTCGTAAGGCTGTAATGTAACCTCGGGGCGAGTCGTGGACTGCGGGTAATGAAGTTGCGCGTTAACTGACTCGCCCCTACTCATAAATTTGCCTGACTGATTAACTTTGTGCATGCCCAGTATTGATAGCACGGGAGATAGCCATTCAAAACGTCGTCAGGCCGCATATCAGAAAGGAACGGCTTACGAGCTTTTGATTCAGCGGAAGCGCGTCGCGTCGTTCAAAATGGAGGGCGATTAAGCCGGGACAGCGAGCATATGGGCATGCCATAAAGATGGCGAAAGCCAACTGGCCATTTGCGGCGCGATGCCAATCAGAGCTAAAAGCAAAACCGAGTAGCGCAGTGCTATCCTCAAGAATAACTGCAAATATTGTTGGATCCCTACCGTGATGGATAGCTACAATGTATCCACGTGCCGCCGCCGAACAATAATGCAAAACTGATCACTAAATAGTTGATTACTGGGGTTTGCATGGCAGAAGGATGCCGAATGCGATCCATCTTCCATAAATTGAAATGCTGGCCCAAGTGAAAAAATTATCAAGGCCACCACGAAACTCAAAAAATAGATTTTCTTACCGTGGCCGAACGGGAACCGCTCGTCCGCGGGCTTGTGGAATCGATGCATGCGATAGCTCATTACCGATATCGACCAATAAGTGAACTCCTTTGGACAACGTGGCGAGACCTGCCAGTAATTCCGGCGGCAATGCATTTCGTCACAGCGCAATCGTCAAATCACCGATCAGTGCGGCATTGGTGGATTTTTTCGCCGGCGGGACGCGGCGTTCCCCCAACATAGTCTGTCATTTCGGACGAACGAATCATTTGCTTGTTTACTTTACTTGAAAAGGTTTACGTTGGCGACACGCGCAAACGTGTCATCGACCATCTTATACTTGAGGCTGTGTAATTCATGAAGCTGATGGACGACGAGACAAATATGGGAAAAAGTTGCAGTAGCGTTACTAATCTAATAATTCCGACGCCAACCAATTCCGACGCCAACCAAAATCGCGTTGATTTGTTCGCGGCCGAGTCCGGTCCGTCCAAACGCGTAGATAGCATTTATTTTTTAATCTGATTACCGATTACGCCACCAACCACGGCGCCACCAACCGTTCCAACGGGACTATCAGTTAATGCTGACCCTGCAACACCACCAACTGCGGCGTATTTCGTTGTTGATGCGTCATATCGGCGCATTCCGCTAAAACCAATAGGCTTAAAAAAATGCGGTTGATTTTTTTAACCCATCCATGACGACCTCTATATAAAAAATCTGCAATCTTCGTTGGAGAGATGGTTTGTTTTGAAGTTCCAGTAATTTTAGGTCGGCCGCTGTTCGATTTTCCCCAGGCGGATGCGCGTGAATTTTACGTCCCTGTGAGTGAACATGACAGAATAATGCTTTTCGCTAAATTTAGATCGGATTGAAGTTTTGAGAAATAATGCCCAGCTACGGTTCGCAAAAAAGTGGAAGCAAAGTAGCTAAAAGGTGGTCGGACTCGTCAACTTTTTCTCTTCATGGATATCGATCGCGCGGCGGGTCCGTCGAGACAAGCATTGAAGAAACTGGCCGGATGCCAGTCAAAGTTTATCAAATATTTAACCATTTTTTTTGGATCAACGTTCTTTTGGCAACAGGCCGCCCGTCAATTAATAATTCTATAAAATTAAACCAATACGCGACTTACATCACGAATCTGTGCGTCAGCGCCAATGTTAAATCGCCACGCTACAGGCTTTCTTATTCGCGCGATTTCCTTTGGCGTTCGCTCAGGTCGCCTAAGTTCCTGCCTCGCATAACCGCACAATGTCAGTGAAACCATTTGTCAGTTAGTGGGAGAACAAGGCAATTAGGATAATGATTGGTAGCGGTACTCCAAGTAGTAGTAACAAAAGTGAGCGCATCGGTATAATCCTTATAAAGTCGGCAAAATGATGGCTTAGCGAGCGATCGCGGTAACAACACTGTCGCGCTGGCGACCGCCAAAGGTGGCACACAAACTGGCAAAAAAGGCGCCCAGCAACAGGGCGATGAACATCCATAATGCGGAGTGCGCGGCCGCCTCGCGCGCCCTGTCTGCCGCATTCTTGGCTGTTGCTTCCGCATCGGCGCGCGCGTTGTTCATGCGTGCATATACGTCTTCAACGCGACGTTCGGCAGCGGCGGGTGCCATACGGGTGCGCTTAATGACCAATTTCGCCAAATATTTAAGGTCGTCGGGTGTTAAGCCACCTGCGCGCATGTCGTTGACAAATATTCTTGCCACCTCAGCGCGCATGGCGCCGTTGTCGGTTTCCGGAGCTGCCTGGTCCGAGCGCAGTAAGACATCGGAGAAATAACCGACCGGACTGCTAGACAAATCGGTCATCGCGCCCTTAGCCACCGGGGTCGCGACCACGGACTCCGCACCGACGGCAATATCGACCGCGCCGCCAAGTACGGCGTGTATTGCACCGGCCATCAGGACCGCCGTCAATAGTGTAGCGACAGCCCAAGCGAGCAACCCATGTGCCGTATCGCGGAAATATACTTCATCGGAATGGACGCCAGCCCATTTCACGCGCAAGCGCCCGGCAATGTAGCCGCCAATGCCGGCCGCTGCGAGTTGGGTGAACGCGAGCCAGATGATGGTGGATTTCCCCATAATATTGGCGCTGTAGGACCACGGCGAGACGGCCGACAAGCCAAGCCCAACGCCGAGTATAAGCAAGATGAAAGAGAGCGCCGCGGCTGCGGCGGCACCAGCCAGTACCGCGCCCCAAGAAACCCCGGAGGTATAGACATCAAAAGTGCCTGACGCAGTTTCACCGGCAGGATAAACATTGGTGAGAATTGGATTATCTTGCATGAGATCACCTTTTTTATTGTTACGGAAAGACGCCGGATTTGCTTCATCTAAGTGAAATGCAGGAGCCGGTCAAGGTGGAATGATCGGCGTGGATATCTTCGCCCACTTAGGTGCATAGGATTACCCACTTCTC
>PKWL01000074.1 GCA_003133225.1 Janthinobacterium sp.
ACGCCGTCGGACCGGGCCGGCCTAAATCATGTCGCCTACAAGGTGGAACAGCATGCCGATCTGGATGCACTGAGAACGCGGATCGAGGATTACGGCATCAAGACGGAGATATCGCCCGCCGCGAGTCTGCCTTTCGTTGGCCGCACCCTCATTTTCAATCTGCCGAGCGGGCATCAGATGCGCCTGTATGCCCAAAAGGACTATGTCGGCACCGGTGTTGGCACCTTGAACCCCGATCCATGGCCGGACGACGTGCGCGGGGCCGGCGCGCACTGGCTCGACCATTGCCTGCTGATGTGCGAAATGGATCCTGAAAAAGGCATCAACAAGGTCGCCGAAAGCACCAAATTCATGATGGAAGTGCTGGACTTCTATCTGTCCGAACAAGTGCTGGTGGGCCCGGAGCGGAACATGCAGGCCGCCACCTGGCTGTTTCGCACCTCGACCCCGCATGACATCGCCTTTGTGGCAGGGCCGCGCCAGGGCCTGCATCACCTAGCTTTCTATCTTGACAGCTGGCACGCTGTCTTGAAGGCGGCCGACATCATGGCCAAGAACAAGGTGCGGATCGATGTCGCGCCGACCCGGCACGGCATCACGCGCGGGGAAACCATTTATTTCTTCGACCCGAGCGGCAACCGCAACGAGACTTTCGCCGGCCTAGGCTATTTGGCGCAACCGGATCGGCCCGTCACAACCTGGACTGAAGAGTCCCTGGGACGGGGCATTTTCTATCACACGGGCGAACTGAACGCCGCGTTCACCGAAGTCTATACCTGATCCGGTATCGCGCCGGCAGCGAAGCGATCGCCCCTGGCAGCCGGGGGCATCTGAAACATGGGGCCGTCATGAATTTACAAGTTAATCAAGGGCAGGTTGCCTGGCAAGCGGCGGCGGCCGCTTGCCAGGCGGCAGTGCTGCACGCCGAGGCAAATGGCTGGCGCATCAACGTCGCCGTGGTCGATCGCGGCGGCAACCTGATGTCGTTCCTGCGCATGTCGGGCGCCTTCATTCATTCGATCGATATCGCCATCGACAAGGCTTATACAGCGGCCAGTTTTGGCTTTCCGACGAAAGACTGGATGGCGGCCATCGGCCATGACGAGGGCATGAAATTGGGCTTTTCCGCACAGCCGCGCCTGATCGTCTTCGGCGGCGGCTTGCCGATTCGCGTCGCCGGCGACGGCAGCGAGTGGTGCGGCGGCATCGGTGTGTCCGGCGCCTCGGAAGCACAGGATGAAGCTTGCGCCCGTGCCGGCTTAGCCGCCCTCGGCCTGACCGGCTGATTTTTTGAAGACCCGAATGGAGAGCAGTGACATGAAACAGATCAACAATTTTATCAACGGTGAATTCGTCGCGACCGGCAAGACGTTCGAGAAGCGTTCGCCGCTCGATGATGCCGTGATTGCGCACGTGAGCGAAGCGGGCAAGGCCGAAGTGGACTTGGCCGTGAAGTCGGCGCGCGCCGCCTTGAACGGCCCGTGGGGCAAGCTGGCCGTGGCCGACCGGGTCGAGCTGCTGTATGGCGTGGCCAACGAAATCAACCGCCGCTTCGACGAATTTCTCGAAGCGGAATGCGCCGATACGGGCAAGCCGATGAGCCTGGCGCGCCATATCGACATTCCGCGCGGCGCCGCCAATTTCAAAATCTTTGCCGACGTGGTCAAGAACGTCCCGACCGAATTTTTTGAAATGGCCACGCCCGACGGCCTTGGCGCATTCAACTATGCGACGCGCACGCCGGTCGGCGTGGTTGGCATTGTGTGCCCGTGGAACCTGCCGCTGCTGCTGATGACATGGAAAGCCGGCCCGGCGCTGGCCTGCGGCAACACCATCGTCGTCAAACCGTCCGAGGAAACGCCGCAAACGGCCACCTTGCTCGGCGAAGTCATGAACGCGGTCGGCATCCCGAAAGGCGTCTACAACGTGGTGCACGGATTTGGCCCCGGCTCGGCCGGTGAATTTTTGACCACCCACCCGGGTGTCAATGCCATCACGTTTACGGGCGAGACGCGCACTGGCGCGGCCATCATGAAGGCGGCCGCCGACGGCGCCCGTCCGGTCTCGCTCGAGATGGGCGGCAAGAACCCGGCGATTGTCTTTGCCGACTGCGATTTCGACGCCGCCATCGAAGGCACGCTGCGCTCCGTGTTCTCGAACTGCGGCCAGGTTTGCCTGGGCACGGAACGCGTATATGTCGAACGTCCGATCTTCGAAAAGTTCGTCGCCGCCCTGAAGCTGGGCGCGGAAAACCTCAAGATCGGTGTCCCCAGCGACGCCGCCACCGGCATCGGCCCGCTCATTAGTGCCGAGCACAAGAGCAAGGTGCTGTCCTATTACAAGAAGGCCAAGGAGGAAGGCGCCACCATCGTCAGCGGCGGCGGCGTGCCGGACATGGCGGGCGAATTGGCGCGGGGCGCCTGGGTCGAGCCGACCATCTGGACCGGTCTGTCAGACGAGGCCTCGGTCTGCCGCGAAGAAATATTCGGCCCGTGCTGCCACATTTCCCCGTTCGACAGCGAGGAAGAAGTGATCCGCCGCGCCAACGACACCATTTACGGCCTGGCGGCAGCGGTCTGGACCTCCAATTTGCAGCGCGGCCACCGCGTGGCCGGCAAGATCGAAGCCGGCCTGGTGTGGGTCAACAGCTGGTTCCTGCGCGACTTGCGCACCCCGTTCGGCGGCGCCAAACAGTCGGGCATCGGGCGCGAGGGCGGGGTCCACTCGCTCGAGTTTTACACGGAACT
>PKWL01000099.1:0-1506 GCA_003133225.1 Janthinobacterium sp.
TTTTCAGTCGACCTGGTGGCCGACATGACGGTGATCAACCCGTTTGACTTTTTCGTTGAGAAATATGCCGAACATTTCCCGTTTAGTTATCCGGCCCAACTCAATGCCGAGCTTAGCGCTTATTTGCTGACGGAGAAGTCGGGCCCCTTGCTGCTGGCATGGGTGGCAGCGGCGCGGCGCGATGTGTTGAAGAAAAGCCTAGCCACCAACGACTTTTTGGTGGCCGTTAATCAACGTCTGCAGGGCGATATCGCCTACCTGCTGAGGATGGAAGCGGGCGTGCAGAGTGCCGAGGAGACCTTGCAAAAAGGCTCAGGCTCGTGCCGCGACAGCGCCTGGCTGCTGGTGCAAATTTTGCGCGAGATGGGCTTGGCGGCGCGCTTCGTGTCGGGGTATTTGATCCAGTTGCGCGCTGATCAGGAAAGTCTTGACGGCCCCAGTGGAGCGCCAGCTGATTTTACCGACTTGCATGCGTGGACTGAAGTGTATGTGCCGGGCGCCGGCTGGATCGGGCTCGATCCGACGTCGGGCATGCTAGCTAGCGAAGGGCATATTCCGCTCGCTTGCACGGCGATGCCGTCATCGGCGGCGCCGGTGACGGGCTTTACCGATCAGGCCGAAGTTTGCTTTTCGCACGAGATGACGGTCACGCGCATTCATGAAGACGCGCGCGTCACCAAGCCTTACAGTGAAGCGGACTGGGAGAAAATTAACCGTCTCGGGCAAGAGGTGGACGCCGACCTGAAGCGGCAGGATGTGCGCTTGACCCAAGGCGGGGAGCCCACCTTTGTCTCCATCGACGACATGGACGGGGCCGAATGGAATACCTTGGCGCACGGGGACAAGAAGCGTGAATTGGCGGGGCAGCTCATGCAGCGCCTGAAAAACCATTTTGCCCCGGGCGCCATGCTGCATTACGGCCAGGGCAAATGGTATCCCGGCGAGCCCTTGCCGCGCTGGGCCTTGAATATTTTCTGGCGCATCGACGGCCAGCCGATGTGGCACGACGCGTCCTTGTTCTCGGACGAAAACAAGGACGATGGTTACGGCAGCGCCGAAGCGGCCCGCTTTAGCAGCGCCTTGGTCAAGGCGCTGGGCTTGGCGCCTCTCAGTCAGATCGCGGCCTATGAAGACGTCATGCACCAGGTCCAATTGGAGCAAGGCTTGCCCGTCAACCTAGACCCGCTCAAGGCCGACCTTGCAGCAGCGGACGAACGGTGCCGTCTGGCCCGCTTGCTCGAGCAGGGCTTGGGCCAGGTGGTGGGCTATGTCTTGCCATTGAAAGCGAAGGAATATGACCCCGACGTCGATCTGGGGGCGGCTTGGCGCACCTCTGCCTGGCCGCTCAAGCGCGAGCATCTGTACCTGATCGAGGGCGACTCGCCAATGGGGTTGCGCCTGCCCTTAAATGCGCTGCCTTGGGTCGCGCAAGACGAGATGGCCGTGGATTTCGATGTCGACCCGTTCGCGCCGCGCGCCGCGCTCGCCGTCGCAAAAAAAGAAAAA
>PKWL01000099.1:1535-6660 GCA_003133225.1 Janthinobacterium sp.
ATCGAGGGCTACCCGCCGCCGCGCGACCCGCGCATCAAGCTGCTGAGCGTCACGCCCGACCCCGGCGTGATCGAGGTCAATATCCACCCGGCGGCGAGTTGGAATGAGCTGGTCTATACCATGTCGACCCTGTACCAAGAGGCGCGCCTGACGCGTCTGGGGACGGAAAAATTCATGATCGACGGGCGCCATACCGGCACCGGCGGCGGCAACCACGCCACGCTGGGCGGCGCCACCGCCGAGGACAGCCCCATGCTGCGGCGCCCGGATTTGCTCAAAAGCCTGATCACGTATTGGCAAAATCATCCGGCCCTGTCCTACCTGTTTTCCGGCACCTTCATCGGACCCACGAGCCAGGCGCCGCGGGTCGATGAAGCGCGCGACGATAATCTGTACGAGCTGGCGATCGCGTTCCAGCAGATGGACCGGGTGTTGCCGAGCATGCAGCCGGGCGACAAGCCCTGGATGGTTGACCGTTTGCTGCGCAACTTGCTAGTTGACTTGACGGGCAATACGCATCGCTCCGAGTTTTCGATCGACAAACTGTATTCGCCGGACGGCCCGACCGGCCGTCTCGGCCTGGTCGAATTCCGGGCCTTTGAAATGCCTCCGCACGAGCGTATGAGCTTGTTGCAAATGCTCTTGCTGCGGGCGCTGGTGGCGCGTTTCTGGCACACGCCTTACGAAGCTAAGCTGGTGCACTGGGGCACGGCCTTGCACGACCGCTGGATGTTGCCCCATTTTGTGGCGCAAGATATTGGCGACGTGGTCAAGGATTTGCGCGGCGCCGGCTACGCGTTCGAAGAACATTGGTTCGACCCCTTCATTGAATTTCGTTTTCCCCGCTTTGGCACGGTGGTGTACGAGGGGGTGGAAATGCAATTGCGGCAAGCGATCGAGCCGTGGAACGTGCTGGGTGAGGAAATGAGTGCGGGCGGCACTGCGCGCTATGTCGATTCGTCAGTGGAGCGCATGCAGTTGTTGGTGCGCGGGCTCAGCGATGGGCGTCACATGGTCGCTTGCAATGGGCGCATGCTGCCTTTGCATCCGACCGGAATCCCGGGCGAATACGTGGCTGGCGTGCGCTTTCGCGCCTGGAGTCCTTGGTCCGCCCTGCATCCGACCATCGGGGTGCATGCGCCGCTGACCTTCGACTTGGTGGACACTTGGAGCGGGCGCGCCATCGGCGGCTGCACTTACCACGTATCGCATCCGGGCGGACGCAGTGAAGCGCAAGCGCCGGTCAATGCGAACGCCGCCGAGGCGCGCCGTTTTGCGCGTTTCTGGCCGCATGGGCATACGGCGGGACCGATGAAGCCGGTGAAGGAGGCTCTGAACCCCAGTTTTCCGATGACGCTCGACTTGCGTTGGCAGCCGGATTGATCGCCGGGGGCGTTCCTGCGCCGCCTGCATGAGGAAGAAGCGAACTAATGCCAAATCGATTACTTGACCGGTATCTTGCCGCTCCCGATAGCTTTGACGAAATGCTAGACCCGGTACGCCAGCCGCGTGCGCACTGGCGCGCCATGCTCGACAGCCTGGAGGCAGAAGGGCCGGAAATCATGCGCTTCCGCCTCGAAACGGCGCAGCGACAGGTGCGCGAAAACGGCGTCACCTATAATGTGTATGCCGACGCCAAGGGCGTGCAGCGGCCATGGGACTTGAATGTGCTGCCGCTGATCCTGGCGCAGGAAGACTGGAGAAGCATCGAAGCGGCGGTGATCCAGCGTGCCACGTTGCTCAATCACATACTCGGCGATGTGTATGGCGAACAGAAAATGCTGGAGGAAGGCTTGTTGCCCCCGGCATTACTTCACGGCAATTCTGGTTTCTTGCGTCCTTGCCACGCCATGCGCCACCGTGACGGGATCGCTCTTCATTTTTATGCGATTGATCTAGCGCGTGCCGCCGACGGGCGCTGGTGGGTCGTTGCCGACCGCACCCAATCGCCATCCGGTGCCGGTTACGCGCTGGAAAATCGCGCCATCATTGCGCGCACCTTCCCGGATCTGCTGCGCGACCTGAAAGTGCAGCCGCTGGCAGGATTTTTCAGGACGATGCGCGACAGCCTGGCCCACTGGGGCCGTCTGTGCGCTGCCAATGGCCAGGGCGGCGCGCCGCTGCGCGACAGCGAGCCGCCGTTGATGGTGCTGCTAACGCAAGGTCCGAATAACGAGACTTATTACGAGCAAGCCTACCTCGCGCGCTACTTGGGCTTGCCGCTGGTGGAAGCGGGCGACTTGACGGTGCGCAATGGTATCGTGTGGCTCAAGACCTTGTCCGGCCTCTTGCGCGTCCATGTGATCGTGCGCCGGGTTGATGATGATTTATGCGATCCGCTGGAATTGCGTGCCGACTCGGCTCTGGGCGTGGCCGGATTGACCCAGGCGGCACGGCGCGGCAATGTACTGATCGCCAACAGCTTGGGCTCGAGCCTGCTGGAATCGGGCGCACTGCTCGGCTTCTTGCCGGCGCTGTGTGAACGTTTGCTGGGCGAGCCGTTGAAGATGCCATCGGTGGCGACCTGGTGGTGCGGGCAAGCGGCCGCGCTGGAAGAAGTAATCGAAAAATTAGATCAGCTGGTCATCAAGCCGAGCTTCTCGCAGTTGCGCCAACTGTCCGTCTTCGGCCAAGACTTGAAGGGCGATGCGCGCGCCGCCTTTATCCGCGTCCTGCGCGCCAATCCGAACAACTACGTGGCCCAGGAGCTGGTACGGCTATCCCAAGCACCGGTATGGAAACACAGCTCGACTGGCGCCTTGAGGGCCCGCTCAATCGGCTTGCGCGTGTATGCTTGTGCCACGCCGAATGGCTATGTGGTGATGCCAGGCGGCTTGACCCGGGTCGCGACGGGTCCCGATGCGCGCGTCTTGACGATGCAACGCGGCGGCAGCAGCAAAGATACGTGGGTCCAAGGTGGTGCGCATGCCGAGCCCCATAGCCTCTTACAGCGTGCGACCACGAGCGCCGATCTGATCCGCGACGACACTCACCTGTCTAGCCGCGTCGCCGAGAATCTGCTTTGGTTCGGCCGCCACACCGAGCGCTGCGACAATGTCGCGCGCCTGTTGCGGGTCGCGCTCAATATCGTGTTCGATGTCCGCTCCGCGAACCGCGGCGCCGAATGGGCGCCGGTCGAGGCCTTGTGCGCATGGTTCCATTTGATCGATCCAGAAAAACGGTCGCACGGGCAAAGCCAGACGCAGCAGCCGATTGATCTGAGCCCCGTCTTAAACGATGCGCAAATCGAGGCGGCCTTGTTGCGGGCGGTGGTCTCGCCTGAGGTCCCGGGATTGGCTAGGCAACAACAACAGCTGTACCGGATCGCCAGCCAGTTGCACGAACGCTTTTCGGTTGACAACTGGCGCGCACTGAACCGGATGGTGCAGCGCGTGGCCAACACCAATCAAAGGCCGTCGCAAGCGGAGGCGATGACCATACTCGATGATGCGGCCGCGTCGTTGATGACGATGGCGGGCTTCGCATTAGATGGCATGACGCGCGATTTGGGCTGGCGCTTTTTGTCGATCGGACGGCGCCTGGAACGGCTGCAGTTTCAGAGCATTGTCTTGCAGCGCGCGCTTGGCATGGATGCGAACGGCAACCTGGACTGGCTGCTGGAACTGTCGGACAGCATCATCACCTACCGCGCGCGCTATCGGGCCCAGCCCGAATGGCTGCCGGCACTCGACCTGTTGTTGCTCGATGAGAGCAATCCACGTTCGATCCTGTTCCAGTTCGATGGCCTCTTAAATAGTCTTAAAAAGATAGCCCTGTCTTACGGCGCCTGTGGCGAAGAACGACTAGCGCCGCTCAAAGACGAATTGCTGGCTCTGGCGCGGGCACCGGAAGCGGCCTTGTATTGCGGCAATGCGCTGCTGATCGACCTGTTGCATCGCATCCAGGTTGCCAGCGAGGCAATGGCAGAGCAAATCAGCGTGCAATTTTTCAGCTACACCGACAACTTTCAAATTAGGACCCAGACCGAATGAACGAATTGTCAACGAGCGTCGTTCCGTGCGCGCGTTACCGCGTCGTCCATGAAACCCGCTACGCCTATCAAAGTGTGGTCACGCTGTCGCAACAATACTTGCATTTGACGCCGCGCTCATTTCTCCATCAACGCACGCAGTCACATCAGATTCGAACTGACCCGCCGCTGGCGGACGATGACGCCGGCATCGACTATTTCGGCAATTGCACCCGCCATTTTGCGATCACCGCGCCGCATAAGACCTTGCTCGTGCAGGCGGAATCGATGGTCGTGCTCACGCCGCGCCGCACTCTAGAGCAAAGCACAGGGACGCTGCCGTGGGAAAACTTGCGCGATGCGATGCAGCATGAGAAAAACGCAGCCACGCTGGAAGCTTGCCGCTATCTCTACGCGTCGCCGCACGTCAATTGCAGCCCCGAATTGGAACGGTATGCGCGCCTTAGTTACACGCCTGGCCGGCCGCAGTTCGATGCGGCGCTGGATTTGACGCAACGTATTTTTGATGACTTCGAGTTTGACAACAAGGCAACCGATATTTCGACACCGTTGGAACAGGTGCTGGCAGGCCGCCGCGGCGTTTGCCAGGATTTTGCCCAGTTGATGATCGGATGTTTGAGAAGCGTGGGTTTGCCGGCACGTTATGTGAGCGGTTATATCCTGACGCATCCGCCTGCGGGGCAGCCACGCATGATCGGTGCTGATGCGTCGCACGCCTGGGTATCGGTGTTTTGTCCCACTCTGGGTTGGATTGATTTTGATCCGACTAACCGCTGCCTGGTGCAGTGCGAGCACATCACCTTGGGCTGGGGCCGTGATTTCAGCGACGTCACTCCGATGCGCGGCATCGTCCTCGGCGGGGGCAAACAAAAACTTGAGGTGCGGGTAACCGTCACACCCCTCGCCTTGTGCGACGATGGGGCAGAGTGTTGAACGATTTGCCTAGACAGGATGGTTTAGCCACATTTCAAGAAAGACGATTCGCGAATGCCTAGCAGACGCCGATACGCTGCAGCCGTAGGTGAAGACACTTTTGCCATTTTCACAGAAAGGAAAAAAATCATGCAACAGCTTTCCCCCGGCGGGTTAGAGGCGATCAATGATATCGCCATGCGCCACGGATTTAGTAGCGAC
>PKWL01000106.1 GCA_003133225.1 Janthinobacterium sp.
GATTAGCTGATGAACTCGGGAGATCACGTCCACTTGAGCGTTGCCAGCTGCTTCCTCGAACACCTTGTTTTGTTCGTTGACAGCGACTGCACCGGGGTGGGCAAGCAAAGCTCGTACCGTTGGGGAAGTGGCCAGCACTTCAGGCACCAGCAGTGGGTTTTGCAAGTCGCGCTGCAAAAGATTCATGCGGTTGACGCTGCTGCGATCAAACATCAATTCCAAACGCTCGAGTGCCGTGTTTTTTCCCTGCAAGAACGCACCCAGCACGCCAACCAGCAATAGCAGCACCAATACCAGCAGCGAACCCCGTGGCTGATTTTTGATAACGTTAAAAAAACGAAGGGCTGGATTCAAAGTGAGGGTTCCAGTCAGGTTGTTTTGCGTTGTAGGGCGGCTGAGCGCTAAAAATCCCCAGTACTTCCGGCGGCCAGCGACTCGAACTTGGTGATCGGTTTCAGGAACGCGAGCTTGACCATGCCGGTCGGCCCGTTGCGCTGTTTGGCGATGATGATCTCAGCCACGCCCGGCTCTTTGCAGGCGTCCTTGGTGTAGTAGTCGTCGCGGTAAATGAACATGATGATGTCGGCGTCCTGCTCAATCGCACCGGACTCGCGCAGGTCGCTCATCATCGGGCGCTTGTCGGGTCGCGTCTCGACGCTGCGGTTGAGTTGCGACAGCGCCAGCACCGGGCACTGCAACTCTTTGGCCAGCGTTTTCAGACCGCGCGAAATCTCGCCCAACTCGGTGGCTCGGTTTTCATTGTCATTGCTGGATCCGCTCATGAGCTGCAAATAGTCCACCACAATCAAACCCAGCTTGCCGCACTGACGCGACAAACGCCGGGCATTGGCGCGCAGTTCGCTCGAGGTCAAGCCCGCCGTCTCGTCGATATGCAGCGAAATGGTTCGCAGTTTCTCAATCGCCTCGGTCAAGCGCGGCCATTCTTCGTCGGTCAAGCGGCCGGTGCGCAAGTGGCTCTGATCAATGCGACCAATGGAACCGACGATACGCACGGCCAGTTGCGCGGCGCCCATTTCCATCGAGAACACCGCTACTGGCAAACCTTCGTTAAGTGCGACATGCTCGGCAATGTTGATCGCCAACGCCGTTTTGCCCATCGACGGGCGCGCTGCCAGCACGATCAAATCACCGGCCTGAAAACCGGCCGTCAGCCGATCCAGGTCATAAAACCCGGTCGGCACACCGGTGACATCGTTGGGGTTGTCGGCCATCTCCTGCACGCGGTCCAGCAGCGCCACCACCAGCGAGTCCATTGCCTGAAAACCCTGCTTGGTGCGGGCGCCCTCCTCGCCGATATTGAATATCTTCTGCTCGGCATCGTCCAGAATGGTGGCGACCGCCCGGCCCTTGGGGTTGAAAGCGCTGGTGGATATTTCGTCGCTGGCGCTAACCAGCTTGCGCAGGATGCCACGCTCGCGCACGATCTCGGCATAGCGCCGGATATTGCCAGCGCTGGGGACATATTGCGCCAGTGAATTGAGATAACTCAGGCCCCCAATTTCTTCGGCCTTGCCCAGACTTCTAAGTTGCTCAAAAACGGTGATCACATCAGCCGGTTTGGCCAGGTTGACCAAGGCGCTGATCGCGCCAAAAATCAGGCGGTGCTCATAGCGATAAAAGTCACTTTGCGTCAACAAGTCACTGACCCGGTCCCAGGCGGCGTTATCGAGCAGCAAGCCGCCGAGCACGCTCGACTCCGCCTCGATCGAATGCGGCGGAATGCGCAGTTGCGATACCTGGTTATCTTGGTCGTAGTCGTTGGTGACGGCAGAAAGTACAGCAGACATGGGAAATTTCCTTGGATCTGCGAATACTACGCCAGCACGCGCTAAACGTCGAATGAAATGCTGGGCATAAGCCTAGTTTAGTCAGTGGATAAACTGTGGAAATTGAGGGAAAAGCAATTTCTGCGTCCTATCGGCAGTGGTTTGACCCAGGGTATGACAATGGCAGCATCGTTTTCATAACCCGCATCATGGCGGAGACACACGCCGTCGTTCGTGTCCCCCGGCCTTCGGCCTCCTCCTTTACCTCACTTTGGCGTGTATCCCCACCCTGCTGCTGCGAATTGCTGACTTTGTTTTTCGCACTGGAATACCAAATGAGTGGGATCAGGCTGCCTGGGTGTTCTGCGAAGGTAAAGGAGGAGCCCGAAGGGCGGGGGACACGCAGCAGAGCACTCAGGCAGCCTGATCCTCCCCGCATTTATGGGTATTCCGGCTGCCTCAATAAGTTTTCCCCAACTGATCGAGAATCGCCGGATTTTCCAGCGTCGAGGTATCTTGCGTGATGGTTTCTCCCTTGGCCAGCGAGCGAAGCAAGCGGCGCATGATCTTGCCGGAGCGCGTCTTGGGCAGGTTCTCGCCAAAACGAATGTCTTTGGGTTTGGCAATCGCGCCAATCTCCTTGGCCACCCAATCACGCAGTATCTTGGCAATGGCGACGGCCTCGTCACCGGTTGGACAGGGACGCTTGAGCACCACAAAAGCGCAAACTGCTTCGCCCGTCATGTCGTCCGGGCGCCCTACCACGGCGGCCTCGGCCACCAGATCGGTCTTGGCAACCAGCGCCGACTCAATTTCCATAGTGCCCAGGCGGTGACCCGAGACGTTGAGCACGTCGTCAATGCGGCCGGTGATGCGGAAATAGCCGCGATCAACGCTGCGCACGGCACCGTCGCCCGCCAGGTAAAAGTTGCCCCCCAGCTCTTGCGGGTAGTAGTTGCTCTTGAAGCGCTCCGGGTCCCTCCAGATGGTGCGAATCATCGACGGCCAGGGGCGTTTGATCACCAGGATGCCGCCCGAGCCATTGGGCACATCCTGGCCGGTCTCATCGACAATGGCGGCAATGATGCCCGGCAGCGCCAGTGTGCAACTCCCTGGCACCAGCGGTGTGGCGCCCGGCAGCGGCGAGATCATATGGCCGCCCGATTCGGTTTGCCACCAGGTATCGACAATCGGGCAACGCTCGTGGCCAACATGCTTGTGATACCATATCCAGGCTTCCGGGTTGATTGGCTCGCCCACCGTGCCCAGGATGCGCAGGCTCGACAGATCGGAGCGATCAGGATGCGCTTGCGGGTCGTGCTCGGCCGCCTTGATGAGGGCGCGGATGGCGGTCGGTGCCGTGTAGAAAATACTGCATTTGTGCCGCTCCACCATTTGCCAGAAACGCCCGGCGTTGGGGTAGGTCGGAATGCCTTCAAAAATGATTTCAGTGGCACCTGCAGTGAGCGGTCCGTAAGCCACGTAAGAGTGACCCGTGATCCAGCCAATGTCGGCTGTGCACCAGAAGACATCGGTCGGCTTCAAGTCAAACACCCAGTCCATGGTGAGCTTGGCCCACAACATGAAGCCGCCGGTAGAGTGCTGCACGCCTTTGGGTTTGCCGGTGGAACCGGAGGTGTAAAGAATAAAGAGAGGATGCTCGGCACCGACCGGCACCGGTGGACACTGGTCGCTTTGCCCCTTGAGCGCCTGGGAGAACGTCACGTCGCGGCCCGCCACCATGTTGCACGGGTTGCTGTTGCGTTCGTAAACAAAGACGGTTTTGATCGACTCGCAGCCACCCAGGTCCAGGCCTTCATCGACCATCGCTTTCAGAGGAATGACCTTGCCACCGCGCATCTGGCAATTGGCCGTGACCACGGCCACCGCACCAGCGTCGATGATGCGCTCCTGCAGCGCTTTGGCCGAGAAACCGCCAAACACCACACTGTGGATGGCGCCGATGCGGGCACAGGCCTGCATGGCAATCACGCCTTCGATCGACATCGGCATGTAGATCAGAACGCGGTCGCCCTTTTTGATGTTGTGTGCCTTCAAGGCATTGGCAAACTGGCACACACGGGCTAGCAATTCACGATACGTCGTCTTGGTCACCGCGCCATCGTCAGCTTCAAAAATAACGGCGGTTTTGTTCTCAACCGGCGTGCCCATGTGCTTGTCAAGACAATTGGCCGAGGCGTTGAGCTCACCATCTTCAAACCACTTGTAAAACGGCACATTGGATTCATCGAGCACCTTGGCAAAAGGCTTGGTCCAAACCACATTCTCACGCGCCAGCCGGGCCCAAAAACCCTCAAAGTCTTGCGCGGCCTCGGCGCACAACGCGTTGTAAGCGTCCATGCCGGAAATGCGGGCCGCTTTGACAAAGGCCGCGCTCGGCGAAAAAACTCGGTTTTCAACCAATAAGGACTCAACAGCCGTTGATGGTGCAGTCATGGTTAGGTCTCCTTTTGTTAATGAATTCAGTGGATAACTGTGAAACTTTGCACTTACACGTCACTGACGAGTTTGAATTTCTTCTGCTTATTTGGCCGCGTGCGCGAAGCCTTGAAGCGCCCGATCGATAAGCACGTTAGGCATCCGATTTCGCGGCCTCACGGAGCCGTTTTGCGCGAAGCACCGAACTCCGCCACCGCGCAAGACCAATGGCATAGCCGATAAAGTATCCCGCCAGTAGACCGAAAGCAACCACTGTAGTTGAACTTCCCATGAACTCGCCAGTGCTGCGGGGCAACGACGGCGCCAGAAAGTAGACCTCGACAATTCGGTACACAATGCGCGCCACAAATAGTGCGGACAGCGCAAACCCAAGATGCGCATTTGGTGTGTAGAACAGCCCATCACGCGTGGGTTCGAACCTCGTGTGACGGATTCCGAACTGCGATAGTGCAGCCCCGGCCAGGAGGCTTCCAGCCAACCACCACACTCGGTCTGGATGTGCCAGCGTAGCGTAAGCAACAAGGCTGCTAAACAGGCAATAGATAGTCAACGTGATCGGCGCTCGGTAGCGCGAAAGGCGCTGACGCCCGACCATTTTTCGGAAGCGAGCGTAGACGCGCCAGACAACCAGCGGAGGAAGAACAAGAAACATGAGCGTTGACGAGTTGGGAGCATGCATAGGAGGGCGTTTCGGATTCCTAACGTTGGCGATGACCCGCTACAGTCGGGTCGATCATTCACTTAAAGAGTGCCTGAACGCGACAGAACGCTTTGTGTGTTACCGCACGGACAGCCCGTCATACATTGTGGCACGCTCAAGCCGCATGGTGCATGACAGAGTTACGCTCTGCCAGGTGTTCACCATGTTTAAACATAGACTTGAAAGTTACCAATGACTACCACCAAAAATCTCAGCAAAATCTCGCGCCACGCAATCTCCCTTGGAGCCACACTCTTCGTCGCCGGGCTTCTTCTCAGCATGGACATGTCGCAAGCTGCGTCCGGTGACGCCACCATCGCACCATCCAAAGCCGTCAGCAAAACAGAACGGGTCGTGTCCGATAGCTGGATCACTACCAAAGTGAAGTCAGAAATCCTCGCAAACAGCGTGTCCAAAGCATTCAAAGTCAGTGTAAAAACTAAGCACCATGCGGTTTCACTCAAGGGCAAATTGCCCAGCCAAGATGCCATTGACCTCGTGAAGATGATTGCTGAAAAGGTAAAGGGCGTAAAGAGTGTTGACGTGTCTGGCCTTGTGATTGGGACCTGAACGCCATTCCTGGAAAGATCGAGGTAAACCGTTGCAGACCACGGGGTCTTCTTCCAAGTGCAACAATGCTGCACATGACAAAACGTCTTCAGAGCTTGGGCGAGGAAATTGCTAACAGCGTGAGCCATGGTGTCGCGCTGCTAACAGCTATCGGTGCTGTGCCGTTTTTGGTCGTCTCAGCGAGTCATCAAGGTGCCGTCAACTTCATCGGCGCCATCGTTTTTGCAACAACCATGGTGCTGTTGTATCTGACTTCGACGCTTTACCATGCACTACCAACCAGCCGAGCCAAGCACGTCTTCCTGAAACTTGATTACGGTGCAATTTTTCTCTTTATTGCGGGCAGCTACACACCCTTTGCGCTGGGAGCACTTGGGGGTGTCTGGGGTTGGACGCTGTTTGGGTTGGTGTGGTCGCTTGCGGCTATTGGCATCACGCTGAAAGTGTTTGACCGCCTATCGCCTCCTTGGCTCTCGACTGGCCTGTATCTCGTGATGGGATGGCTTGTGCTTATTGCCGCTGTGCCAATGGTCAAGCATGTGCCTCTGCCAAGCCTGATTTGGCTAGTGGCCGGCGGGCTTTCATACACCGCTGGCGTGGCTTTCTTTGTTCTGGACTCCCGTATGCGCTATTCCCATGCAGTCTGGCACGGATTTGTTGCTGCTGGCACCGGTTGTCACTTCTTCGCGGTGCTGGGCTACGCGGCTTAATCGGGATAGGAAGAAGCCTCGCGGCCCCTGCCAATTCGGGCACCCGACTCGACTACCACATGAATGGCAAAAGACGATGCCGGACCCGTTTCTGGTATTCGCTATATCCAGGCAAATTACTGGCGAGAAAGCGTTCCTCGTCATATAGCCGCCATATCAGAAATGGCATCATCGCGGCGATCGGGACAAACCCCCAATACGAGTCAAGCGCCAGCGGCGTACCGAGAAGGTACAGGGATGCACTCGCGTACATCGGGTGGCGAACGATTGCATACGGCCCGGTCGAAATAACCTTGTGATTCTCTGCGATTTCGATGGTTGCTGATGTGAACGTATTTTTGGTCGATGTCAACTATCCT
>PKWL01000013.1 GCA_003133225.1 Janthinobacterium sp.
CGAAAGAGCATTTCGGCATCGGCGGCAAGAGCGCCGGCGACGGCAGCTGAGTTCTAGCCAAACCAGTTGCCAACGGTTTTGGCGGTCTCGAAGTTATGGGAATTGGACGGCCGTGGGCGCCAATGCCGGTAGCCGCGAGATTGCCGATGTGCGCTAGATCCGGATCCGGGCGGGGGTGGTCATCCGTTCTGATTTTCTAATCAGACGGGTTGGTCACGCACCCGATTGGCGATCAATCTAGCGCGTAGGACGGCGGGTGCTGAAAGCGACACGTTTATCGAATTTTCCAACGAGGAAAAACCAAGAAAACGAATAGCAACGATGAACCTGCTGAGGTTGGTAGCAACATCCGGGCAGGGCCCAGCCTACCGGCGAACTAAAAAATAAAAATTCAATCAACATAGGGGACAGCAATGAAAAGCAAAATGTGGGTTCGTAAGGCATTAATAGTTGCCGCGGTGGCAACGACGAGCGGTACGGCATTTGCGACCGAAGGGGGCGGTTCGATTTACCCGAACGGGGCCGAAAATTATCTAGTGGCAGCTATTCCGCCGCCAGGCGTGTACGTGCTTGAATATTTATCCGGTTATAGCGCGGACAAATTGTTAGATAACAATGGCAATCCGGCCCCGATAAATTTCGACTTAAATGTGACAGCGGCGGCAACGCGTCTAATTTGGGTGACGGATCAGCAAATATTAGGAGGCCAACTCGCGTTTCACGCGATCGCCCCATTGGTTCATGTGAGTGCAAGCGTGAACGGCGCAGGCCAGACTAAAAGCGGTCTCGGCGATATTACTTTCGGTCCTGCTCTGGGTTACCACGCTTCGGAAAATCTGCACTACTTGTATGGTCTCGATTTTAATGCTCCCACCGGGCAATATAACAAGAACGACATGGTCAATTTGGGGCGCAATTACTGGAATTTGGAGCCGGTCTTCGCCGTTACCTACACCCAGCCAAGTGGGCTCAATGCTGATCTGAAAGTGATGTACGACTTCAACGGTATCAACAATGAGACGAACTACCGCTCGGGGCAGGAGCTGCACGCTGACTATGCTCTGGGCTGGGGTTTCGGCAACGGTTTCGTTGCGGGGATTGGCGGCTATCTCTATCAGCAGACTGATGACGACAAGGTGGGCGGAATCATCGTTCAGAATAATCGCGGCAGGGCGTTTGCGCTCGGGCCTTCGTTGAAGTACGACAATGGCAAGCACTGGTTTATCACGGCCAAGTATGAAAGAGAATTTGATGTGAAAAATCGTCCTGAAGGCGGCGGCTTAAATATCAAGATGATCATTCCGATCTAACGCCATTGTAGTTAAGGCACGTTGGGGCGCAAAGCGTAGCGGTTTCCCCCGCATGGCGCTTGCGCTTTTTCCCGTTTTCCACTTCGGCGCAGCCACCGCGAGCACTCGGGAAACGTCGCGGGCGGCGCTTTTCCGCGATCGGCGGCCAGTGTTAGTGCCGCCGCGCCTGCAACAGCAAATTTTTTTCTAACCGTCGGGAAAATGATGGTGGGCGTCAGCCGACATCCGGTTTTTCAAAGTTTCTTCATTTCATCATGCCATGGCCAACGATTGCAACCATCCATCTTGATGGAACTTGCGGGTCGCGCTTCCGACCCTATTTGTTGCCCCGGCCCCAGTTTTGCCCTGTCTTGCCATCCCCATTTTCTGACAGAGGCTGGCCAACGCGCTTTTGGCCGCCCGCGCCGCGGCCTGAACGCGCTTGCGTTGCCAGGGGGGCGTCCATGTATGAGGTATCATGCCGGGATTAGACAGCGTGCTCCGCCTGTTGCGCCATGGCACAACAGCGCCGCATCGACTGGCGCCGGCTTTTATCATTGGAATTACATGCTGATTATCACCATTAAACAGGGCAAGGAAAAGAGCTTGCTGGACGGCCAACCCTGGATTTACGCGTCGGCTATCGAAAAAGTCGACGGCAAGCCGCAAGAAAAAATGAAGCCGGGTTCGACCGCGATCGTTCAGTCGTCCTCGACTAAATTTCTGGCACGCGCAGCCTATAACTCCAAGTCACAAATCCGGGCCCGCGTCTGGAGCTTCGATCAAAATGAGCCGGTCGATCATGCCATGATCAAGCGGCGCGTTGGCGCTGCGCTGGCGAAACGCGCGCCGAGTCGGGCGCAAGCCGGCAACCGCCAATTGGTGGCTTTGATCAAAGCGGAGGAAGACGGTTTGCCAGGCTTGCTAGTCGACTCGTTTGGCGGCGCCGACGGCTATCTGATCTGCCAGTTCCAGGCCGGCGGCGTCGATGCTTGGAAGGTGCCGATCGTGCAAGCCCTGATCGCTCAGACCGGTTGTCGCAACGTCTACGAACGGTGCGATGCCTTGATACGCAAGGGGGAGGGCTTGCCGGTCATCTGTGGCGCCCTGTCTGGCGTTGCGCCGCCCGATGAAATCGAACTGACCGACAACGGCGTACGCTATATCATGAATTTGAAGACGGGGCACACGCGCTAAGGTTGTGGCGCCTTGTTTTGCCCGCGCCGAGCTGCATGGCCGAGTGGTATCGGCCCCGGCGACAGCCGTAAGCTTAGCCGGGTGGCGGCGTGGCCGTGGCCGCGTTGCCATGGGCGAGCCAGTGTCGGTACACGCGCAAGGCCACTTGCGCATCGTCGGCGGCATACAAAATCTGGCGCTCCGTCAGGCGCGCATTGGCCCAGTTGGTGGTTGAAATTTTCTTCGATTTTTGCAGGCGCACGCCGAAAAACTTGGCCACCGCCGTCTTAGCGCCCAGATCGTTACGCTGGCCGCCGCGCAATGCCACTGACAAATCGAGCACTCCGGCCATAGTGATGCCGAGTTTGCCGCGCAGGCGCTTGATGTCGTCGGACAGGCCAAAACCCACTTTTAACGTTGCGCTCGACTCCAAGATCGCCTTTAGCTCATTGAGCGCGGGGCTGGTCCCGATTTGGAAAAGATAGGCCGTGTTGTCGGTGGCAAACTGGATCAGGTGCGGGCCGTTCGACGTTTCACCCTTATGAAAGGTCGGCTTTGACTCAGTGTCGAAGCCGATCACATCGGCCGCAAGAAGGGCGCCCAGCGCCGCGGCCGCATCTGCGCATGATTGAACGAGGCGAACATCGGCCAAAGTGATGCCGTCGTAAGGCGGCAGTTGTGACTCTAGCACCATAGCTGCCCGCTTAGCCTTTGCGGGCGAATTTGGCGGTCAGCTGGTTCAACTTGTCGGCGTGCACTCGGCTCGCTTCTTCCGCTGCCGCTAGGTCGCGCTCCGCTTTTTTACGTTCCGCTTCTTTACTCAAGCGCTGCTGCAATACCAGCGTCGCATGGGCGCGGTGGGTGCTAGTTACGGCCGCACCGGGTGTCCCGTCGAGGTCGTATCTGAGCACGGCCTTTTCCATCACGCGCAAATAACGCATGGAGCCCGTGTGTACGCCAAGCGCCGTGCGCATCAGCTTGCGGTTCAAATCGGGCAGGTGCGCCACGATTTGCTTGTCGATCCCGATCGATAGCGGCAGACAATCGCGAAACGGAGGAAATTGTTTGTAGAACTGTTTTAATAAGGAGCGCGCGGTCAAGGCCGGAGCGGGCGTGGCAGTAGACTGAGAGGCAGGCTGAGGGGCAAGCTGAGGGGCAAGACTAGGCGTGTTCATCGACTTCATTGGTTAATCTGAAAATGGGAAGCATAGCATGCGAGAGCAGCGCCTGCCGTCTTTCAGACAACATCTAGTTGTCGATATAACAGGCTGGGCAGCCAGCCAGAAATGGTGTACTATGAGGCTTGCGCCAGTTTTAGACTTGCGCAAGTTCACTGTGGAAAAGCGGCGGAAGTTGGATTATTCGATTTATCGATGTCTGGTATTTGATTTATGAATTGTCTATATATCTTGTTGTAAGGGATAATCGATCCTTTTATTTTTCACTGAACTATAGATTCAAGCCCGTTTGGTAGCGGGCTTTTTTTCATTTCCGCAATGGATATCGTCAATTTGTCTACATCATCTTCAACGCGGACGCGCCCTCGCCGGGCTGCGCGCGGTTCGAATGCCCCTATAAATTATCGGCGGCGCTGCCCTTAACCTGCAGCCAAACATACGCTCCATCGAGTCCAGTTTGCAGGCTTAGGTGGCACCATTTACTTTGCGCCATGACCATTTGGTTTGGCATTGAGAGATTTTTAATGAACGACACGCCCAAAACATTAACCTTATCGGCCAAAGCGCCGCGCCCAAGTTCGGCCCAGCTGGTGGTGCCCAAAACGACTTTATCTTACTTTATCGATAGTACGCAAGCGCCAACCAAGGTCACCGTCGTCAAAAAGTCACGTTCCCGTCTGACCGGCGCGGCGCTAACTGATGCGCTGGCGGTCGGGCTTGTGGGCGAAGTCGTGGCGGCCGCCGCGCCGCTGGCGAAAGGACCAGCTCTCGCACGAAAGGCCGGCGAGAGCGTCGCCGTGGCCAAGGTGGCGGTCAAAGCGCGCGTCGCCAAGGAAAAATTGGAGCCCGAGCCGGTCGTGATCATGACCGCCGGCCTCGCCGTGAGCCAGACCACCGATGCCGCCGCCCTCGCTGCCATTGACACGTCCAGCTATTTTCTGCCGACCATCAAAGTGCCTGGCCGGCGCGGCCGCAAGCCCAGTGAATTCACGCCTGAAAACGACGAAGTCGCCGCATTGAACGCGGTCGAACGCGCCGAATTGAAAGCGGTGTCCAAGCTCAAGGACCGCAAGGCGAAAGGCTTGCCGGCCGACGTGCTTGGGACCGACGCCGCGGCCAGCGCCGCCGACTTGGAGCGGCGCCGTCAGCAGATCAAGGGCTTGATCAACATGGGCAAGGAGCGGGGCTTCCTGACCTATGCCGAGATCAATGACCAATTGCCGGAAAACATTATCGATCCGGAAGCGATTGAGGGCATCATCGCGACCTTTAACGACATGGGCATTGCCGTCTACGAGCGCGCCCCGGATGCGGAAAACGTGCTGCTCACTGATGGCGTGGCCACCGTCGCTAGCGACGACGAGGTCGAGGCCGCGGCCGCGACGGCGCTATCGACCGTCGATTCCGATTTTGGCCGCACCACCGATCCGGTGCGCATGTACATGCGCGAGATGGGCGCCGTGGCGCTGCTCACGCGCGAAGGCGAGATCGAGATCGCCAAGCGCATCGAAGGTGGTTTGAAAGACATGATCCAGGCGATCTCCGCTTGCCCGACAACGATCGCCGAGATCGTCGTCTTGTCGCAAAAAATTTCAAGAGACGAGATCAAGGTCGATGAAGTGGTCGATGGCTTTGTTGACCTGAACGATGCGGGCACCGCGCCGGTCGCGCCGGCGCCGGCGCTGGCCCACGACGGCGAAGACGAGGGGGAAATCGAAGAGGAAGAGGGTGATGCCAATGGCGGCGCAGCCGGCTTTTCCAGCGAACAACTGGTGCAGTTGAAAAAAAGCGCGTTGGAAAAATTCGCCATCATCGCAACCCAGTTCGATAAGATGCGCAAGGCGCCTGAAGGGTACAATTCGAAACCCTACATCAAGGCCCAGGAAGCCATTTCCGCCGAACTGCTGGGGATCCGCTTCACTGCAAAGGTGGTCGAAAAGCTGTGCGACACCCTGCGCGGCCAGATGGAGGAAGTGCGCCATATCGAACGGGCCGTGCTCGAGCTATGCGTTAGCAAATGCGGCATGCCGCGCGCCCACTTCATTAAGGTGTTTCCTGGCAATGAAACCGACTTGGACTGGGTCGATGGCGAAGTCAACGCGCGCTACCCCTACAGCGCCATCCTCGGACGCAATGTGCCGGCCGTGAAAGAGATGCAAAGGAAGATGATCGATTTGCAGGCGCGGGTGGCGCTGCCGTTGGCCGACCTGAGAAAGATAAACAAGCAGATGGCGGCCGGCGAAAGACGGGCCCGACACGCCAAGCGCGAAATGACGGTGGCCAACCTGCGTCTGGTCATTTCGATTGCGAAGAAATACATCAACCGCGGCTTGCAATTTCTGGATCTGATTCAGGAAGGCAACATCGGCCTACTGAAGGCGGTTGATAAATTCGAATACCGGCGCGGCTACAAGTTCTCGACCTATGCCACCTGGTGGATTCGCCAAGCCATCACGCGCTCGATCGCCGATATGGCGCGTACCATCCGGGTGCCGGTGCATATGATCGAGACGATCAACAAGATGAACCGTATCTCGCGCCAGGTCATGCAGGAAACGGGCAGCGAGCCGGACCTGGCCACTTTGGCACTGAAAATGGAAATGCCGGAAAACAAGGTGCGCGAGATCATGAAAATCGCTAAGGAACCTATTTCCATGGAAACGCCAATGGGCGAAGACGGCGATTCGCAACTGGGCGACTTTATTGAAGATAACTCGACCCTGGCGCCGCTCGATGCCGCGCTGCATGCATCGATGCGCAATGTGATCAAGGAAGTGCTCGATTCGCTCACCCCGCGCGAAGCGAAAGTGTTGCGCATGCGTTATGGCGTCGAAATGTCGAACGACCATACGCTCGAAGAGGTTGGCAAACAGTTTGACGTCACGCGCGAGCGTATCCGCCAGATCGAAGCGAAGGCGATGAGTAAGTTGCGTCAGCCGTCGCGCTCCGACAAGCTCAAATCCTTCCTGATCGCCAACTAAGGACAGGTGCGCGCCGCCCCGACGCGCTCCTATGGAAAGCGGGACGACCGTCAGGGCGCGCCCGAAGCGCTTGCGTCCTTATGCTGGCCGGGAATACTCGCGGCGCTCTCCGGCGCCGAACTGGCGCACCTTTTAAAGACCCAGAAAAACGGCACCGTTCGTGGCCCGCCGCGAACGGTGCCGTTGCCTGCGTTGCGGCCTAGCCGGTATTGCGCAAGCCCGCTGCCACGCCATTGATAGACAAATGGATGCCGCGGTGGACGCGCTCATCGATCTTGCCTGCCTCCTGAGACAGCGTGCGATGGCGCTTGATCAGCTCGACTTGCAAATGGTTTAGCGGGTCAAGGTAGGCGAAGCGGTTCATGATAGAGCGCGCCAGCAAGGGGTTGGCGGCGAGCCGTTCGCTCTGGCCGGTGACCGTCGCCAAGCACTGCAGTGTCGCGGCGTGCTCGTCCCTAATGCGCTTGAAGATGCGCTCGCGCAATTCTTGGTCTGGTACCAGGTCGGCGTAACGGGAAGCGATCGCCAAATCGGTCTTGGACAGCACCATGTCCATGTTGGACAGCAAAGTGGCAAAAAAAGGCCACTGCCGATACATGGCGCGCAAAGTCGCCACTTTCTGCTCCCTGGATGGGCCGGCGGCGTCCTCGATCCAGGCGCCAATGGCACTGCCAAAGCCATACCAGCCCGGTAGCAGCAGGCGGCACTGGCCCCAGGAAAAGCCCCAAGGAATGGCGCGCAAGTCTTCGATGCGCTTGGTCGATTTGCGTGACGCCGGACGCGAGCCTAAATTGAGCTCGGCGATTTCGGCGATCGGCGTGGCGGCAAAAAAATAATCCGTAAAGCCCGGGGTCTCATACACGAGCAGGCGGTAAGCTCGGTAGGCGCGCTCCGAGATGTCGGCCATGACGGCCTCAAATTGGGTTAGTTCTTGGGCGCCAGCACCTTCGGCCGCGGTCGGCATCAGGCTCGCTTCCAGGGTCGCTGCCACCAGCAGCTCCAAATTACGGCGGCCGATCTCGGCATTGGAAAACTTGGAGGCGATGATTTCTCCTTGCTCCGTCAGGCGGATCTGGCCGTTGACCGTGCCCGGCGGCTGCGCCAGGATCGCCTCGTAGCTCGGTCCGCCGCCGCGCCCAACTGTGCCGCCACGGCCGTGGAACAGGCGCAGCTTGACCCCGGCCCGTGCGAAGACCGTAACTAGGTGGGTTTCGGCCTTGTACAATTCCCAGTTGGACGTTAAAAAGCCACCATCCTTATTCGAGTCCGAATACCCGAGCATCACTTCTTGCAAGCGGCCCTGTTGCGAAATGAGTTGTTGGACTGGCGCTAGCGCCATCACGGTCTCCATAATCTGGGCTGCGCGCTGCAAATCGGGGATGGTCTCGAAAAGGGGGATGACCATCAGGTCGAGTTTGCTGTCGGCGCAACCGAAGGTGCCGCGCAAGAGGCCGGTCTCTTTTTGCAACAGCAGCACTTCGAGCAGGTCGGACACGGTTTCCGTATGCGAGATGATGTAGTTGCGGATCGCGCGCGCGCCATAACGCAGGCGAATGTCCTTGGCCGCGCGCAAGATCGCCAGCTCCGAGTTGGTCTCGTCGCTGTAGGCGATGTAAGGCGAGTACAGTAAGCGCGGCTGCGCCAGTTCGGCCAGCAGGAGGCGCTGCTTGAGTTCTTCGCTAAGGGCGCCATAATTGGCTTCAACGGCGCTCTTGGCAAACAGTTCGATGAGTACGCGTTCGTGGACGTCGGAAGTTTGACGCATGTCGAGCGAGGCCAGATGGAAGCCGAAGATATCGGCGGCCCGTTTCAGGGTCGATAGGCGCGGCTTGATCAGGGCGCTGCCGTGGTGGCTTTGCAGCGATGCGACGAGCACTTGCAGGTCGGCGCAAAACTCGCTTGCATCGGAGTAGGGCGCGGCCGGTCCCACTTCCTTGCGCAAGATGTTGGTGCCGCCCAGATGGCGCGCGGTGGCGGCCAAGCGGGCATAAATGCCGATCAGGGCGCGCCGATAAGGCTCATCGCTGCGGTGCGGGGATGTGTCAGGCGAGTGCTCGGCCAGCGCTTGCAAGTCCGGGCTGACATCGACCATGAGGGTCGAGACTGACAATTCGGCGCCCAGTGCGTGCACTTCGTCCAGATAAAAGTCGAGAATCGTGGTCGCATGACGCACCAGGGCATGCTGCATGGTGGCGGCGTTGACGTTCGGGTTGCCGTCGCGGTCGCCGCCGATCCAACTGCCCATCTGAAGATAGGACGTGGTGCCGTGCCCGAGCTCAGCGCCATAGTGGGTCGCGATATCGTCCTCGATGTCGTCGTACAGTCCAGGCAGCTCGCGCAGGAAGGTGATGCGGTAGTAGGACAGGGCGTTCTCGATTTCATCGGCCACCGTCAGCTTCGAATAGCGCAACATGCGCGTCTGCCACAGGGCGGCGATGCGCGCGTGCAGCAGATGCAAATTGGTGGCGCGCTCCTTCGGCGTTAGGATCAGGTCGCGTTCGGCGAGCAGGCGCGCGATGTCGTGCTCGGCGTCCAGGATACTTTTGCGCTGTACTTCGGTCGGGTGTGCCGTGAGGACGGGGGCGATCAGTGCATCCTTAAAAAACGTGTCCACCATTTTCTTGCTCACGCCCGCCTGTTTCAGCTTGCAAAGGGCAAAGCTAACGCTGCCTGGCTGCGGCTTCGAGCCGGCCAGATAGTGGGCGCGGCGGCGCCGATTGTGGTGCTGATCTTCGGCGATGTTGGCCAGGTGCGAGAAATACGAAAACGCGCGCACGACAGAGATAGTTTGCTCGCCGGTCAGTTTTTTGAGCATGCCGTCTAGTTCCTCGGCCGCGCTGGCATCGGCTTCGCGCCGGAAGCGCACGGCAGTTTGGCGGATCGTTTCAACCACGGCAAAGACATCGTCGCCCTCGCGGTCGCGCAGTACATTGCCCAGCAGGCGCCCGAGCAGGCGGATGTCTTCCTTAAGAGGCGCGTCTTTATCGGCGGTAGCCTGGCCCTCTGTTGCGTTAGCGTCGTTTATCATATGATGTTGAACCAAAAATGTGATTGAATTAGCGCAAAGGCCGATGGCCATGGTTCGCAAGGAAGGTGCATGATAAAATTTGTGATCTTAGGACATGAGCAAAATTACCGACTGACCCCGGGTAAGCTTAACGACAGCGAAAGAACTTGTTTTGAAAACATCAAAATTGACGCAGAATATCCCATCCAAATTAGTGATTGCTTCACGCGAGAGCCGGCTCGCCATGTGGCAAGCTGAGCATGTACGCGCGCGTTTGTCCTCATTATATCCGCAGTGCAGCGTTGAAATTCTGGGCATGACGACGCGCGGCGATCAAATCCTCGACCGCGCTTTGTCCAAGGTGGGCGGCAAGGGTTTGTTTGTTAAGGAATTGGAAGTGGCCATGGCCGAAGGCCAAGCCGATCTGGCCGTGCATTCGCTCAAGGACGTGCCGATGGATATGCCGGAAGGCTTCGCCCTAGCAGCCATCCTCGAACGCGAAGATCCGCGTGACGCCTTCGTCTCCAACGATTATGCCAACCTGGCCGAGTTGCCAGATGGCGCCGTGGTCGGCACCAGCAGCCTGCGCCGCCAGGCGCTCATCGCGGTACGTTATCCGAAGCTGGTGATCCGTCCTTTGCGCGGTAATCTCGACACGCGTCTGGGCAAACTCGACCGCGGCGAATATGCGGCCATCATCCTCGCTGCAGCCGGCCTCAAGCGGCTCGGCTTGGCGCAGCGGATCCGCGCCCTGCTCGACCCTGAGCAGAGCCTACCGGCTGCCGGTCAGGGCGCGATGGCCATCGAAATAGTGTGCGCGCGCGCTGACGGGGTTGATTTGCTGGCGCTCCTGGCGCCGCTCAACGACGTGCCGACCGCCCAAGCCGTGCGCGCCGAACGCAGGGTGTCCAAGCTGTTCGGGGGCAGCTGCCAGGTACCGCTGGCGGCGTTTGCCACAGTCGATGGCGCTGCCATGCGCTTGCGGGCGATGGTCGCAACGCCAGACGGCAAACGCATGGCCAGTGCCGATGTGATGGGCACGGCGGAGGCGCCCGAGCAGTTGGCAGAACAGGTGGCCGAAGTGCTGCGCCAGCAAGACGCCGTTGCGATTCTGGCTTCTTGCATGGTCGAGCCGGAGCCGCAGCAAGGGCTCACGCCGGATGCCTAATACGGTCGTCATTACGCGGCCGCTGGCGCAGGCCGGACCGCTGGCCGGGCGCCTTGCAGCGGCCGGCCGGCCGGTGGTGCTGCTGCCGTTGCTGGAAATTTGTCCGCTGGACGATGCAGCGCCCTTGTTGGCGGCGTTGGCCGAGTTGGGCGCATATGCCATGGTGGCCTTCGTTTCGCCCAACGCGATCGATGCCGCGTTCTCCCACATTAGCGCATGGCCGGGCGCCGTGGCCGTGGCCGTGATGGGCGACGGCAGTCGCGCGGCGCTGGCCGCGCATGGCGTCACGCCCGCTACGGCGACCATTATCAGTCCGCTTGACGCGGCTTGCAGCGATTCCGAACATTTGCTGAAAACGCTGGACCTAGATGCCTTGCGCGGGCGGCGCGTGCTGATCGTGCGCGGCGAAAATGGGCGCGAGTTGCTGGCCGAGGGCTTGCGCGCGGCCGGTGTGTTGGTGACGCTGGTGGCCGCTTACAGGCGCAGCGTGCCGCGCCTGACTGCGGCGCTGGGCGCCACTTTGCGCGTTCTGCTGGCGCAGGAGAACGACTGGATCGTGACGAGCTCAGAAGCCTTGCGCGGCCTGGTGGGCCTGCTGCAGCAACTCGATGCCGCAGGGGGCGCGGGGCCGCAACCGAGTTTTGTTGTAAAAATGCAACAGCAACATGTGATCGTGCCCCATGCGCGTATCGCGCAGACGGCAAACGGACTGGGATTTAGCCGGCTCACCCTGACCGGATCAGGCGACGAACGTCTGCTCGCGGCGTTACAATTGCAGCCATGAACGAATTGCCTACCTCACCTGATGCCAACACGCCTGTCGGCACTGCTGCGCCCCACGCTGGCGCGGCGCCACGAGCGCGCTCACTAGCGCCACTAGGCGACCTGCTGCAGCGGCCCCTGAACATCGCCGTGATCACGCTGGCGGTGCTGCTGGCGCTGCAGAGCTGGTCGTCGCATACCCAAGTCCGCAACTTGCGCGAAGAAGTGGCGCGACGTCTTCAAAAAAGCGACGTGAGCAACTCCGACACCAGCGCCTTGGTCAATGCGGTGCAGGAGCAAAACAAGGAATTGCAGGCCAAGGTCGGCGCTCTGGAAAACCGCCAAAGCGAGGCTCAAAGCCAGCAATTGGCGCTTGAGCAGTTGTACCAGGATCTGTCGAAGAACCGCGACGAATGGGCGCTCACGGAAATCGAGCAGGTGCTCTCCACCGCAAGCCAGCAGTTGCAGCTGGCCGGCAACGTGTCGGGCGCGCTGATCGCCCTGCAAAATGCCGATCGCAGCCTGTCGCGGGCGGACAAGCCGCAATTTATCACGATCCGGCGCGCCATCGCCAGAGACATGGAGAAGCTGAAGGCGCTGCCGAGCGTGGATTCGACCGGCGTCGCCCTGCGCCTAGATGGCGTGATCGCCCAAATAGACAGCTTGCCGATGCTGGCCGACGAAAAGCCGGTGTTGCCGGCAGCCCCTTTCAATGGCCATGAAGGGGCGGGCAGGGAGGGCGCCGCGCCGCTTATGCTTGAGTCCGCCAGTCCGTGGCTGCACCGGGTACAAGAAACTTGGCGCCGCTGGAGCGGCGCCATGTGGGACGACGTGCGCCAGCTGATCCGGGTCCGCAGCGTCGAGACGCCGGAAGCGTTGATGTTGTCGCCATCGCAAGCCTACTTTTTGCGCGAGAACGTGAAATTGCGCCTGTTGAATGCCCGTCTGGCGTTGCTATCGCGTAATGAAACGGCGTTTCGCAGCGACTTGATCGCGGCGCAAGATGCGCTGGTGAAATATTTTGATACGCGCGCCAAGCCAACCCAAACCGCGCAAGCCATGTTGCGGCAAGTGCAGGGCAGCAATCTTGCAGTTGAAATGCCCACCTTGTCGGAAAGCCTGAACGCCGTGCGCAATTACAAATCGAAGCCTTAGCCCCATGCGTTTATTTCTCTGGTTACTCGCCTTGATGGCCGCGGCCATTGGCATCGCCGTGACGGCGCGCTTCAATCCGGGCAACGTGGTGCTGTTTTACCCGCCTTACCGGCTCGATTTGTCGCTCAATTTTTTTATGGTGCTGCAAGTTCTGCTATTTGCCCTGCTCTACGTGCTGATCCGGGCCTTTCGCAGCACCTTGAAGATGCCGGTTCGGGTCGCCGCCTACCGCCAGCGCAAGCGCGAGCGGGATGGCAATAAAGGGCTGCGCGAGGCCTTGAAGGCGCTGTTCGAAGGGCGTTTCGGACACGCTGAAAAGGCTGCCCTGCGCGCTGCCGAGTTGCCGGAAAACGCTGGTTTAGCGGGCTTGATCGGCGCCCGCGCCGCGCATCGGATGCGTCAGACCAGGCGCCGCGACGACTGGCTAAACAAGGTGGCGGCCGACAATTCCCTGAAAACCGCGCGTCTGATGACGATCACCGAGCTGCTCGTCGATGCCCATCAGCCGGAGGGCGCGCTAGAAGCGGTGCATGAATTGAACGCGAGCGGCACGCGCCATATCCATGCGCTGCAATGGTCGCTCAAGGCGCAACAGCAAGCGAAGAACTGGCCGGAAGTGCTGCGTTTGGTGCGCTTGCTCGACAAGCATCGGGCCCTGCATCCGGCCTTGTCATCGCGCTTGCGCGAACTCGCTTACGACGATCTGTTGTCGGACCGCTCGCACGACGCAGAATCCGTGCTGCGGGTTTGGTCGGCCATTCCGGGCGCCGACCGCATCAAGCCTTTTGTGGCCTGCCGCGGGGCGACCGCCTTGAATGCGCGCGGCTTGCATAATGAAGCGCGGCTGGTGGCGGAAGAGGCGCTCAATGCCAACTGGGACGAGCGCGTCGTGCGCACTTACCGCGAGGCGGCGGCGCCGGCGGGCTCTAGCGCCTTGCTGGCCCAGATCGAACATTGCGAACAATGGATCAAGGCGCGCCCCAACGATCCCGAACTAGCGCTCACTTTGGGCGCCTTGTGCTTGAAACAGAAACTGTGGGGCAAGGCCCAGCGTTATCTGGAGCTGGCCCTGTCGGACGCGAGCGAAGCGCAGATGGTGCGTGAAGCCCATTTGAAATTGGCCCAATTGCACGACGCCTTGATGCAACCGGAAGAGGCCGCGTCTCATTACCGGCAATGCGCGCAGGCGACGATTTTTTAAAACGCTTCGGACAGCGGGGAAGCCCCGTTGCCGTAGCGCGAAAAGCCGAACGTACTTCGTTATGATTTCAAAGTGAATTTACATTATCAGCCCAACGAGGAAACCCTATGAGTTTGAATAAAGTGCCATCCGGACGCGACTTGCCGAACGATTTCAACGTGATCATCGAAATCCCGATGAATGCCGATCCGATCAAGTACGAAGTGGACAAAGAGAGCGGTGCGATTTTCGTCGATCGTTTCATGGGTACGGCCATGCATTATCCGTGCAACTATGGCTACGTGCCAAACACCCTATCTGACGATGGCGATCCAGTTGACGTTCTGGTCATCACCCCGTTTCCCCTGATCCCGGGCGTGGTGGTGCGCTGCCGCCCGATTGGCGTGCTAAAGATGACCGACGAGGCTGGCCAGGACGCCAAGGTGCTCGCCGTACCGGTGGATAAGGTGCTATCGATCTATAACCACTGGCACGAGCCGAAAGACCTAAATGAATTGCGCTTGCGCCAGATCCAGCACTTTTTCGAACATTACAAAGACCTCGAAAAAGGCAAATGGGTCAGGATCGAGGGCTGGTTCGGTCCGGAAGACGCGCGCGCGGAAATTCTGAACGGCGTCGCGAGTTACAAAAAATCGAACGAAGCAGCCGCATCCTAAGCGCAGCAGCATCTGCTTTTTCGTTGCAGCGAGGGCATCCCAGGGCAGCTAGCGGCGCGTGTGGCGCATGCCGGCGGTAGGAGCGCAGGCCATCCGCATGCGCTAGTGGCGGCGTTGTCGCCATGCCTGCGGCGCCCGATGGGCGATGGGCCTTACGAGCGAAATGGGTTGCGTTCGTTGAGTTCGTCAATATAGAGTTCGATCCCGCCGCTCTCGCGCTCTAGGAAGCGGGCGACGGCACCGGCGAAGGCGGGGTGGGCCAGCCAGTGCGCCGACCAGGTTTTTTGTGGCAGGAAGCCGCGCGCCATTTTATGTTCGCCTTGGGCGCCGCCTTCAAAAGTGGCAATTTTTTGCTCGATGCAAAATTCCAGCGGCTGATAATAAGCGGTCTCGAAGTGCAGACAGGGGACATATTCGAGGGCGCCCCAGTAGCGACCATAGAGCGCTTGTGGCGTGTGCACCAGCAGCGAGGCGGCGATCGCCTTGCCGCCGCGCTCGGCAATGACGAGCAAGATATTGTCCGGCATGGTGCGGCCTATGCGCAGGAAAAAATCCAAGTTGAGATAGGGTGACGAGCGATGCTCGGCGTAGGTGTTGCAATAGCAACTGTAAAACAAGTTCCAGTCGGCCGCGCTGACCTCGCGGCCGCGCACGCGGCGCATCGTGATGCCTTCCTTTGCCACCTGGCGCCGCTCGGCGCGGATGTTTTTGCGCTTTTTGAACTCCAACGTGGCCAAAAATTCGTCGAAGTCGCGAAATCCCCCATTAGTCCAGTGAAATTGGACGCCGCAGCGCAGCATAAAGCCGGCTTGTTGCAACTGCAATGCCTGTTCTTCCGGCAGATACAGGATATGGCTAGACGACGTGGCGGCGCCGTCTTGTTGTGCGAGCAATAGCCTAATTAAAGCGGCGCGCGCGTCGGCGTCCCGTGCCAGGAGGCGCGGGCCAGTGACGGGGGTGAACGGGATGGCCGACAGCAATTTCGGATAATATTCAAGTTGGTGCTGTTGATACGCCTCGGCCCAAGCCCAGTCGAACACATACTCGCCAAAGGAATGCGATTTTACGTAAAGCGGCATGGCCGCGGCCAGCGCGCCGTCCTGCGTCAGCGTCAGATAGCGCGCTTGCCAACCGGTGTCGGCGCTGACGCATCCCGATTCGTGCAGCGCATGCAAGAAGGCATACGAGAGGAAGGGATTGGCATTTCCTTGTAGCTCGAGCAGCGCGCTCCACGCGGATTCGCCAATTTCGGCCAGAGAAGAAACGATACCCGTGCGATAATTCATTTTTGGCATTCATCAGTCTTTAACGGGCAGCAGTTCGCCCTTGGATTTAGCCGCGCGCATGTGGTACCAGCGCGCCTCGACCATATTTTCTCGTATTTACTCATTATCGCTATCATGACAGTCAAAGTTGCCATCGCTCAAATGAACAGTACTGTCGGCGACCTCGCTGGCAATCGGGCCAAAATAATCGATTTTTCGCGCCGCGCTTTTGACTTGAACGCCGACGTCATGCTGACGCCCGAATTGTCTATGGTCGGTTACCCACCCGAAGATCTATTGCTGCGCAAGGCATTTTACGCAAAAATACAGGAAACGTTTGTCGCCCTGGCCGCCGACCTGGCCCAATTTAAGGATTTGCACGTCGTAGTCGGGTTGCCGGTCATGGAAGGCGAGCAGCGCTTCAATGCCGCCGTTGTGTTGCTTAACGGAAATATTCTAGGCACTTACCGCAAGCACGACCTGCCAAACACTTCCGTGTTTGACGAGAAACGCTATTTTTCATCGAGCGACGCGCCGTTCGTATTTGGCGTCAAGGGAATCCTGTTTGGCATTAATATTTGCGAAGACACTTGGTACTCTCAGGCGCCGTTGCGCGCCCGACAGGCCGGAGCGCAAGTGCTGCTGGTGCCGAACGCCTCGCCTTACCACATGCACAAACAGCATCTGCGTTACGAGGTGATGCGCAACAATGTCAGCGTGCTGGGCATGTCCATGGTCTACGCTAACCTGGTGGGCGGCCAGGACGAGTTAATTTTCGATGGCGATTCCTTCGTTTTGGATCAAGCCGGCAACGTCTGCGCTCGACTCGCCCATTTCGATGAGGATTTGCGCGTGGTCGAGTTCGACGGCGCCAAGCCCGTCGCGCAGACGTTAGCGGCGGCGCTGCCGACCGAAGCCCAAGTCTATCGGGCGCTGGTGTTGGGCGTGCGCGATTATGTCACAAAGAATGGCTTTCCAGGCGTGCTTCTAGGCATGTCGGGCGGCGTTGACTCGGCGCTGACCTTAGCCATCGCTGTCGATGCGCTGGGCGCCGACAAGGTGCGTGCGATCATGATGCCGTCGCCTTATACGGCCGCCATTTCTCTGATCGATGCGCGCGACATGGTGGGGCGGCTCCACGTGCGCTACGATGAAATTCCAATTAACCAAGCCTTTGAAGCCTTTCGCTCGACGCTGGCGCAGGAGTTTGCCGGACTGGCCGAAGATGCGACGGAGGAAAACATCCAAGCCCGCATCCGCGGTACCATTTTGATGGCGCTGTCTAACAAGCATGGCAGTATTGTCTTGACCACGGGTAACAAAAGCGAAATGGCGGTCGGCTATTGCACCCTGTATGGCGACATGGCGGGCGGATTTGCCGTCATCAAGGACATCGCCAAGACCTTGGTGTACCGATTGTGCTCCCATCGCAACGCCATTTCGGACGTGATTCCGCGCCGCATCCTAGAGCGTGCACCTTCGGCCGAATTGCGGCCCGATCAGCTCGATCAGGATTTTTTGCCGCCGTATGAAGTGCTAGATGCCATCATGCAGATGTATATGGAAGAAAATCGTTCGCTTGCCGATATCATCGCGGCTGGTTACCCGCCGGCCGAGGTGAGCAAGGTCACGCGCCTGATCAAGTTCAACGAGTACAAGCGGCGCCAGTCGCCGGTGGGGATACGGGTTACGCAGCGCGGCTTCGGGCGCGACTGGCGTTACCCGATCACATCGAAGTTTTACGAATGACACTGATTTAATTAAAGGGGAAACCATGAAACAGATCACCGCTGTAATCAAGCCGTTCAAACTCGATGAAGTACGCGAGGCGCTCGCCGACGTGAACGTGACCGGCCTCACCGTGACCGAAGTGAAGGGTTTCGGGCGCCAAAAGGGGCATACCGAGTTGTACCGGGGGGCCGAATACGTCGTCGATTTCCTGCCCAAGGTGAAAGTCGAAGTGGTGGTGGACGACAGCATAACCGAGCAGGTGGTCGAGGCTATTATCAAAGCCGCGCGTACCGGCAAGATTGGCGACGGCAAGATCTTTGTGCAAGACGTCGAACAGGTGATCCGGATTCGCACCGGCGAGACGGGCCCGGATGCCGTGTAGTCGGGTTGGAAGCGGCGTCAGCGGCCAAGCCGCATGTCGAATTTCCAGGTCAGCAAGCGCAGCCCGGTGATGGCCGTGGCGCTGCTCCACAGAGCAAAGTCATGGGCCACGCCAAAATACTTTTGCAGCAAGTACATCCAGCATCCGATGAAGGCGCAAATCGCATACGGTTTGCCGTCCCGAAAGACCATCGGCACTTCATTGCAGACGATGTCGCGCAACACGCCGCCAAAGATTCCCGTAATCACCCCCATCATCGAGGCGATGAAGATTGGCATGTGCGCGTGCTGCGCCTCGGCCACGCCGGCGATGGCGAACAGGCCGAGGCCGATTGCATCGGCGATCACGATCAGGCGCTCGGACACGATCTGGCGCAAGGTTCGGATCAGGGGCGTGGCGATCATGGCCAAGACGAAAATGAGAATCACGTATTCCTGGTGCTCGACCCAGAACAGGGGACGCTTGTCGAGCAAGATGTCGCGTAAGGTGCCGCCGCCAAATGCCGTGATGAAGGCCACCGTGAACACGCCGACTAAGTCCATGCGTTTGCGCCTGGCCTCGATGAAGCCGGAAAAAGCTCCGACCAAAATCGCCATTATTTCGATGACCTTGATTAATGATCCGGGATTAATTGGCGGTGGCGTCATGGGCGATGATCGATTCAATTGCGATGGTAGCGGTGCTGGGAGCGGTGGGCGCCTGAGTGCCGTTGGTGGAATCGAGCGAGGGCGCCCAAGCGGGCGCGCGCCCTAACGGGGGCCAGTTTGCAGGGCAGATTTCAGCAGCACGATGAGGGCGCCGTCGCCGCCAGCGGCGGGGCCGGCTGCGCAAAACGCGATCACTTCGTCCTTTTGCACCAGCCAGCTGTGCACCATCGATTTCAGCACCGGCTCTTGGTCCTTTGAACCTAGGCCCTTGCCATGGATTACGCGCACGCAGCGGTAATTGCGGCGCGTGGCCCGGTGCAAAAATTCACCGATGCGCTCGCGCGCATCGTCGCGCCTCAAACCGTGCAAGTCGAGTTCGTCCTGGACCGGCCAGCGCCCCTTTCGCAGCTTGCGCACGACGTCGGCGCCGACGCCGCTACGGGTGTAACTGAGGGCGGGGTCCTCTTCCATCAGCGCTGCGACGTCAAACAGGTCCGACAGCGATTCGCGCAGCACGGCCGTGTCCTCATCTTCCTGCTGGCGCGGCGTCAGCTGCGGCGCCGCGGGCGCTAGCTTGTCTTGCGCGGGCATCGGCTTGACCGCGCCTACGCTATGGCGAAACAGATTCGTTTCCTGTGACGCCACCTGCTCCTTCTTGATGCGCTCGGCGCGCGCGCGCTCTTTCGCCTCGTTCTGTTCTTTGAGCGCCTTGCGCAAGATGCTCAGGTCGGCAAAGTCTTTTAGGGGCAACATAAAGAGAGTTTCCTAATGCTAAAAGGGGCAAGCCTTGACACGGTCAATTGATTGCCATTTTTGACTTCCGCTGATCGGCAACCGGCATGCCAGTTTTATTCCTGTCCTTCAAGGTAACGCTGGGCATCGAGCGCCGCCATGCAACCGGTACCGGCACTCGTGATGGCTTGACGGTAAATATGATCTTGCACGTCGCCGGCGGCAAACACGCCCGGAATGCTGGTCGCCGTCGCCATGCCTTTGAGGCCGGTCCTAGTTTCGATGTAGCCGTTATGCATCTCCAGCTGTCCCTCGAAGATGTCCGTATTCGGTTTGTGGCCAATGGCGATAAATACGCCGTGTACCGTGAGTTTCGTTAGCGCGCCCGTGCCCGCCGACAAGATGTTAATGCCGGTCACGCCGCCCTCGTCGCCGATCACTTCGTGTAGGGTATGGTTGTACTCGATGACGATCTTGCCTTCGGCCACTTTCGCGTTCAAGCGGTCAATTAGGATCGCTTCGGCACGGAACTTGTCGCGGCGGTGGATCAGAGTGACTTTGTGTGCGATGTTCGACAGGTAGAGCGCTTCCTCGACGGCCGAATTACCGCCGCCGACGACGGCTACTTCCCGACCCCGGTAAAAGAACCCATCGCAGGTGGCGCAGGCCGATACGCCTTTGCCCATGTACATGGCCTCCGAAGGCAGTCCGAGATATTGCGCCGATGCACCGGTGGCAATGATCAGCGTGTCGCACGTATATTCGTGGCTGTCGCCTTGCAGGCGAATCGGCGTTTCATTTAAGTGGGCCGTGTGAATATGGTCGAACACGATCTCTGTATTGAAGCGCTCGGCATGCTGCAAGAAGCGCTGCATCAGTTCCGGACCCTGCACGCCCAGCGGGTCTGCCGGCCAATTTTCGACGTCCGTCGTGGTCATCAGCTGGCCGCCTTGCTCGACGCCAGTGACCAGCATCGGATTTAGATTGGCACGGGCAGCATAGATTGCGGCGCTGTAACCGGCAGGGCCGGAGCCGAGAATCAATACTCGGGCGTGTTTCGTAGTGGTCATAATAACTCTTAATAAGGTTGGTGATGCCGGCCAGCCGGATCATGCCAAACTGCCCTAAGGGCGGGCAAGTGCAGGATGGTCCTGTGCGCATTGCGTTCGCGCAAGTACAGCTAAGATTATAGTCGAAGCGGCGACACCGGAGGAATCACTGGGCCCGTGCGCCCGTTATGGCTTAGAATATCCAGGTCTTGCAATTCGCTTGGCGCAACATATGCAAAGTCGCAACGTTTTAGAGAGTATGACTAAACCAAGCCAACCTACCACATCGAGTTATACGCGCAGCGTTGACGCCCGCCCGCCCTTGCCGAACCGCCTCGTGCGCCTGCTATCGGAGGCGCGTTGGTTGGCGCTGGCCGCCCTCGGTTTGTATTTTGTGCTGATCTTGCTGAGCTTTAATAAGGGGGATCCCGGCTGGTCGCACGCCAATGTGGTGCCAAAGGTGATCAATCTGGGCGGCCGCGCGGGCGCTTGGCTGGCCGATTTGCTGTTGTTTATTTTTGGCTTTTCGGCCTGGTGGTTGTGCGTCTGTCTGTTGCGTCTGATCTGGAGCGGCTACTGTCGCCTGACCCGGGCGGAGTTAGACCAAGAAACCGACCCCGAGCATCAAGTCGAGCTCGTGATCCGCGGCGTCGGTGTGATGCTGTTATTCATCGGCAGCGTTGGCCTGGAAAATTTGCAAATGCACTCATTGCACGTGCAATTGCCGGGGGCGCCAGGCGGCGCTCTGGGAAAGACGATTGGGCAGGCAGCCCAGGTCGGGCTCGGCTATACGGGCGCCACCTTGTTGATGCTGCTGCTGTTCGGTCTGGGATTTAGTTTGTTCTTTCACGTGTCGTGGCTAGCGGTAGTCGAGCGCATCGGCGCCAGCATCGAAGTGGCGATCGACTGGTTCCGCCTGCGCTACCAGGACCGCGAAGACCGTCGCCAGGGCGAGGTGGCCGCCGTGAAACGCGATGAAGTCGTGGTGATCGAGCGCGCCAAGCATGTCGAAAAGCATGTCGCGGCGCCACCCATCAAGATCGAGCCGCAGATGGTCACGGTGGTGAAGTCGGAGCGGGTGGAGAAGGAAAAACAAGCGACCCTGTTCCACGAGATGCCTGACAGTAATCTGCCGCCGCTGTCCTTGCTAGACGAAGCGCCACCGGTGCAAGAAACCGTTTCGATCGAGACGCTGGAATTTACCAGCCGTTTGATTGAGAAAAAGCTGTCCGACTTTGGTGTCGACGCCAAGGTGGTGGCAGCTTACCCGGGGCCCGTGGTGACGCGTTACGAGATTGAGCCAGCCACCGGCGTCAAGGGCAGCCAGATCGTTGGCCTGGCGCGCGACCTGGCCCGTTCGCTGTCGCTAACGTCGATCCGGGTGGTCGAGACCATCCCCGGCAAGAATTACATGGCCTTAGAGTTGCCCAATCCGAAGCGCCAGATCGTGCGCTTGACGGAAATCCTCGGCTCCAAGGTGTATAACGACGGCGTGTCGAGCCTGACCATCGCACTCGGCAAGGACATTGCCGGCAAACCGGTGGTGGCCGATCTGGCCAAGATGCCGCACTTGCTCGTGGCCGGCACCACCGGCTCGGGCAAGTCGGTGGGCATTAACGCGACCATTTTGTCCCTGTTGTACAAGTCCGATCCGCTTGACGTGCGCTTGATCTTGATTGATCCGAAGATGCTGGAAATGTCGGTCTACGAGGGCATTCCGCACTTGCTGGCACCGGTGGTGACCGACATGCGCCAGGCTGGCCACGCCTTGAACTGGGCCGTCAACGAGATGGAGCGGCGCTACAAGCTCATGAGCAAGCTGGGCGTGCGCAATTTGGCCGGTTACAACACCAAGATTGCCGACGCGCACAAGCGGCAGGAGCATATTGCCAATCCGTTTAGCTTGACGCCGGACTCGCCGGAGCCTTTGGAAAAGTTGCCCACCATTGTCATCATCATCGACGAGCTGGCGGACCTGATGATGGTAGTTGGCAAGAAGGTCGAAGAGTTGATCGCCCGCATCGCGCAAAAAGCGCGCGCCGCCGGTTTGCACTTGATTTTGGCGACGCAGCGTCCATCTGTAGACGTGATCACGGGCTTAATCAAGGCCAACATCCCCACCCGAATCGCGTTCCAGGTCTCGTCTAAGATTGACTCGCGCACCATTCTCGACCAGATGGGCGCCGAAGCTTTGCTGGGGATGGGCGACATGCTGTATATGCCCCCTGGCACGGGGCTTCCCATGCGCGTACACGGCGCCTTTGTCTCGGACGAGGAAGTGCACCGGGTCGTCAAATACTTGAAGGCGCAGGGCGAAGCGAACTACATCGACGGCATTTTGGAAGGCGGCGTGTCAAGCGAGGGCGGCGCCGACGGCGCGGTGGTGGGCGAGCCCGGCGGCGAGGCTGATGCCTTGTATGACCAGGCCGTTGCCATTGTGTTGAAAAACCGCAGGGCGTCGATCTCGCTGGTGCAGCGTCACCTGCGTATCGGCTATAACCGCGCGGCCCGCCTGCTCGAACAAATGGAGCTAAGCGGTGTCGTCTCGATCATGCAATCGAATGGCAATCGGGAAATCCTGGTGCCGGTTGCGAACGCTGAGTAAGGATAACGGCATGACCCATTTCAAAACGTATGCGGCGCTGATGGTCGCTGGCAGCTTTTTTCTGGCCGACATGGCCGGCGCGAGCGCGCTCGCGCAGTTCAAATCGTTTGTCGCAAGCACGAAGTCGGCCAAGGGCGAATTCACCCAACGCCAAGTCAAGAAGATGGATGGCAGCAACAAGGTGTCGACCCCGGCAACGGGCAATTTTGTTTTCGCGCGCCCGGGCAAATTCATCTGGACCTATGTGAAACCGTACGACCAATTGCTGCAGGCCGACGGCGAGCAGCTGTTTATTTATGACAAGGACTTAAATCAGGTCACGGTCAAGAAATTGGGCGGTGCATTGGGCTCTTCGCCGGCAGCGATCCTGTTCGGCAGCAATGACCTGGAAAAAAACTTTAGTCTCGCCGAAGCGGGCACGCGCGATGGTCTGGAATGGCTGAAGGCGACGCCGAAGGCAAAAGACTCCACCTTCGAGGAGATCAACATAGGCTTGCGCAACGGCGTGCCAGAAGCAATGGAATTGCGCGACGCTTTTGGCCAGACATCGGTGCTGTCGTTTAAGAACTTCCAAAAAAATCCGTCACTTAGCGCCGCCTATTTTAAATTTGTCGTGCCCAAGGGCGCTGACATATTCAATAATTGAACATTCGCAAACGCCCGCTCCTGCGCCCGACCAAGCTGCCGCCATGACATCTACTCCCCTTGCTGAACGGCTGCGCCCGACTAAGCTGCTCGACGTGATCGGGCAGGAGCATTTGCTCGGCCCCGGCAAGCCCTTGCGCGTCGCATTCGAATCGGGCCAGCCCCATTCAATGATCCTGTGGGGCCCGCCGGGCGTGGGGAAAACCACGCTGGCGCGCCTCATGGCCGACAGCTTCAACGCTGAATTTATCGCGCTCTCGGCGGTGCTCTCCGGCATCAAGGATATCCGCGAGGCGGTCGAGCGGGCGCTCGTGATCAAGGCCAATTCCGGTCGTCGCACCATTTTGTTCGTCGATGAGGTGCACCGCTTTAACAAAAGTCAGCAGGATGCTTTTCTGCCGCACGTCGAAAGCGGCTTGTTTACTTTCATCGGCGCCAGCACGGAAAACCCGTCGTTTGAAGTGAACGGCGCTTTACTGTCGCGCGCTTCCGTCTACGTGCTCAAGTCGCTTACCGACGCGGACCTTGCCCTTCTAGTCGCGCGCGCCGCGGCCCAGGAGTTAGCGGGCCTGAGCTTCACGCCGGAGGCCCATTCGATCCTGATCGCCAGCGCCGACGGCGATGGCCGCAAGCTTCTCAACAGCCTGGAAATCGTGGCCCGCGCCGCAGCAGCGAAGGAGCAAACCGAGGTCGATGCGATTTTGCTGGGCGCCTGTCTGGGCGAAGCATTACGCCGTTTCGACAAAGGCGGCGACGCCTTCTACGACCAGATTTCAGCCTTGCACAAGTCGGTGCGCGGCTCCAGTCCTGACGCCGCGCTGTACTGGCTGGTGCGCATGTTCGATGGCGGCGCCGACCCGCGCTACCTGGCGCGCCGCATTATCCGTATGGCCAGCGAAGACATCGGCCTGGCCGACCCGCGCGCCTTGCGCCTGGCGCTCGATGCCACCGAAGTCTACGAGCGGCTCGGTTCGCCGGAAGGGGAACTGGCATTAGCTGAGGCGGTAGTCTACCTGGCCTGCGCGGCCAAGTCGAACGCGCTCTACAACGCCTACAACGCGGTGCGCGCTTTCGTTGCCAAAGATAAATCGCGCCCTGTGCCAGAGCACCTGCGCAACGCGCCAACCAAGCTAATGAAAGAGCTTGGCTACGGCAGGCTGTACCGCTACGCGCATGACGAGCCCAATGCCTACGCCGCCGGCGAGACCTATCTGCCCGATGGCATGGCGGCGCCACGCTGGTACTACCCGACGGAGCGGGGCTTGGAAGGCAAGATTGGCGATAAACTGGCCTATCTGCATGGGCTCGACCAAGGCGCGCGCGATAACGGCAAGAAGTAGGGCGATGCCGTTCACCCTGGATTGACCCGTTCGCTTTGCATGAGGGCTGCGCAAGGCAGGCCACGCAGCCCGTCCCGACACCAGGAAACCGTGGGCGTCGGGCTCGCCTTTGCTGTGCGCCGGCGCCGCCGATGATCCGCACTGCGCAAAACCCGCAAAGAAAGAGGCGCCACTTGGTACAATTGCGATTTCGATATAGCGGCGCTACGCACCCATGATAGACATCCAACTTCTCCGTAAAGACATCACCAATGTCGCCGCGCGTCTGGCGACACGCAACTTCCAACTCGATGTGGCAGGTTTTAATGCGCTCGAAGCCGAGCGTAAGACGATCCAGATGGGTACCGAAGAGTTGCAAGGCAAGCGCAATGCGCTATCCAAGCAGATCGGCATGTTAAAGAGCAAACGGGAGGACATCTCGGGCTTGATGGCCGAGGTCGCGGGTGTGGGCGACGCCTTGAAATCGGACGAGGCGGCGCTGGCGGCGGTGCAATCCAAAATGAGCGACTTCATGCAGGCGGTGCCGAACTTGCCGCACGAATCAGTCGCCGTCGGCGCCGACGAACGCGCCAACGTTGAAGTGCGCAAGGTGGGCACGCCGCGCATCTTTGATTTCGAAGCCAAGGATCATGTCGACGTCGGCGCCGCGCTGGGCCTCGATTTCGACGTCGCCGCTAAACTGACCGGTTCGCGTTTTTCCGTCATGAAGGGCGGCATTGCGCGCCTCCACCGCGCTTTGGCGCAGTTTATGCTCGACACACACACTGACGAGCACGGCTACACGGAATGCTATACCCCGTATATCGTGAATGCCGATTCCTTGCGCGGCACCGGCCAGTTGCCGAAATTCGAAGCGGATTTATTCTCCGTAAAAAAAGGGGGGCTGGAAGGCGAAGGCGAGACTTTCTACCTGATTCCAACCTCGGAAGTATCGCTAACTAATATCGTGCGCGGCGAGATTTTGGCACTTGGCACCTTGCCGTTGAAAATGACAGCGCACACTCCCTGCTTCCGCTCGGAAGCTGGGAGTTATGGGCGCGACACGCGCGGCATGATCCGTCAGCACCAATTCGACAAAGTGGAAATGGTGCAAGTCGTGCATCCCGACACCTCGTATCAGGTGCTGGAGGAAATGGTCGGGCACGCTGAAACCATCTTAAATCGTCTGGGCTTGCCCTATCGCGTGATGGCCTTATGCAGCGGCGACATCGGGTTCAGCGCGGCCAAGACCTATGACCTCGAAGTCTGGCTACCTGCGCAAAATACGTTCCGCGAGATTTCGTCCCTGTCTAACTGCGAAGCATTCCAGGCGCGCCGCATGCAAGCGCGTTTCCGCAATGCCCAAGGCAAACCGGAGCTGGTGCACACCCTGAACGGTTCGGGACTTGCCGTTGGTCGTACCCTGGTCGCGATTTTGGAAAATTATCAACAAGCCGACGGCAGTGTGTTGATACCGGCCGTCTTGCAGCCATACATGGGCGGCTTGACCCAACTGACGCCGGCTGCCGCATAAGCGCCAACGGTTGGGGCGGGCCGTTGGGGGAATTTTTGCTGAAATCTTCTATTTTTTTCTCCGTTTTTTTTACAGCCTGCTATAATCTCGTTCTCGCGCAGAAAGCACAAGAAGCGAGGCAGTATCAGGAAAGGTGGCAGAGTGGTCGAATGCGCTGGACTCGAAATCCAGTGTACATCTTTGGTGTACCGTGAGTTCGAATCTCACCCTTTCCGCCATGAATTCAAGAAGTTGGCAGCAAACGAAAAGCTCCTTAATGGGAGCTTTTTTGTTGGGGGTCGGGCAGAAATCTGCCATCCGTCAGCGGCTGTTGCGAGGTCAGCCAAGGTCTTTTGCGCCTCCAGGCCCAGGCGCAAAACTCTGGGAAATCAGCTTTATTTTCAAGACCAAATTGCCCGGTTTCGTACGCCCTTGCCGTTCAGCCAGAACGATTAGCCGCGAATTCAAGCGCACCGGCGGCGCCGGCGTCTACGATGCCAACTTGGCACATCTAGAGTGCCCGCCGCATAGCGCCGCGGCCCATCCCCAAGCTGCATGCGGACCGTGTCTTGTGTCAGGTCGTCCGGCATCAGCTCGGCTCTGGTCGCCGCAGCAAATTGCGTGCAAAACTCAAGGCCTTGCGGCCCAATAATTCTGAAAAATCTGGGCCTCGCGAAACCATCTGCAACGCCGTCTATGTGCATCCAAGCGGCGAGTTCAAACGCGAGCTGAGCGCCGGCCTGCGACACCAAAACCACGTACGCAAACGGCGCAGCCGTGGCACTGATCGTCGCGGCCAGACCTATGACCAGGGCCGCGAGACGCCCCCGGGATCATGAATTGCCACTCGTCGTCTATACTCAGCAGCACATAGCGCGACTGCAACACCCAGTCGATATCGTTCATTAACCCAGTATTGCGCTTGCTACTTGAAACCGCCATCCTAACCTCTGCGTCCGGGCCGGCACATGGCGCACCGCTGGCAACGCTTCAAGAAAATTAATCGGCCCACCCAATGAAATCTATTATATTTGGCACCAGTTTTATCAAAGATATTCACTCGTGGGAAAATCGATATCAACGCTGGTTCGACTATTACCAGGACATACCAATCAATGCGGTTAAAAAAATACTGATTGATGACGGATCACCATTTTTGCCACCGGCCAGAATCATAAATACCATTCCTCATGATGAGCCCTTATCATTGAATAACGACGAAAACCTCATCATCAGGTTCGATGACAACTTGGGGCGGCAAAGTGTGTCGGTTTATCCCGGATGGTGGCGTAGCTTCCTCCACTCTATCGAAATTGCCAAGGCGTTGGGTGTGGATAAAATTATTCACATAGAATCTGACGCCTATATCTTGAGCCAGCGCCTGGTAGATTTTATTAATGAGACGGAATCAGGATGGCATGTCCTGTGGGCAGAACGCTATAAGTTCCCGGAAACGGCGATTCAGATTATTTGCCGCGATCAATTTGATATATTTGAAAAATTCAAAGATAATCATCTTGAATTAGACTTCCCAGATGTTGCTGAAAGGTTGTTGCCTTTTAGTTCCATTCGCCGAGAATTTAAAGGCGATCGATACAGCGAATTCGATAGAAATAGGGGAATATTCCGCTCTCGAAAATTTAATCGCATTCCCATTTTTCAGTGGGATTTTTTCTTGGAGCAGGTTCCAGGCGACGCCGATTTTGTCACTCAAGGCGTCAGCCGCCAAAGTTTTGAATTTCGCCGCCACGGATAGCTTTGGTACCTGGTGTTGCAGCCGGCCTGGCCAGCTACCGCCGCATCGCGCTTGGGGAGCCGGCCAGCGATCGATGTCGCCGACGCGGGTGTTCGTTTAGTCGCCAGCGTTGCGACTGGTGGCCGCACGAGGCCGACTCCTTAGCGTTTTGCGTAGGTAGCGTTTCGAGGACCCGGGCCATGCTGATCCCTGCTCGATATGGTGGCCGCGAAATAAATTTTCCTGCATTAACCCGGGGTTGCGCTTGGTACTTGATACCGCCGGGGATTAAAATTTGTAGCCTAAGTCAATCGTCCATACAGTATTGTGATTCGAAAAATTTGAATTGCCGATTTGGTAGCTGTCCACATCCGCTCGCAGAAAAACAGCATTGGGAAAAGTATATTGCGCGCCAATACCGTAAGTGACGTCGCTTTTATAACTATTGAGAGAAGCGGAGATGTTGGCCCCCGTCGGGGTGGCTTTTTCTTCCATATCGGCGACGCCTAACCTGGCCAGCAAACTGAATTCATTAGCAATAGGCAATATGCCGACCGCAACCAAATTCCAGCCTTTAATGCTGACCGACGTACTAGCTCCTCCCACCAGGCTCCCTCCGCTGGCGGCGTAGTTCTCAGTCTTTGAGCCTAAGTAACCGCCTTCGACCGCCCAATTTCTATTGACTAGGTAACCAACTTCCAACCTGCCGACGCTGGGATTGCTCATGCTGGATGAAAATCCACTTGCTCCCGCCCCGAGCAGCGCGTCGTCCACCGTTGAGCGAGCATTGCTGCCGCTCGCTTGTCCAGCCCCAACCAGTCCATACCAGCCATCCTCACTCGCAGATGCGGCGGCTGCGCCAACCAAACTAGCAATTGCCATTACCGCCAAAGTAATTTTCTTCATGATCCGACGCTCCTGACTTGAAATTTAAAGTTGTTGCACCTGGCAAGCACTAGTTGACACCTATAGGCACACTGTTACCCAAGCTCATGCAATGCAACGTTGTATTGGTAACGACCAGGCATCTCGAACAAGTTGCTCTCCGTGTCGACGTTACAGAGCCATCCATAACGCAACTGTTAATCGACTCGTTCATTATTGCCACCCGTTTCGAATTCGAATGACATGCCATTGAAGTTCAAACTCAGGTTTAGCTAATGCGCGGCAAGACGATTTGACGATCATCAAAGCACCACCTAGTCCCTCAGATTTCAGTCCTCCCAGGGGAATTTTGTCGTGAATTTGTTACTCGCTTGTGACATTTTTGCACGTTGCGCAAGCAATTCTTACAATAGCGATTTTTTGCAAATCCTGTGCGCTGATTGCCATCGACTTAATTACCGCCACCGCTAGCGTCGTAGCTAAAGGGGCAGGGCAGCCCGCGTTCGCTTAAATCGGGTGGCGCCATGCTTGAATATGGGTGCTGCCCACGGGTGGTGTCCTCGTTTTGTTGTGCCTCAGCCCGCCCCTAGTCTGCCACAACGTGTCGGCCGAACTATTTGGCCTGGAACTTGTTGCTCCACGATTACCTAAATACCGGTAGAGAGAATACCCGGATTGCGGTATTTCCAGCAGATAAGTCTTCACGCACAATTAAGCCGACAACGAGGACGTGATAGAGACGGAGGACGAAGAGCCCTAGAGAAGCCCGCAGGGTACGCGCATGCGGCAGAGTTCGTCGATTGATCAAGGGGCAAGTCGATGGCGAGGCAATGGTTCGGTGCGCCGACTGCCGCCTTTGCCCTCGCAAACTAGGGCTAGAACGTGGGGTGTCCAGCATGGAGCGGGCACCGTGATCGTGACCAGATTGCTTGCCCTCAAGGCGAGTTACTGCGGTGAAGGAAATGGGAAAAATGGAAATAATCAATACTGATGTCGCGATCATTGGCGCCGGAGGTGCCGGGTTACGCGCAGCCATCGCACTAGCCGAAGGCAACCCGAAACTGCGCATTGCCTTGATTTCTAAGGTGTACCCCATGCGCAGCCACACCTGCGCAGCAGAAGGCGGCGCGGCCGGGGTTATCAAGCCGGACGACAGCTTCGATATGCACTTCGACGATACGGTGGGCGGGGGCGACTGGCTGTCCGATCAAGACTGCGTGGAGTACTTCGTCAAGGAGGCGCCCAAGGAATTGACGCAACTAGAGCATTGGGGTTGTCCTTGGAACCGTGAAGCCGATGGCTCGGTGGCGGTGCGGCCTTTTGGCGGCATGAAAAAGCAGCGCACCTGGTTTGCGGCCGACAAGTCGGGCTTTCATATATTGCACACGCTGTTTCAGACGACGCTTCAATATCCGTCCATTATCCGCTTTGACGAATACTACGCGTTAGACCTCTTGGTGGACGATGGCCGCTGCCAGGGCCTCACCGCCATGGAAATGCGCAGCGGTATGATCAAGCAGTTCCATGCCAAGGCGGTGATCATTGCCGGCGGCGGGGCGGGGCGTATGTTCCCGTTTAATACCAACGGTGCCATCAAAACTGGCGACGGCATGGCCATGGCCTACCGTGCGGGCGTGCCGCTCAAAGACATGGAATTTGTGCAGTACCATCCGACCGGGCTACCCAATACGGGCAGCCTCCTGACGGAGGCCTGCCGCGGCGAAGGGGGCGTGCTCCTCAACAAGAATGGACGCCGTTACTTGCAGGACTATGGTATGGGTCCGGAAACTCCGCTTGGCAAGCCGCAACTCAAGACCATGGAATTGGGGCCGCGCGACCGCGTCAGCCAGGCATACTGGCACGAACTGCAAAAGGGCAACACGGTCACCACCCAGTGGGGGGAGTGCGTGATGCTAGACATGCGCCATCTGGGCGAAAAGACCATCATGGAGCGCTTGCCTTTGGTGCGCGAGTTGGCCATTGCCTACTTGGGCGTGGACATAGTCAAGGAGCCAGTACCGATCCGTCCGGTGGTGCATTATATGATGGGCGGTATTTCTACCAATAGCCAAGCGGCCACCACGTTGCCTGGGCTGTTCGCTGCAGGCGAATGTGCCTGTGTCAGCCTCAACGGCGCCAACCGCCTTGGCTCTAACTCGCTGGTCGAATTACTGGTGTTTGGCAGGAGCGCCGCCCTGTCGGCCATGGAGTATGTGCGGGATCTGCCTTGCCCCAACACGGCCGCACTTGAGATTCGCGCGCAAAAATCCCAAGCCCGCATCCGTCAGCTCTTTACGCGCGTGGACGGCAACGAGTCCATGTCCGGCTTGCGTAAAGAGATGACCGACACCATGGAGAAAAACGTTGGCATCTACCGCACCGAGGCCGGCTTGCAAGAAGCGGTGGATAAGATCGATCAGTTGCGTCAGCGTTACCAAAAAGTGGTGCTCAACGACAAGAGCAATGTGTTCAATACGGATCTGTTCCAGGTGCTAGAGCTGGGCTGCATGCTCGATTGCGCCTCGGCGCTGACCGTGGGCGCACTGGCCCGCAAGGAATCGCGCGGCGCCCATCAGCGCCTAGACTACGCAGAGCGCGACGACGAAACCTATCTGCGCCACAGCATGGCACATTACCAGGGGCTGGAAATGCCACGTTTAGATTACCTTGACGTGGTGATTACCAAGTCGCCGCCTGGCGTGCGTGACTATTCGGGAGCACACAAATGAAACAACGCTTGGTTCAATTGGAGGTGCTGCGCTACGACCCGGAGAGCAACGTCGAACCGTATTTTCAACGCTATGAAGTCCTGTGCAAGGAAGAGTGGGTGGTGCTCGATGCGCTCAACGCGGTCAAGGAAAGCATCGATCCCACGTTGACCTACCGCTGGTCTTGCCACATGGCGGTATGCGGCAGTTGCGGCATGATGGTCAACGGCGAGCCCAAGCTGTCCTGCCACTCGTTTTTGCGCGATTACGAAGGCGTCATTCGGGTCGAGCCGCTGGCCAATTTTCCCATCGAGCGCGACCTGGCCACCGTGTCGGACGACTTTATCGATAAGCTAAAGCGGGTCAAGCCCTATCTTATCCCCAAAGAAAAGAAGAGCATCGAGCAAGGGGAATATAAGCAAACTCCAGCACAGCTGATGAAATATCGGCAGTTTTCCATGTGTATCAACTGCATGTTATGTTACGCTGCCTGCCCCGAATACGCCTTGCAACCGAAATTTCTCGGGCCCGCGGCCATCACGCTAGCGCACCGTTACAACCAGGATTCGCGTGATGGCGGCCGCGCCGAGCGTCAGGAAGTCATTGCCACGGATGAAGGGGTGTGGGAGTGCTCCTTTGTCGGCGCCTGCTCCGAGGTGTGCCCCAAGGCCGTGGATCCATCGGGTGCGTTGCAACAGGTCAAAGTCGCCAGCACTCTGGACTGGTTCAAGGAACATTTGCTACCGGGAGCATCAAAATGAGCCGAAACCCCTACGTTCGGAAAGTTTCCAAGACCGGCTGGTACCTCACGCAGCCGCGCTACCTGCGCTACATGTCGCGCGAAGTGACTTGCATTTTTATTGGCGCTTTCGCGTTGCTCATGCTGTGCGCGCTACAACATTTGTCCGAAGGGCCCGCTGTCTACGCCTCGTTCATGGCGGCCCTTGCGGGGCCGTGGAGCGCTCTGGGGCTGTTGGTCATATTGATTTTTGCCATCCACAACGCGACCAGCTGGTTTAACGTCACACCCAAGGCCTTGCCGGTGCAAATAGGCGAAGAATTCTTGCCCGGCAAGTACATCATTGGCGTGCACTACGTCGCATGGGCCGTCGTGTCGCTGCTATTGCTGTTTTTTGCAGGAGTACTGTAACCATGGCCAAGTCCAATAAGCCGATTTTCTGGAGTTTGTTCGCCGCAGGCGGCACCTTGGCCGCCCTGTTTGCACCGGTGCTGGTGTCGCTGTTTCTGCTGGTGGCGATCGGCCATGCGCCGGACCTGTTGAGCTACACGAATCTGCATGCGCTTGCCGCAAACTGGATTGGCAAAGCGTTCTTATTTGGTGTGATCACCTTGTTCCTATGGCATGCCGCTCACCGTTTGCGCGTGACGCTGCATGATTTCGGGATGCGCCAAGACCGGAGCATCGCCGTCGTCGTGTATTTCGTGGCGGCGGCGGGCATGGCGTTGTCGGTTTTGTACCTGTGGCGGATATGACTGGTTCATAAAGCGTGCCTAAATGCTCACTTTGGGAAAAGGACTGTAAAATGCAAGCCCGGCCGCAGGCGGCCGGCAGTCGAACGGCCCGGTCCACATTAAAAAAACGTCAATCCGCGGAAATCGCAGGGCGGATTTAACTTTATACTAACTTGAGCATCAGACGACACTATGCCAGCATGGCTGTTATATACTCTCTTGTCCCCTTTTTTCGTTCTTGCCAGCACGGCCGCCTTCTTCTTCACGCTGACGCGGGGGACCTTGATCATGCGCGGCGCCTTCGGTACTTCGCGGCAAGATGCGGCTCACGTCTATTTCATTTACTCGAACATGCGCTTGATCAAGCTGGTCGATTTTCAACCGATCATTGCCGCAATTTTGCTGTTTCAGTACGATCGACTGGTATCGTCCATCACCGACGGGCTGCGCCGCACAAACTTGGACGGCAAGAAGGTGCTGATCACCTCCTGCGCCTTTGGCAATGTGATACCGCGCATCGTCGCGGCGGCCGTCGAATCGGGAGCGCGTCGGGTGCTAATCGCCGACATCATCACCAACGAGCTGATGCACGCGCAGGGCAAATTGAACGAATTCTCTGGAAAAGTGGAATTTCTGGAAGAAGATGCCAGCGCGATGAAGCAAGAAGATGGCTCGGTTGATGTCAATGTTATTTTTTTCCTGCTGCATGAACTTCCCCATCATCTCAAGGACAAGGCATTACGCGAGGCGGCGCGGGTGCTGGCACCGGGCGGGAAGCTTTATCTGGCTGAATTTCACCGCCCGGATGCGTGGCTGCTGCGGGCCTTAAGCTGGACTTACTTCAAGGTTTTTGAACCCTTGGGTCTGGCGCTTTGGAATAGCCACGATCCGCTCAAGCAGATTGATGCGCTGGGGGGATTCACTTGTGAACACCATACGGTTTTTTTCGGCAATTTCCAGATCATTGTAGCGACCAAAAATCTAACCGCTTGTTGAGTCCTGCGCCTTGGGGCGCGGGACATGGCTGATTTTTCCGGCCGCATCGTGTTGCGGCCGCGATCTGGCCGCCGCTGTCACTTTAGCCGATATCCGGTTAACAGTAGAGGCAGCGAGGCTGACGCTTCCGGCGCGAGCGAGTGTTCCAACGCCCCCATTTTCCCGGCGCGGCTGCCGTTTGGAGCTTCCCGTTAAGAAAAATCACGACTGCGTGTATCCAACTCGCCCAAAAGATGGGATAGGTCGACCAGGCGCTTCGCGACAAGATGGCGCACCTGACTTTGGCATTGCCACACGCCATAAACACCGAGTAGAGACGCCCCCATCACTTCCTTGCGTTGCTGCTCGACTAAGCTAGGCCATACGATGACATTGACGTTCCCGGTTTCATCTTCAAGCGTCACAAATACGACACCGTTGGCTGTTGCTGGGCGTTGGCGCACGGTGACAATTCCACAACCGCGGGCGAGCTGTCCGTCGCTAAACGAATTGAGGTCGCGCGCCGGGATAAAGCGCATCTTGCTCAGCCTGTCTCGCAGCAATGACAGAGGATGCCGACCCAGCGTGAGACCAAGGTGTCGATAGTCTGCCAAGATATTTTCTGCTTCCGATGGCCCCGCGAGCTGGAGCGCGTCTTCGACGATGGTAGCGAAGCGGAGAAGGCCCTTGTCGGGTACGCTTCCGACCGCTTGCCACATTGCCTGCCGGCGATTGCCTGCCAATGATTCAAGTGCATTTGCGCTTGCCAAAATGTTCAGCTGCCCACCCGTTAACTGGGCGCGTCCCGCCAAATCGTTGAGATCAGAGAATGCTTGAATCGAGCGCGCTTCCTCGATTCTCCACGCCGCCTCCTGCTCCATTCCGCGAACGTTATTTAGGCCTAGTCGAACGGCCGATTGCCGGCCTTCGATCGGTTCCAATTTCGCTTGCCATGCGCTGACACTGACATCGACGGGCCGCACTTCGATACCATGCCGCCGTGCGTCTTGAACTAGCGATGAAGGCGAATAAAACCCCATAGGCTGAGAATTTAGCAGCGCTGCCAAGAACGCGGCGGGTTCGTGGCATTTAAGCCAACTGGACGCGTACGCAAGCAGTGCGAAACTTGCCGCATGCGATTCGGGAAATCCATATTCGGCGAAGCCACGGATCTGGCCGATGATGGAAGTAGCAAATTCGTCGGTATAGCCACGTTCGGCCATTCCTCTCATCAGTTTTTCTTCGAACTGCTCCAAGCCGCCTTTGCGTTTCCAAGCCGCCATCGCGCGCCGCAGCTGGTCGGCTTCGCCGGCAGAGAATCCAGCGGCAACCATCGCAATTTGCATCACCTGTTCCTGGAAAATTGGGATGCCGAGCGTACGAGAGAGTACGGCTTCCATTTCTGGGCTGGGGTAGGTGATAGGGTCAATTCCTTCCCGACGTCTCAAAAACGGATGAATCATGCCGCCCTGAATCGGGCCGGGCCGAATAATGGCAACTTCAATTACGAGGTCGTAAAACACACGTGGCCGCAGCCGCGGCAGCATCGACATCTGGGCGCGGCTCTCAATTTGAAAGACGCCTATGGTATCGGCTTGGCAAATCATTTCATACGTCGCGGCGTCTTCGGCTGGAATGTCGCGCAACTCAAATCGTTCGCCACGCTGTTCCGAAACAAGGTCTAGGGCCCGGCGAATACAGCTCAGCATGCCGAGTGCCAGGATGTCTATTTTGAGCAGGCCAACCGCATCAATGTCATCCTTGTCCCATTGTATGATTGACCTTTCGGCCATGCTCGCATTCTCGATGGGCACCAGGCGCGAGAGCTTCGAATGTGAGATGACAAAGCCCCCCGGGTGTTGTGACATATGCCGAGGGAAGCGCATCATTTGCTCAGCTAACTGGGCCCATTTTTTCGCGATGGGCGAGTCGGGGTCAAACCCACAGGCTTGCAGCCGTTGTTGCAGGTCCGCCTTCCCACCCCAGCTGTGACTGGCCTTGGCCACCTGGTTGACGATAGACAGGTCGACGCCGAGCGCAGTGCCGACGTCACGCAACACGCTGCGGGGGCGATAACTGATGACGACGGCAGTTAGCGCGGCGCGCATGCGTCCATATTTTCTGTAAATATATTGGATGACTTCTTCCCGCCGCTGATGTTCAAAATCGACATCGATATCCGGTGGTTCATTGCGCTCTTTTGAGATGAAGCGCTCAAATAAAAGCGTGCCGCGGGCCGGGTCCACTTCAGTGATGCCCAGGCAAAAACAAACCGCGCTATTTGCAGCAGAGCCCCGTCCTTGGCAAAGGATATGCTGGGACCGCGCAAACCGCACGATGTCATATACGGTCAGGAAATAGCTCTCGTACACCATTTCAGCAATGAGTCCCAATTCGCGCTCTAACAGCGCCTGCACCAGGTCAGGGATGCCCCCCGGATACCGCCAATGGGCGCCGATGTAGCTCTCGGAGCGCAGGTAGCTGCTGGCCGTTTCGCCTTTTGGAACAAGCTCCTGAGGATATTCGTAGCGAAGCTCATCGAGCGAAAACCGGCATAGGTCAGCAACGCGCACCGACTCGTCTAGAGCCTGTCTCGTGTACAGGTTTCCGAGCCTCACTCGCGAGCGCAAATGCTGCTCTGCGTTCGGCGCGAGTCGATATCCACATTGGGCGACAGGGATACCATGGCGTATGGCGGTCATCGTGTCTTGTAGCGGCTTGAAGGAGCGGACATGCATGCATACGTCACCCGCGGCGACGATGGGCAAACCAAATTTTTCGGAAACTAGCGTCACAAGCGCCTTATGTTTTTCATCCCTCGCACGATAATGGAGCGTCATGGCGATGCGCGCGCGTCCAGGTGCCCATTGCAGTAGCCAAGCCGCCTGTTTTTCCAGCTCGTCATGCGTGGCGCCGTATTTCGGAGCGAGAATGAGTTGGCAGTTCGGCATCCCGCGCAGATGCGACAAATCGCCAGTGGGGTTGGCGATATCGCGCGGCCGGACGAGATAGGAGCCTTTTTCTGCGCGCGTACGCGCGAGCGTGATGAGCTCGCTCAAATTTCCATATCCGTTCTTGTTCATGGCGAGAATGAGCAGCGTAAACGCGGGACTTCCATTTTCTGGCGTCAGCAACATCTGACTGCCTATGATCAGCTTCATACCCACGCTTTTTGCAGCCACGTGAGCTTTAACGACCCCAGCTAGCGTGCACTCGTCGGTGATGGCTAAGGCGTGATAGCCGAGCGTTAGAGCGCGCTGAACAATCTGCTCAGGCGATGAGGCTCCACGCAAAAAAGTGAAGTGCGTAAGGCACTGAAGCTCGGCGTAGGCCGGTAGGATGGAAGGTATTGTTGGCATGATTTTTACGCATACAAACCGTGCAGAAACCAGCGGGCTTCTTGAGTTCGTTCAAGATAAATCCAGTAACAGCTGGCGTCGGATCCTTGAGCTACGAAATAATCCCGCGCCGCCGTTTGGTCATTCCACCATCCAGCTTCGATCCGTTCGGGGCCGGCAATCATTTTCAACGGCGAACCGTAAAATGGCCGGTCGTCTCGCATCAGCAGTGCAATCGGTTTCGGAAGGATCCAAAATGGACGTTCCAGAGTCTCTCCCTCGGCGCTTTTCTTGGCTGGTTTATCAGCCGCCGGCACCCAGGCATTGCACACTTCAGGCCGATGGTCGGGAGAGGCGGCTGGCGTGAGAACATTCTCTGCCCCAAGCCTGGCCGTCAGAAGCTCCAACAAGCGGTAAAAATCGGCCGGCGAACCGCCGGGCTCCGGAAATAATGACTCGGTGGGGGGCCGCATCGGCACCAGCTGCCGGGCATCAAGCCGTATGCCAATGACGGGCGCGATCAGTTCTACTTTGCTCAGCCGCTCCTGGAGCAAGCGAATCAGATGCGTCTCTTTCCAAGCCGGTTCAGCTAACGCAATCTCGAGTGTTGTCGGGGGTATTGCCGAGCGCCCACGCTCATGCTCCAGTGACAGTGTAAATACCGTCACTGCCAGCTGCTGCGATACGAGCCAGCCGATCATCTGTAAAATCAGCCGTGTCGCTCCAAACATCAAGGTTTCGGCATGCTCAATCCGGTCGAAGGTTTCGATGCTCGCCGAGAACGTCGAGGGTACCTTTATCCATTCAATCAGCTCGGACAGGTTGCCATAGGCGCGGTCCAGATCTTCCAATAGCTGCTTACTGGTGCGACGCATGAGTCCTGCTCGAGGAAGCCGGCGTATTGCGCCAAAATTCTTAGCTCCTATGCCGTTTAGCCACTCATGATGGGGCAGAGTCGTTGGCAAAAGGTGGCAAGGCAAACCGTCAAGCCGGCGCGTGAGCGTGTCCATTTTAAGTACGCGGCGGCGCAGCGGCAGTTCTTTATTGCGGGAACTCCGCGCCAATATCCATGCCCCCTTTGCCGTTGGCGCGGCACCCAATTCGGCCGTAAATCCGAGCGCCGCAATACTGGCAGCGACGCGTCGGCAAATTGCCAATGGCCCTTCGAACAATTGCAGGCTTGCACTTACGTCCATCAGAATGCTGAAGTCATCGGAAAAGGCCACTTCGGGTGTGTATTGCAACAACGCCATCGCGATGGCAGCCAGCGCCAACTGCTCTTTTTTTGGGTTCCGCTCCAGCATCTCAGTAGCCGGCGAAATTGCGGACACGCCGCCCGCACGCATGCCGGACCTGACTCCACTAAATGATGCCTCGCGAGATGCAACGAGCACCTGATCGAGATGCATAACCGCGTAGCAAGCGCCAGGTTCAGACCAAGAGGGACGTAGTGTCTCGAGCGGTAACAAAGGCAGGTGTATGCTCAACAACAGTTGCATTTTTTTGGTCCAATAAGTGTCGCCCGGCAGGCATGTCAGCGAGCGGCACAAAAAGTGGGGTATCGGAACGCGGGCCGCGGCGCTTAATTATTTCGACAGAGACGCCCCCTAGTGCTGGCCGCAGCGCCAACCGGAGCGGTGCCGGGGACGAATCGCTGGCACAAGCTAGTGGCCGCATGAGCCAGAACCATGTATCTGTCGTTTGAGCAGCCAGATTTAGTCGCCGCAACGACTCTGCGCGCATATTGGATTGCCACAAGATGATAACGCCGCAGCTGCCATTCTTGAGTATCTGCTCGGTTGCCCATAGCGCGTCACCGGTATTTTTCGTTCGTATCCATAACAGCTGGCTAGTATCGATCCCCCATGTTTGGCAAGCCATCGCATGGGGGATATAGGGCGGCTGCACGAGCGTGATTCTCTGATTTTGTGACAGCTTAGTTAGTACTGGCTTGAGCAGTTGCATCTCGCCTATGCCGCCTTGCTGTAAAAGGAGCTCAACGAGTGTTGACCTCGGCCACCCCTTATTTGGCAGTTCACCATTTAGCGCGCAGTGCCCGGTCGAGCAAGTTGTTGCTTGGGACACAGCCAGCTCGCTGGCGCGCCAAACCTCCGGAAACGGCAGCAGGAGCGAGCGAGCAGAATCGTTTAATGTGGGGGGTGGTGCCAACATGGTTTCTTCCACGATTATGGGTGGCAGGCGGAGTGAAATACTACTGTATAAAAAAACAGTATATGCATGAAGGAGGAAGTCGTCAAGAATCAATCTGCCCGCAACCGGACATGCTTGGAAGTGCGGCGTCACCCGGTCGTCTTCAGGCATTGGTGTCGCGTGCCAGCACTTTGCTGGTCAGACTTTGCCATGGTCGGGCTGGGCGCCGCGGGGCCACTGCCACGCCGTGGCACCGCGCATGCCTGCCTCGGGCAGCCTGCCGGAGGCCAACGCCAAAGGCGCTTTGACAACGCCCGCCCCGCGCCCAATGCGCGCGATGTTTTTCCCGGGGCACATCTTGACTCGAAATACGCGCTCTACGCCCCTACCTGTGGCACCGCCCGCTCGCCGGCCGGTAACGCGGACAAATTAGCCGCACTGTTTGAGTAATGTCAAAGCCCAGTCTATGGTGAGGTGATATTGTTTTGGCCTATAGTTTGTTGTAAGACAGGAGGGAAGAGACAGGATGGAAAGCAAAATAAAACAGAAATGCCCGCATTGCCGACAGAACAGTGGTGTGGATATCATCTATGGCAGCATCGATACCTTAAGCGAAGTCCTTTGCAATGCCGTTAAAGACGGCGATATTGTGCTAGGAGGCACTAATTGTCAGTGGGATTGGGAAGAAGAGTTACTCAATACCAAGTGCCTTCGTTGTCAGCACAAGTGGCATGAGTGGCATAAAACGCTAAGAAATGACTTAATGATCCAGTGAGCCAGCAGGAGTACGGCGCCAGCCAACGCTTGTCCTTGTGAGGATGTCCACAATTATTCGTCGATCCGGTCATCAAATATTTCAAATTCGCGCAACACCAATGCTCTCCATGGTCGGTTAATCTATGAGTGTGAAAATTTATCTTGATACCGTCATTCCGTTGCTGCACAAGACCACTTTTGGCGTCTTGGCGACGCAATCGACGCAGTTGGCAGGATACCCATTTGCATCGATTTTGCCATTTGTGCCCGATGAGCGGCATCGCCCAGTATTTCTCATTAGCGCTCTGGGCGAGCATACAAAAAATCTCTTGGCGGACCATCGTGCCAGTTTTCTTGTCTCCAGTCCGGACGGGAAAAATGCCTTGACGGGGTCGCGTCTGACATTTGTAGGCGACGTGACGCCCGTTGACGCCTCACCGAATTTGGTGGCGCGTTACCTTCGCTATCAGCCGGATGCGAAGCAATACCTTGAACTGGGTGACTTTGCATTTTTCCGCCTCACTCCACGGCGCGCCCGATACGTTGCTGGTTTTGGTGAAATGGGCTGGATGGAAGAGCGCGACTGGGAAAATGGAGTCGTGCTGCCACTGGCCGACGAGGCGAAGTTTTACCGGGAGCTTGTGGATGTTTTACCCATGGGCATTCGATTGCTCGGCCTTGACTGCTACGGGGTCGACATCGAGCGCCAGGGCAAGCGCGAACGACAGCAATTTCCGAATGTTCTGGTGACGGCGGAAAATGTTGGTGAAGTGATAAAACGCTTTCTGGTCGCCTTATGACGGCCGATGTGACTTGCCTCTGACATGGTCGCTTCCGCCGCAGCAGCACCGCGTGCTGCAAGGAGCTGGTAAATCGAGTAGCCGGAGGCAACCAAAACATTGTCACATCGAATGGCTGCGCTCCGCCAGGCTATGCCCACGCAATGCATGCAACTTCATCAAGGCCCGGCACGGCTACACGGGGGGGCAACTAGTTTTTATCGCAGTTTCCTGGCCCGGAAATAAACATGTTGAAGGACGTAGCATGTTTCCAGGCGAATTTTCTGAATAAAGAAGTGACATCTCTTTCGTGCGGCTCCGCTGTGTCTGAGTCCGAAACCCCGACATCATCGGCGTGTTTCCAAGGTGTCAGAGGCTTTCCGCTGGCATCAACTAGCTGGATATCCAAGTAGGCCGCGTTATTACTACTGGGAGCGCACTCCTTATCCGTCGCATACGCACTAAAGCTCAGCGTTGCGGTACAGTCTTCAAGATCCAAGGTGGCGTTGTCGACCTTTGTCACCGGGTTGCCTTGCCATAAGCCACCTTCCACTGATTCGGTGTTCGCTCGCAGTTGTACTTCTGCGTCTGATTTTGCCAGGCGATTCGATTCCGAGCATGATTGGGCGATAGCGGAACTTGCAAAAACGGCCATAGCGACGAGCGCACTTAAAGTACCTAAAGTACCTAAAGTACGTAACGTACTGAGAACTGGAGCGACTTGCAGTACGATTTCGCTGTGGGTCGATTGTTTCATGATGGCCTCCTTTTAGTTGACGTTGGTTTTTGAAATTTTCCAGCACGCGCTGGTTCGACATGCACCCTCGGGTACGGATTCTTGAAGCATAGTGTGGTGCCAAATGCTATCTCTGCGGGACATCAACGTATTAGCTTGCTAACATGGAAATAATACGATGCCGGTTTACCGTTGGCGAAGGCCTAACAATTAGGGACGGTTTTTAAACGACCGGGCGTCGATAAATGGGTCGCTTTGCGCCCTAGTGCTGCTCATAATGGGTGCCCATGCGGCAACGTTGGCTGCCAGAAACCGGGGCAAAGTGCTGGCCGTCGTGAACCGAGACCGCCCCTGCTGCGACGCTTAACAGGGGTGTTTGGGGGGCTCGCCTGGTGAGTGCGAGCCGATGTCCTCGCGCACCGGCCGCACCTTCGAACGGGTCGATTCGTGACTGGCACGTCAAGGTGTTGCAGGCAATCCAAGAGCTTGGAATGGGGGGGAGCGGTACAGGACGTATTCCTTCGGCAATGCTGGCCGTCAATTCGGCGCTTCAGGCCAACTTTTTGCGTAATCACCGGGCACCGGGATCCTTAAATTGTGCGCTAAAAAAATCGGCGATCTTATCTTGGGTCGATTCTAGATAGGGGATATTACGGTGGTCTGAAAATGGGATGGTCTCATCGCGGTGAAGGTGCGCTAGTTTGGCCACCAGAAGGTCAGTATGTGAGTGTGGAACGACATCATCTGTCGCTGCGCGCAAAACATAAGTCGGCGCTTTCAATAACGAGGCATACTTCACCGATTCAAATCGGTGCCGTAGCACGAACCCTATGGGCACGGCCCTGAAGCGTTTCTGCGCAATCGCCAATATCGAATCATACGGGGTGATGAGTACGATGGAGTGCACCGCTCGCTCCATCGCGACCTGTACCGCGACCCCTGAGCCCAAGCTGCGACCCACCACCGCAACTTTAGTGGAGTCGACATGGTTGCGCTCGGTTAACCAGTCAAACAAGACTCGCCCATCGTCCACCATGTGGCGCTCGTGTGGTACCCCCAACGACTCGCCATAGCCCCTGTAATTGACAGCTAGGACTGTCATTCCAGGAAACATGCGTCCGGCATCGCGGGCCACCCACGACACTTCCTCTGAACGACCGCCAAAATAGATGACGGCGGGGTGCGGGCCGACAATAACTGGCGTCATCAACCAACCGGCTAGCCGCGTTCCATCCTTTGCGCGCAGCACGACGGACCGCGTTCGGTGACCGCTACTGCGGGGCGACGGCACTTTCCGCTCGAGCTCTGGATCGAAGACGAGCCTGCGCTGGGTTGCCGCAATCAGAGCGGTTATGCCAACCCACAAAAGACCTACAACGCCGGCCGCTCCTGCCATTTTTTTTGAATTTTTCAACAAAATTTGCTCCAGGAAATAAGGCTTTCTGGTGTGGCTGGGAACGGCGCCAACCGCAACGTTGCCGCTTCAATACCGATCTGGAGGCTGCCCGTCATGCGAATTGGTCCAACCGTCGGCAGCTGAAATGTCGATCCTTCGATGACATGATCGAGCTCGCGCCAACAGAACGCAATCTGACGCCTCGCGCGAGCGGGCTCGAGCAGCAGGCCGGTCCATGCCCATGGGCTCATCGATAAATATCTTTTCTTGCCCGGTAATACGGCCACTTCGATTCCTTCTTTGTCATGCGCCACAGAAACTGGGCCGCTACGCTTATGCGGGTCCGCGCCGTAGCGTGCCTGCAACCGCAACGATATTTGCCATGGTAAGCGCACGCCTCAGTCTTCTTATTTCAGTGTCGCATATTTTTCAGAATGTAGTTTGTCGGCAAACATTGATTGACCTCGCGTGCGTTTTCGCCGAGACTTGGCTCAGATTTGGTGATCCAACGCATTGTTGGCGGGCTTCCCACCCGATTTCCGGCCATTTGCTCTGGAGCAATGACTGACCCTCCAACCGCGCCGCTGCGCTTGCCTGGCAGAGCCTGCAGAGCCCGGCCAAGACTCGCACTTGGGCGCGAGTCCCAAGGCAAGCCTAAAATCTGATTTGGTGGAACTTTTTTCGGATTTTCTTGCCTAATTATGTTGAGCTCTCTGCCAAGCTCGGCCGTATAAACGAGGGACACATGACAGACACTTTTTCTTATCCGGCCGCGTTTGCTCGCAACATTGGTTGGGTCGTGCCGGCCGAGCAGGAAACGCTGCGTCGCAAACGCGTCGCCATCGCTGGTATGGGTGGGGTTGGCGGCAGTCACCTGCTAACGCTGGCCCGGCTGGGTATTGGCGCCTTTCACATTGCCGATTTCGACCGTTTCGACATTGCCAATTTTAACCGGCAGGCGGGGGCCATGATGTCGACGCTGGAGCGGCCCAAAGTAGATGTCCTTGCCAACATGGCCAAGGACATCAATCCGGAACTGGATATAAAACGGTTTCCTGAAGGCGTCAATCGTGACAACTTGGAGGCTTTTTTTGAAGGCGTCGATCTCTATGTCGATGGCCTCGATTTTTTCGCCTTTGAAGCGCGCCAAGCAACGTTTGCGGCGTGCGCCCGGCTCGGTATTCCGGCGATCACCGCCGCACCATTGGGGATGGGCGCTGCCTTGCTCAATTTTATGCCGGGGAAAATGACTTTTGAACAGTATTTTGGCTGGGGTGTTTTGCCCGATGACGAAAAAGCCTTGCGCTTTCTGGTGGGATTGGCGCCGGCTGGCTTGCATGGTTCCTATCTGGTCGACCCGACTGCGATCAATCTCAAGGAGCAGCGCGGCCCATCGACCGTGATGGGATGCCAGCTGTGCGCGGGCGCCGCAGCCACCGAGGCTCTCAAGATCTTGCTCAAGCGCGGCAAGGTGCTGGCCGCGCCGCATGGTGTCCAATATGACGCCTACCGCAACAAACTGGTGCGCACTTGGCGTCCGGGCGGAAATAACCATCCGCTGCAGCGCCTCCTGATGATGCTGGTGAAACGCCGCAGAGCGGCACCAAGGAATTGACCATGCCGCTTGACAACACTCTCGAAAGCATTCTCGATCTAGCGCGGTGGGCGCCCAGTGGTGACAATACCCAGCCGTGGCGCTTTCAAATCATCGACGCGCGTCACATCGTCGTGCACGGTTTTGATACGCGTGACCATTGCGTGTACGATTTGGACGGCCACCCGAGCCAGATTTCGCTTGGCGCCTTGTTGGAAAGCATGGCGCTGGCCGCTAGTGCGCGCGGCATGCACATGCATGCTGCGCGGCGCCTGGCCATGCCGGATACTCAACCGACCTTCGACATCGCGTTCGAGCTAGCGCCCCAGCCCGCCGATCCTCTGGCCGCATACATCATGCAGCGCAGCGTGCAGCGCCGTGCACTGAGCACGCATGCGCTGACGGCGCCCGAGAAATCCGCGCTGGCGGCGTCGTTGCCCGATCATTACCAGGTCCTCTGGCTAGAAGGGCTCGGCAAGCGCATGGCTACGGCCCGCCTCATGTTCAACAACGCCAAACTGCGCCTCACGATGCCCGAAGCCCACCAGGTTCATAGCGCCGTCATCGAATGGAATGCCCGCTTTAGCGAGGATCGAATACCGGACCAGGCGCTGGGGGTCGATCCAATGACCGTCAAGTTGATGCGTTGGATCATGCAGAGCTGGCGGCGGGTCGAATTTTTCAACACCTATCTGGCCGGTACCCTGGTCCCGCGGATCCAGATGGATCTCATTCCCGGCCTGGCCTGTGCGGCGCATTTCGTTCTCGTGGCGGACGTCCGACCACGATCGATAGACGATTATGTCGCCGCTGGGCGCGCCATGCAACGTTTCTGGCTCACGGCGACCCAACTAGGCCTGCAGGTGCAGCCCGAGATGACGCCGCTGATCTTTGCCCGCTACGTGCGTGAAAAAAGAGATTTTTCAAAAACCAGCGGCATGCACGAGCGCGCGGCCGTACTGGCCGCACAATGCGTTCGCCTGATTGGAGAGGACAATAGCGAACGGGCCGTCTTCATGGGGCGCATCGGGGCCGGTGCGCCCGCCGCGGCCCGCTCTACCAGGCGTGCGTTGAAGCAATTGATTGTGCCGCATGCAGCTTAGTTCTGGCCGACGCGATGCGGGCGCAGGCGGGGCGCCACCTGTGCGGCGTAAAACTGCCTCTTGATAATTCAAAAACACCCCCGATCTCTGCCACGTAACAGGCTTCCTACTAGGGAGGATTGCGATGAAAGTCACGGTCAACGTGCCGCAGCTGGCGAACGGGGATTGCGCCGCGGCTGAGAGCGTCATTACGCGGCAGCGAACTCACTCGACGCCCGAACCGGACGACATGCCGCCCGAGCCAGCTCAAGCCCCGGAAGATGCGCCCGAGCCTGAGCCACCCCCGGTGCAGGAACCCAATCGGCCCCATTCGCCAATTAGCGCGGCCCCAGGCTGCGAACAAACGCCTTTAGCCTGTCGGGCTGGCGTGCTTTTGGCGCCCGATCATTCTTGCTCGGCGCGCTATTTCCATGTTGAGGGCGAGTCCATGTGAGGGGACGCGCAACCACTTCCACCGCTGCGTACGAGCTCGTCCTTCAGAAGCTTGGTCGCCCTGCGCATGCCAGTGATGGTGCGGCGTTGCGTGTTTTCCACAAAACATGACGTCTATGTTGCCTGTCACACGGACGACATGATTCCCTTTCTATAATGTGGAATCAATATTTTTTTGTTCACGGAGAGCATGATGGGCAATTCCTTACACAATAAGATCTACCTTGGCCGCAGCTCCCTCGTATTCGGTTCCAAACGCTTGCAAGTCTTGTTCATTCTCGGCGCCGTTGCCTGTGTTGGCCTGGGCTGGCTGGCGATCCGCTCGTAGACATGGCCGTGCAAGATGCGCGAATTCAAAGTGCCGGCACGACAGTCACGCGCCTCCTGTAGTGCTCGAAAGCGCGAGCCTTGACAGTTCCTGTCGTGATGCCGCGCTGAGCATTGGGAGCCGCTTCCCGTGTCGGTAGGTCCGTACGGTCGACCTGGCTGCCGAAGCCACGCTTGGTATTTTTTTTGCGCGGGGTGCCCACAGCAGCATGGCAGTTATGCGCGAAACAAAGCACCCCCGGGAGCCAAGCTTACTTCTCCTCGTTTGCCTGTTGCCGGCGCCGTGCCGGACGCGTACTATGATGGCCGACGCACCTCACGGAAGATGGCTATGAAGAACGAAAAATTAACGGCAGATGAATTCGACGCGCTGGAACGGATCGCGCACGGGAACAAAAGTGAGCGCGTGAGCGCCTGCGTTGCGCGCAACACGAAGCATCTGTCCGGCCTAAAACTGGTCAGTTACGGCAAGGACGGCAAACTGTCCATCACGGATAAGGCGCAGCAGATCATGTTCGTGCGCCGTTGCATCACCGGTTTGCGCGCCGTGGCCAGTGATTCGCTGACCAACTTGGAAGCGGACGTGGCCCATTTCCTTGGCAAGAAAGCGCATATCCTGGCGCGCGCGCCCGATGAAGGCTACGACATTACCGAAAAGGGCCGCGAATCGCTGGCGGACATGGACGCTCTTGGGAATTAGGGCGGCGCCGCTCGGCGCATGAGAATCAAATAAGCGCTGCTGGCAGGTTTACTTCCATGACGCTGCCAGCGCCAACCTCAACCAACATCGCCAACATCGCTAACATCGCTAACCTCCGTGTTATTTTAGTGCCACAGTTCTACTCGAGCGGCCGCCCCCCGGCTTGATCCTCCCGGCCCTGAGCGTTACCCAGTTTTTTGGACGAGGGTGCGCTGGCGGCGGCAAGGCAACGGTTTGTGCGCCCGCCCCTTGCAGGTCCACTTGGCCCCATCTGTTTTGGCGCCGTCAGCCTAAGAGCTGGCTCTGCTCGCCCCGATAATTGACAGTGGCACCGCCATTTACCGAGCCGTCATGAAGGCGGCTGCGCGCAGAAAAAATAGCGTCAGCAGCGTGGAAGAGGCCGCTATTTGGCAAGCGAGCGTAAAATTCTGATAAGCTGCCTGAAGGCTGCGTTGCATGCGCGTCCTTCGCAAAATGCGTATGCATGGCCGCAAAGTCTATGCTCGCCTACCATGGAGATGAGGATATGTTTTTGGACCACCCTAACATTACCGCAACCAACGGTTTTACCGAGCCCGACCGGATCGAACGGCTGAGCCGGATTTACGGCTATGTGGCGGCGCTGGCCGACCAGGCCTCCCTTACGGGATTTATCGAAAAAGTGGCGCAAATACACGACCACAAGGGCACCCTGATCGTGTTCTGGCGCGATGCGCCCAGCGACGTGGAGAAGGATTTTTTTGCGCAGGCGTGGGCCAGCAAGATCGGCGACGGCAGCAGCCACGTCGAACATGAAATATAGCGGGTTGCGCCAAGCGCGGGCAAGTTCGGGCGCGGCAGCGCGCGGTGCATCTTTTTATTGAGCGGCATCGGGATGGACATCAAAACACTCGTACTGGCTTTGGCGCTGGGCAATTTGAGCCTGTGCGCCGCGCTTTTTTTCTTCGACTACGACAGCAAAAAACCGCCGAGCCTATCCACCTGGGCCGTTGCCAAGCAATGCCAGGCGGCCGCCTGGTTGCTATTTTATCTGCGCGGCATTGTTCCCGATCTGTTGTCTATCCCGCTTGCCGATGCGTTGCTGTTTGCCGGCATGGCACTGGACGCGGGCGCCATGTGGGAAGCGGCCGGCCGGCCCGGCTGGCGCCGTTTCATCTTTCCGCTGCTGGGCCTGGCCATCGCTGTGTTCTTGCTCTGTTATGTCCTCAATGTCGCGCCCGGCTTGCGCGTGGCCAGCGGTGCCTTGATCGTCAGCGGCTTTATGCTAGCGGGCGTTGTTGCGCTGGCGCTCGGCTGGTCCGGTGCCACCATGCTGCGCCGCTGCATGGTGGTAACGATGGCCGTGCTCACCGTCGTGATCGGCGCAAGGGGGGTGCTGTCGGCCGTCATGCCTGAGGGCTGGTCTTGGGTTAGCAGCAACCTAATCCAGGTGACGGGCTTTGGCGCGCTGTACCTGATGATGCTAAGTAATGGCTTTGGCTGCCTCCTGCTCGAGCGCGAACAGCAGCAGCGCGCGATGGCGCGGCAAGACGGCATCGATGCGCTAACTGGCGTGCCGAACCGGCGCGGTTTTTACCATGCGCTGGCGCCTTGGATGGCGCTGGCGTGCCGCCCGGGCCCACCCACTGCCTTTATCATCCTGAAACTCGATCATTTTAAACGGGTCAACGACAGTTACGGCCACCTGGTCGGCGATACGGTCTTAAAGGCCATGGTCGATATTTGTCGAAAGCAATTACGCGGCAGCGACCTGATGGGGCGGATGGGCGGCGCCGAGTTTGCCGTTCAATTGCCGTGCACGACCTTGGCGGACGCCCTTTTGGTGGCCGAGCGCATTCGCAGTTCGGTGGCCAAGATGCCGGTCAAGACGGAGCGCGCCGTGATTACGCTGACCGCCAGCTTGGGCGTGACTACGATCCGGGCCGAAGACAGCAAGGTCAGCTTGTTTCAGCGCGCCGACGACGCCTTGCAAGAAGCCCGGCGCGGCGGGCGTAACCAAGTGGCCAAGGCAGCTCCGGCCAGCGCGCTCGAAGCCTAAGCGCCGCTTTGTAACGCGGCTGTCATACTGGGCGCTTATAATATGGGGCTTTCCGCGAAAGCCTTCGTGATGGCGACCAAAATGAGAGGCCGGAATGTACGCAGCGGTGGATTTGGGATCGAACAGTTTTCGCGTGCACATCGGTCAGCATGACGGCGAGGCCATCCGCGTCTTGAAAAGTGTGCGCGAACCGATCCGGTTGGCAGCGGGCCTGGACGTTAACGGTAATTTGACCGAGCCCGCCATGCAATCGGCGCTGTCATGCCTGAATAATTTTCGCTTGATCCTGGCCGCCTATCCGCTCGATTCGGTACGGGTGGTGGCGACCTCGACCATGCGGGTGGCAAAAAACGCAGCCACCTTCTTGCCGGCTGCCGAGGACGCAATCGGCTACCCGATCGAGATCATCTCGGGCGAGGAAGAGGGGCGCCTGATCTACATGGGCGTGGCCAATGCACTGGGCGCCTCGGGCGAGCGGCGCCTGGTGATGGATATTGGTGGCGGCTCAACGGAACTGATCTTGGGCCGCGGCATGGAGATCGAGCGCGTCGAATCTTTCGGCATCGGCACGGTCAAGCAAAGCCTGTCATTTTTTGTCGGCGGGCGCGTTGACGGCCCCTCGTTCGAGGCGGCGATCCTGTCGGCGCGCAGCCATTTCGAGGACGCCGCGCCACCGTACCACCCGCAGCACTGGAAGAATGCGTATGGATCTTCTGGCACGATCCGCGCCATCGCCGACATCATCAGCAGGAACAATTTAGGCCGCTGCGACTTGTCGGGGCCCAGCCTGGACGCGCTCAAGCGCCGTTTCATTCAGTTCGGCCACGTCTCCAAGATCGACATGCCGGGCTTGCGGCCGGACCGCGCCGCCACCATCATCGGTGGACTGGCGATCCTAATTGCCCTGGTCAAGGAGCTCGACATCGTTGTCATGATGCCAGTGGATGCCGGTTTGCGTATGGGCGTCATGTGGGACTTGTACCTGCGCTCGACTCGGCGCGACCGGCGCGAGCAGTCGGTGCGCGATTTTGCGCAGAAATTCCATGTCGACGAGAACCGCGCCAACCGGGTTGCCGACAATGCAGCGGCCTTGTTTGCGCAGTTAAGGCCGGCTTCCGACGGCCACACGAAATACCTGCGCTGGAGCGCCTTGTTGCATGAAGCCGGATTGGTGGTGTCACAGACGAGCTACCATAAACATGCCGCCTACTTGATCGAGAATGCCGATTTGCCGGGGTTTACGACGCGCGAACAGAAGTTGATGAGCAAGCTGATCTTGGCGCAAAAAGGCAATCTGCGCAAGGTCGGTGAGGCGCTGGCCGACCCCGATTTCGTCAAGGCTGTGTTGGCCCTGCGGCTGGCTATCTTGTTCATGCATTCGCGTATCGAGGTCGGCGTCGGCGAACTGAAACTGCGCATGAAGAGCCGGATTGAATTGGAAATCAGGCGCGACTGGGTGGCGCACCATCCGACGGTGGCGTACTGGATGGAAAAAGAACAGGAAATGTGGGACGAAGTGGGCGTCGATTTCAGCATCAAGGCAAACGCGAACTCAGCCTTGGCTTGATCGATCATCCGCTGGCGGCGACCATGATATCTCATTCGCGGCGATGCTTTCACAGCCCGCAATGGCGCCGGGGCTGCCTGAACCGCAAGCGCGCCACCCAACAGGACAGGAATTGCCTGCGCTGGAAGTTCATTTTGCCGCTAACTTCCTGTATCTGCCAATTCCCGGTGGACCAAGCAGCACGCTTTCATCGCCGCGACTGGTCGGCGAGCGCCGGACTGCGCGCTCTCCCGCGGGATCTATAAATGGACGTCCAAAGGCGCCGCGCCACGGCGGCGGATGGCATAATTTGAGATAGTTCAAGCGCTACCTTTTTAAATGGTATATATTGTTTATATTATTCTTGAAAAAAGAGGCAATCATGAACAAGTCAAACGCACCTGGGGCCGCTGGCAACGGCCCCGTCTCATCGTTCCCGACGTCGGCCGCGATTCAGGCTCCGCCCAAACCAGTCCCGGCAAAGAGCGCGCCGCGGGCCAAAGCTGCGGCCGTCAATCCGAGGGCGTCCGTTGTGAAAACCAAGCCCCTGGCCGCCAAGGCCAAAGCGGGCCCCGTCAAAGCTGCCGTCGGCAAGCCAGCTGCCGCCAAAGCTAAAGCGGCCGCTGTCAAAGTCACCAAACCAGCCGCACCAGCGCGCGCCGGAGCCGTGCCGGCGGCACGTAGCGCCGCCAAGCCCGTGGCCGCCCAGGCCAAGATGCGCCGCATCCCCATTTTGGCGGCCGATACCGCGGCCAAAGACAAAGCCCGCAAGCCAAAATTGGTGCGCGACAGCTTCACCATGCCGGAGCAGGAATATGCCGTACTAAGCCAGGTGAAAAAGGCCTGCCTGAAGGCCGGTTTTGAAATTAAAAAAAGCGAACTGCTGCGCATCGGCGTGGCGTTAATCAGCCAGATCGATCTGGCGACGCTGCAAACGGTACTGTCGGCCTTGCCGCAACTGAAGACGGGAAGGCCCAAAAAATCTAATTCGACGCTGCCTAACTGACGCTCCGAAAAAGGCGTTGGGGTCACTGGTTGAGGGCGCTTCACGCGCCACTGGAGTCGGCCGCGATGGGTGCCGTCAACTGACGTCGGTGGCGGCGCGCCTTGAGCCGCGCCCTAGCAAGCTTAGGAATGGAGATTTTGAGGCGGGAACCAAAGGGGATGGTAGTTTGGCGGAGCGTTGGCAGAGCGCAGGCGGCGCGTTCGCGTCGGCCGCGAGCGTTCCGCTGCCGGTCCGGCAAGATCAGCGCGAGCTGATCGGCGGATACTAATTAGTGCATGGACGCAATCGACAGTTCCTTCAGTTCGCGGATACTCATCTCCGACTTTTCATGCATGCGCAGTAAAATGGTTGCGCCGACGGCAAGCTTGCGGTGGCGAATTTTGCTGATGATGGGCGGCTGCACTTCAAGCTTGCGGCACAATTCCGCATCGTTTTTCAAGTTCATTTTCGTAATTAATGTGTCGAGCAGCTTGTTGGGCACAAAACTGGATGGCTCAAGTGCGCGCGCGCGGTTCATCGCCTCGATCATTTCCAATTTTTTTGGCGTACGTTCATGGACTCCTCCAAGGGCATCGGGATGGATAGGGGTAGGTTGCCGGACCAATTCCGGTCGCCGCGTCAAGCGGGCAGCGCGGGCCGGGCATAGCCATGCCATTTTTTCCAATAATACTACGATCATAATATCGAAGGAGCATGATGGGAAAAATTAACTAAATGGCTATGCAAAAATGCCAAATCGGTGTTTAAGGACAGACCGCTTGTCAAAGGGCGGGTGCGATGGGCGCATCGTTCAGTCCGGTTTTGCTGAGGATCAGGATGCGATCGGCCATGGCCGCCGCTGCGTGCGAGTGGGTGACCATGATGGCGCAGCTGCCATTGGCTTTGATTTCGTCACGCAGCAGGCGGAGGATGGCGTGTGCCGTATCAGGGTCGAGGTTGCCTGTCGGCTCGTCGGCAAGCAGCAAGGCAGGGCGGTGCACCAGCGCTCTTGCGATCGCAACGCGCTGGAGTTCTCCGCCCGACAGTTGATGGGGAAAGTCGGCGCCGCGCCCGGCGAGGCCGACCACGTCTAACATGACTTGTGCGCGCGCCAGCGGCAAGCCGTTTAGGAGCAAGGGCAAGGCGACGTTTTGCAACAAGGTCAGATGCGGCAACAAATGGAAGGCTTGGAAAATGAACCCCATCCGGGCGCGCCGCAGGCGAGTCGCGGCGTCGTCGTTCAAGCTCGACATGCCAATGCCATCGATCCGGATCGGGCTCGGTTCGTCGCCGCTGTCCGGACTGTCGAGGCCAGCAATCAGGTTCAGCAAAGTCGATTTGCCAACGCCGGATTCGCCCATAATGGCGACGAATTGGCCGGCGTGGAAACGGTGGGACAGGTCAGCTAGCACCGCCGGTCCGTTGGGATAGGACTTGGAAAGATGGCGAAGTTCAAGCATGGGCGGGTCCTTTAGCGCGTCAGGTTGCGGCGCAAGGCAAAGCTGACGGCGTCGACCAATCCCACCATGAGCAGCATGGCGATGATCACCGTGGCGGCCTTTTCCATCTGGAACAGGGACAGGTGGTACTTCAACATCTGGCCCAAGCCGCCGGCGCCAACCACGCCCAAAATGGCGGCGGCGCGGATATTGTTCTCCCATCGGTACAGGGTGTATGACAGCATCTGTGGCAGCGTTTGCGGCAGGGTCGCGTAAAAAAATGCCGCCATTGGCGTCGCGCCATTGATGCGCAAGCTCTGTTCGGCATGCGGCGCGGCGTTTTCGAGCGCATCGGCGAACAATCGACCCAGTACGCCGGCAGTGTGGGCAGCCAGCGCCAAGGTGCCGGCGAAAGGCCCTAGGCCGCACGCAATCAAGAGAATCGAAGCCCACACCAGTTCCGGAATCGAGCGCAGGACGTTGAGAAGCAAACGCGTAAGGGCGCGCGCCGGCGCGCTGAAGCGGCCGGCTGCCGGCAGCGCGAAGACCAGTCCGGCGATGGCGGCAAGGACGGTGCCCAAGGCCGACATCGCCAGCGTTTCCGAGGTTGCCGCGGCGCACTTGAGCAAGAAGGACGGAGACAGGTCGGGCGGAGCAAATCCGCCCAAAAATTCGGCGATGCTGCGCGCCGCTGACGTCGTGAAAAAGGCGCTCCATTGTAGCGGCAGCGAAGCGAAGCTGGCCAGCACCAGCACGACCAGCGCTAGCAGCAGTAGTGCCGTGGCGATTGGCCGGGCCGGGGCCGGCGGCAGGCCGGGATGCGGCGCGCTCTTCATACCAGTTTGCGCAACATCTTGGAGAACGCATCGGCGGCGGCAACTAGCAGCACGAATACCAGTAGCATCGAGGACACTTCGCCGCCGGCCAACATTTTCATCGATTCGTCCATGCGCTGTCCGAGGCCGCCGGCACCGACAAACCCCATGACCACCGAGCCGCGGATCGCGCATTCCCACCGATACACGGTATAGGACAGCAATTCAGATGCCGAGGCCGGCAGGGCGCCATACAACAGGGCGGTCAAGCGCCCGCTGCCGTTACGCAACAGGGCGTCGGTGGCTTGCGGGTCGGACGATTCGAGGATTTCAGCATAAACCTTGCCCAACATACCGCAATAGCTTAAGCCGATCGCCAGGACGCCGGCCGTGGGCCCAAGCCCGATGATGCGCACGAACAGCAAAGCCCACACCAGTTCCGGCACGCTGCGCAATAACACCAGCAGCCAGCGCACGCCTTGACGCACGCATGCCGCTGTCAGGCGCATGCGGCCGGTACCCAGGCGCGAAATGGACAGCCGCTCCGTCACTAGAATGGCGGCCGGGATCGCGCCGAGCAGGGACAGGGTCAAGCCGGCGCTGGCGATGGCCACGGTTTGCCACGTCTCGTGCACCAGCATTTGCAAAAATTCCGCCGAATGGGCCGGCGGAATGAAGTCCGCCAGAAAACGCCCAGTGGCCGCGAGGCTTTGCCGGTCGAACAAGATGGACGGCTTAAATTCGCTGGCCACGAGCATCGGCCACAGCACGAGCAGGGCCATCACGGCCATCGTCACCCGCCCCGGCCAAGCGGGGTCAGGATGGCGTTCGATGTCGCCCGTTTGGGAAGCGTGTTTCATGAATCAAAAACCGGCGCCGTTGCCAAGCCGCGGCGCCGTATCAGGCATGGGCGCGGCTGCAGCGTTGCGATACAGCGCGTTCACCATTGCGTCGCCCACCGCTTCGCGCGGCAGGTCGAACACGATGCGACCATCGCGCAGGCCGATGATGCGGGGAAAATGGACGCGCGCCACTTCCACTTGGTGCAGGCTGCAAATTAGGGTCGCGCCGCGCGCCGCCGCTTCTAGTTGTAATGTGGCAATCACTACTTGCGACAGCGCCGGGTCGAGCGCCGATAGTGGCTCATCGACCAGGAAGGCTTGCGCCTGCGACAGCAGCAGACGTGCTAAGCCGCAGCGTTGCCGCTCGCCGCCCGACAGGCGATCCACCCGAGCATACAATTTATCGCCCAACTGAAAGCGCGACAAGGCCTCGTAGGCAGCCTGCGGATCGGCTGGCTTCACCAGCGAGGCCAGCGCGCGCCACAGGCTCCATTGCGGCAGACGCGCCGCCAGCACGGCCGTAACGACGCGCTGGCGCGGCGGCAAGGGCGGGGTTTGCGGCGCCAGGAACAGCCGGGCGCGCAGGCGGTGGCGCGCGGCTTCCGCTAGGAGCCATGGATTAAAGCCAAAGGCATAGAGGCAACCGCTGGCGGGACGATGGGCGCAGGCAAGGGTCGCGAGCAGGGTGGTCTTGCCGGCGCCCGACGGTCCGATGATCGCGACCTGTTCGCCCTGCTCTATGACGAGTTCGATGTCGCTGAGGGCCGCGGTATTGGCCGCACCCGGATGGCGCACCGTCACGTTTTCCAAAACATAGCCAGCTTGACGTGAACGAAGCATCGGTTATTTTTTCAGCAAACCCGCATTTTGCGCCGCCGCTTCGATCGCCGCGTAGTTCTCCCCTTTGGTCGCAATGAACTTGCTGGCGCGTTGCAAGTCGAGAATCATCTTGTCTTGCGGATTTTTGCTGTCGAGCGCGAGGAAGGCGTCGGTCAGTTTTTGGCGCAGGTCGGCACTCATGTCCGAACGGACGCTCCAATTGTAATCGTAGTAGCCGGGCGTGGTGTAGAACACGCGCACGACGGCCGGATCGACCTTCTTCTCGACGACCAGCTTTTCCCAGACCGACATATTGAGCGCACCGGCGTCGACCTTTCCGCCGGCGACGGCGGCCACGGTGGCGTCATGCGCACCGGAAAAAGCGATGCGCTTTAGGTCGGTGTCCGGATTGATTTTCGCGGCCAGCAGGTAGGAACGCGGCATCAAATGGCCGGACGTCGACGACTCGGAACCGAAGCAGAGAGTTTTGCCCTTCAGGTCTGCCAGCTTGTTGATGCCCGGGTTGGTGGTGATGAAGACGGATTTGAATTTCTCGTCTTCCGCGCGCTGGACGAGCGGCGTGACTTGGTTTTTGCTGCGGTGCTTGGCTTGCACAAAGGTGAAGCCGCCGAACCAGACCATGTCCACTTTGTTATTGATCAACGCTTCGACCGCTGCCGCATAGTCCGTTACTGGGGTGAATTCGACCTTCATGCCAATTTTCTTGGCCAGGTACTCGCCTAGCGGCTTGAACTTGCGCTGCAACTCGGTTGGCGCTTCATCCGGAATGGCCGACACGCGTAACACGTTGGGCGTTTGCGCCGACGCGCCGGCTTGGATCAGGCCGGCAGCAAAAAATAAAATCAAAAAAGATTTAATGGCGGAAAATTTGATCATGGTCTTGCCCTTATTCTTAGGGATATGGCTGCGCGGGGACAAAGTATTCGTCGGCGCGCTACGCGCAGCGTGTCGCGCAACTTGCATAGTCGGCTATGATAACAAAAATGTCTTCACCCGCTGCGCCGACGTCGTTGATCAGGGCACCGCCATGGCAATGGCGGCCTTCCTAACTCACTCTTTGTGCCTTATGCCTATTTTCCGCCGCCCGGAATCTGCTATGGTGCCTGCGGCCGCTTGTGGCGCCGCCCTCGCCGACATCAAAGCCGGCCTGCTGGCCCGAAACGCGGTTGCCGCGCCCAAATACTTATACGACGCGCTCGGCTCGAAGTTGTTCGAGGCCATTTGCGAACTGCCTGAATATTACCCGACTCGCACCGAAGCGGGTATTTTTGCCGAGCACGGTGCCGACATGGCGCGCGCCGCCGGCGCCGGCATGACGCTAATCGACTTGGGCGCGGGCAACTGCGCCAAGGCGGCCAAGTTGTTTCCGCTCCTTCATCCGGCGCAATATGTGGCGATCGATATATCCCACGATTTTCTGCACGAATCGCTAGAGCGCTTGCAGCAGCGTTTTCCGCACATTGAAATGACCGGGCTGGGGCTGGATTTTTCCAGCCAGTTCGAGCTTCCCGGTACGGTGCGCATGGACCAGCGTCTGTTTTTTTACCCCGGCTCCTCGATCGGAAATTTTGCGCCGAACGAGGCCCTCGAATTCCTAAAGCGCCTGCGCGCCAACTCGCTTAGCGACGGCGGCCTCTTGATCGGCGTCGACTTGATCAAGGAAGCGGACCTGCTGGACGCCGCCTACGATGATGCGCTGGGTGTGACGGCCGCCTTCAACCTCAACCTGCTGCGCCACCTCAACCGTTTGCTGGGCGCCGATTTCGATGTGCGCGAGTGGCGGCATCGAGGTTTTTTTAATGCCGCCGAGCGCCGCGTCGAAATGCATCTGGAAGCGCGCAGCGACCTGACGGTAACCTGGCAAGGTGGCGTGCGCCGCTTTGGGCGCGGCGAACGGATCCACACGGAAAGCAGTTATAAATACACGATAGCGGCCTTCGTCGGCCTGCTTGAGCAGGCCGGGTTTCGCGCCACCAGCATCTGGACTGACGCGGCCGAATGGTTCGCCGTGATTTACAGTGACATCATCAACGATTAACCATGCCAACACACGACATCGCCACCACTTATGAGACGGTGCGCAAACGGTCCCTGAGGCTGGCCGAGCCGCTCTGCGACGAGGACTGCGCGGCTCAATCAATGTCCGACGCGAGCCCCGTCAAATGGCATCTGGCGCACACGACCTGGTTTTTCGAGACATTTGTCCTAGAACGCATGGAAGCCGACTTCCGGCCTTTCCATCCGGTCTTCCGCATGCTGTTCAATTCGTATTACAACGGCATCGGTGAAAAGTATCCGCGCGCGCAGCGCGGTTTATTAACGCGCCCTACCATGGCGCAGGTGCGGGCCTACCGCGCCCAGGTGGATGAGCGCATCGGCCAGCTGCTGGCCACGCGGCGCGACGGCGGGCGGGAACACCTGTCGTTGCTGTTGGCGCTGGGCCTGCAGCACGAGCAGCAGCACCAAGAATTGATGCTGACGGACGTCAAGCATCTGTTGGCGCAAAACCCCTTGTTGCCCATCTATTTCGAGGCGCCGTTCACGGCCGCGGCCGCGGCCGCGTCGCAGTCGTGGATCGCGTTCGATGGCGGCCTGCGGGACATCGGTTTTGCGGGGGACGGCTTTTGTTTTGACAATGAGCTGCCGCGTCACCTTGAATATGTCGCGCCGTTCGCACTGGCCTCGCGCCTTGTGACGAACGGCGAGTATCTCAATTTCATGGCAGCTGGCGGCTACTCGAAGGCCGCCTTGTGGCTGGCCGAGGGCTGGGACTGGGTGCGCGCCCAGGCCTTGCAATGCCCAGTCTACTGGCGGCGCGACGGGGCCGGGCAGTGGCTGGAATTCACGCTGATGGGGCAACAGCAGCTCGACTTGCAGCGGCCGGTTTGCCACTTGTCTCTCTTCGAAGCGGACGCGTATGCTAACTGGGCCGGCGCACGCTTGCCAACGGAAGCGGAATGGGAGCTTGGCGCGCGCGATGCGGCGGTGGTGACGGGCGATTTGCATCCGGCCGGCCGAGGTGAACTGGCTGGACTGACGCAAATGTATGGCCACTGCTGGCAATGGACTAGCAGCAGTTACGCGCCTTATCCCGGGTTTCGCGCGGCGCCCGGCGCGCTCGGCGAATACAACGGCAAATTCATGCTGAACCAGTACGTGCTGCGCGGATCGTCATGCGCGACGCCGCCCGGACATGCGCGCTTTAGTTATCGCAATTTTTTTCCGGCCGGCGCGCGCTGGCAATTTTCCGGGATCCGTCTGGCGCGCCAGGATTAGATAGCCTAAGGCACTTGCGCCTTGCAAGAGTTGCCAATCAAGCGGACTTGACGGCGGCGCAGGGCGCCGCCGCAGCGATTTCCTCGTTTTTCAGCTGGCGGTTTACGGCGCACAGTACGGCCTTGAACGAGGCGGTGACGATATTACGATCGATCGCGGCTCCAAAAATAGTCGGTCCATTGGCCAGGCGCAACTCTACATAACAGGCCGCCTGCGCATTGGCGCCTTTGCCGATCGAATGCTCGTGGTAATCCATCAGCTTGATGTCGAGGCCGAGCGCATTGACGAACGCGTCGATCGGGCCGTTGCCGCCCCCCTGCAGGGCCAGCGTCGATTGCCGGTGCGCCACGGTGATGTCGATCTGCACCGGTTCGTCATTGTTGGTGTCTTCCGTCAGTCGATGCGAACCGTAGGCATAGGGCGCAGTCTGTTCGAAATATTCGCGGCAAAAAATGGCGTGGATCGCATGCGCCTCCACTTCGCGGCCGCTGGCGTCCGCCACCGCCTGCACCGCGCGGCTAAACTCAATTTGCAGACGGCGCGGCAGCACCAAGCCGTATTCTTTTTCCAGCAGGTAGGCAATGCCGCCCTTGCCTGATTGGCTGTTGACGCGGATGACGGCATCGTAGCTGCGGCCGAGATCGGCTGGGTCGATAGGAAGGTAGGGGATTTCCCAGATCGCGCCAGGCTGCTGCTGGGCGAAGCCCTTCTTGATCGCGTCCTGGTGCGAACCCGAGAACGCGGTAAAGACCAGGTCGCCCACATAAGGATGACGCGGATGCACCGGCAACTGATTGCACTCCTCAACGCACTGGCGTACGGCTTCGATGTCGGAAAAATCGAGGCCTGGATGCACGCCCTGGCTGTACAGGTTCAAGGCCAAGGTGACCAAGTCGACGTTGCCGGTGCGTTCCCCGTTGCCGAACAGGCACCCTTCGACCCGCTCGGCGCCGGCCATCATGGCCAGTTCGGCGGAGGCGACGGCGGTGCCGCGGTCATTGTGCGGGTGCACGCTGATAATGAGCGCATCGCGCCGCGCCAACTTGCGCGACATCCATTCGATCTGGTCAGCATAGACGTTCGGCGTGCTGCATTCTACCGTCGAGGGCAGGTTGATGATCATCTTGGCGTGCGAAGTCGGCTGCCAGATCGCCGTTACGGCGTCGCAAATATCCTTGGAAAAATCGAGTTCGGTGGTGGAGAACGATTCCGGCGTATATTCAAAGCCCCACTCGGTTTCCGGGTGTTCGGCCACGAGTTGCTTGACGAGAGCCGTGCCGCTGGTGGCGATTTGCGTGATCTGTTCGCGCGACATGCCGAACACCACCTTGCGGAACACGGGCGCCACCGAGTTGTATAGGTGGACAATAGCGCGTTTGGCGCCGGCGGCGGCGTCGATCGTGCGCCGGATCAGTTCATCGCGCGACTGGGTTAGCACGATGATGGTGACGTCGTCCGGAATGCGGTGTTCGTCGACCAATTTGCGTACGAAATCGTAGTCAGTTTGGGACGCGGACGGGAAGCCCACTTCGATTTGCTTCAAGCCGATCTTAACTAGCAGCTCGAAAAAAAGCATTTTTTTCTCTGCGCTCATCGGCTCGACCAAGGCTTGATTGCCGTCGCGCAGATCGGCGCTCATCCATATCGGCGGGCTTGAAATCACACGGTCGGGCCACTGGCGGGCACTCAATTGGACGGGCGGGAAAGCGCGATATTTAGCGGCTGGGTTGTGCAACATCATGAAATACTCCTGGGCATAGGGTGGATAGCCGAATAAAATTTTTAGGTGGCGACCGGTTGCCGGGCGGCCACGTCGCGCTAGGCCGGGCAACCGATCAGTAGGTTTAGCAGCAGGCGCTTGAAGGCGCGCGCTGCGCCCGCCGGCACTAACGTATCGATTTGGCTGTGGTGTGTGTGGGTGGCGGTGAAAAACATCGATTATTACTTTTCCCTGGGGGTTTGAAACAGCGGCCTGAAGGGCCGCAGCAACGCGGAAAACGGACTAAGCGTATGCCAGGTGCCGCGTCGATAGCGACGGCAGGGAAGGAAATAGATGTTTATTGGAGGACATAGGCTAACTGTACGAGATCGCGGCGTGGCTTGTCAAGTTTGTTTTTTTTGTTCATGCCCCGGGCCGCATGCGTTTGAAATTCCACTCCGATGACGCGGCCTGATCACGCCGCCCATATTATTTTCAGGCGGCGACGTCTATGCGCGCAGCACCCGCCGTCATGTGGCCGATCACGGCAGCGTCGCCAAAGCCTTCGCGCACGAACAGTGCCAACACTTCCTCGACGCTGGCCGGGTGGCACGACAGCAGCAGGCCACCCGAGGTTTGCGGATCGGTCAACAGCGTGTGCTGCGCTGTCGAGATCGCCGGCGAGAGCGTGACGTCGGCACCGTAGGCATCCCAATTGCGTCCGGATGCGCCCGTGAAAAAGCCGTCATGCGCCAGTTGCTCGACGCCCGGCAGCAAGGGAATTTGCGTCATGCTGAGATGCGCCGTCAGGCCGGCACCGCGCGCCATTTCCAACAAATGACCGAGCAAACCGAAACCCGTGACGTCCGTCAAAGCATGGACGCCGGTCAATTCCGCGAGCGCCTTGCCCGGCTTGTTCAATTGGGTGGTGACGGCGATCATGGCAGCGTAGCCTTCGGGCCCGAGCGCGCCCTTTTTCAGCGCGGCCGACAGCACGCCGACCCCGAGCGGTTTGCCCAAAATGAGCACATCGCCGGCCTTGGCGTCGGCGTTGCGTTTCACTTTAGATGGGTGTACCAAGCCTAGAACGACCAGACCGTAAATCGGCTCGACCGAGTCGATCGTGTGACCGCCGGCGATGGGGATGCCGGCGGCGGCGCAAATCGTTTCGCCGCCGCGGATGATCTGGCCGATGGTCGCGAGCGGCAGTTTGTTAATGGGCATTCCAACCAGTGCTAGCGCCATGATCGGCGTGCCGCCCATGGCGTATACATCGGAAATGGCATTCGTCGCTGCGATGCGGCCGAAGTCGAATGGGTCATCGACGATGGGCATGAAAAAATCGGTAGTGGCGATCAGCGCCTGCTCGTCGTTGAGTTGGTAGACGGCGGCGTCGTCGGCTGTTTCAATCCCGACCATCAGCTCTTTTGGCAGCGGGAAAATGGAGGAATTTTTTAGAATCTCGGCGAGGACGCCGGGCGCTATTTTGCAGCCGCAGCCGCCGCCGTGAGAGAAAGACGTGAGTCTTATGGCTTGCGGGGCAACTATGTTCAATGTGTTTTCCATTTTGTTCCTTAGGACTGAGGATGCCGTTACAGCAGATTATCCGCTAACTGCGACAATGGCGCCTCTTTCGCTTGGATGGGCCGTGGCGATCGCAGCGCATGGGGCCGCCAGGCGCGCTCGGCCAGTCTCAACTGCGCTTAAACGGATTGAAACCAATTGAAACCGCTGGACCGGCCTAGGCGCCATGCATAGGCGCGATTGCGCCGGCAGCTCCCGCCTAATTTAAGGGGGCGTCGCTATCGAGGCTCTGGGCCGCGCATTGCCAGTTAGCGCCCGGCAGTCGTGGCGCGCATCCAAACGCTTCTCGTCTCTTGCTGCAAGCCATCACGCGACAACTTCAAGCTCGTTCGGATAGGTGCCTAGCTTGCTGCGCACTAATTTCTCGAAGTCATCAACGGGCAGTGGCCGGCTGAAGAAATAACCCTGATAGGCATGGCAGCCTGAGCTGGCCAGGAAATCTCTTTGCGTTGCCGTCTCCACGCCTTCGGCGATGACCCCCAGCCCAAGGCTCTGGGCCAACGCTACGATGGTCCTGACAATGGCCGCGTCGTTGGGATCGGTAAGCACGTCGCGCACAAACGACTGGTCGATTTTCAATTGGTCTAGCGGCAGTCGCTTCAGGTAGGAAAGCGAGGAATACCCGGTTCCAAAGTCGTCTAGCGAGAAGCCCACGCCGCGCGCTTTCAGCGCGAACATTTTTCCGATGACGTCTTGCACATTGTCCACCAGCAGACTCTCCGTTAGTTCCAGCTTCAGCCGATTTGGGTTGGCGCCGCTTCGGCTAATGGTCGCTAACACCTTGTCGACGTAGTCACGTTCGCGAAATTCCTGGGCGCTGACATTGACGGCAATCGTGAGATGGGCCATTTCTGGCCGGATTGCCCAGCGCGCCAGCTGGGTGCAAGCGCTTGCCAGCACCCAGTTGCCCAATGGCAGGATCAAGCCCGTTTCTTCGGCCCTGGGTATGAACTCGGCAGGCGAGACCATGCCGCGCTGGGGATGCTGCCAGCGCACGAGCGCTTCGGCACCGGTGACGCGGCCCCCGTCGACCACTTGAGCTTGATAGTGGAGGAGGAACTGGTTGTCCGCGATGGCACTGCGCAAACCCGCCTCCAAGGCGGCCCGTTCGACAACGATGGTCTGCATGGCCGGATCGAAGAAACGCAGGGCATTGCGTCCCGTTTCCTTGGACTTGTACATGGCGAGATCGGCCTGTTTCAGAAGTTCGTCGATGGACGTTTGCTGTCCGCTAAATAAGGTGGCACCGATGCTCGCCGTGCTGCGGTATTCCGTTCCATGAAACTGATACGTGCTTTTAAGGGTGGCGAGGATTTTTTCCCCTATGGCTTCGGTCTGGGTGGCAGCTTCCTGAAGACTCCCTTTCAGGCTTCCCAGCACCACCACGAACTCGTCGCCGCCCAGCCGTGCCACAGTATCACCCTCGCGCACGCTTGCGGTGAGACGTTGCGCCACTTGCCGCAACAGCAGATCACCTTGGTCATGGCCCAAGGTGTCGTTGAGCGTCTTGAAATGATCGAGGTCGATGAACAAGAGGGCACCACAGGTTTTGCTGCGGGCGCTGGCCGTCAAAGCCTGCTTCAAACGATCGAGCAGGAGTGTGCGGTTGGGCAGGCCCGTAAGCTGGTCGAAGAAGGCTAGCGCCTCGATCTTTTCCTCTGCTTTCTTACGTTCCGTTATGTCGAAATGGGTGGCGATGTAATGGCTAACGGCGCCATCGCCGCCTTTCACCGCCGAAATATTAAGCCATTTTGGATACACCTCACCATTCTTCCGCCGGTCCCAGAGCTCTCCTTGCCAGCCTCCCGTGCGGAGGAGGATTTTCCACATTTCGAGATAAAAATCCTGATTGTGACGGCCCGAGCGGAGCAGGCGTGGGGTCTGGCCTACGGCTTCCTCTGAAGTGTAGCCGGTGCTGTCGGTGAAGGCCCGATTGACTTGCATGATCACGCCGTCGGCATCGGTGACCATCATGCCTTGCTGTGAATCGAAGGCGGCGGCGGCGATGCGCAGTTTCTCTTCGGCTTGCTTACGGTCGGTGACATCGCGAAACACCATGACAGAGCCAATCACGTCACCATTGGCCCGACGGATAGGCGCCGCAGATTCATCAATGTGAAATTGCGCTCCGTCTGTCTTGCGGATTAAAACGGTTTGGTTTTCCGTTTCTACGGGAGTGCCCCGTTTACCGTCGCGCACGATGCGAAAAGTCGATTCTATCGGCCTACCCTTGGCTTCATGGCTGGTCCACCCCGTCAACCTTTCTGCAATTGGGTTCAGCGATTGAATCCGCATGTGCGCATCGGTTGTCACTACGCCATCCCCGATGGATTGCAGGGTGACCAAGGCGCGCTCTTTTTCCTCTTCCAGATCGGCAAATGCGCGGCGTAGGGCCCGAATCGGAATGGTTGTCACGCTAAAATAAAGGATTACCCCTAATGCGATACAGACCGACGCGATGGCGAGCGTTTTGCGTTCTGCCAATTGGAGCGAGCGCGAGATTTTCAGCTTAGCTACGACGTTGCCGGCGCTATATAAGGGGGCGACCTTACTGATGATGGGTTCTTGCAGCAGGTCCGCAGCAACGGCGATGGAATTTCCGGACAAATCGAAAATCTCTCTGACTTCAGCGTTGTTTCCGGTGGGCGCCCTTTTTTCCAGTAGCTCCACCAAGCGCACCTGCTCAAATTCCCATAACTCGGGATTGCGGTTAACCAGCTCGCTCAACAGGCGCGTATTGATCTGCGCCTCTGACTGAATGGTAGCCTGTTCGTAGCGGTACTCTAGGGCGAAGAAGGTCAGCGGCGGCACCAGTGCCACCAGCAATGACACCAATCCCGTCAACAGGGATAGTTCAAAAAACGATGAGCGCGAGTGCACGGGTGACCGTTAGAAATTATTTCGGGAAATACGTTTTATGACCGAGCCTGCGCAAGATGTCGCGTCCCGCAGCAGACTGAACGAAATCCATGAACTGGCGTGTCGCTGGGCTTGGATTTCTCGGCAGAATGGCATACATTTCCTTTGCATAAGGATAGGAACCATTCTCCATTGCCGGCACCGACGGGCTTACGCCCTCCAACGGCAAGACGGTTAGTTGCCGACGTTCCGACAAGAGCAAGGCCAGCGTCGATGTGCCGAAGGAATTTGGAAACTTCTCGACTTGGTCGGCCGAATCGGTATCGGTAATTGCCACGACCATGCCCGGGCGCTCGAGTGCCGTTTTGACAGCGCTATCGATCGCCGGCGAGATTTTTTGCACCAAGATGGTGTCGCCCTCTTTTTTCGGTCGCATCACCAGCCGCACGGGGCGTCCGTTTGACCAGTTCTGCTGTTTGCCGGAATAGAGATCCGCGATCATCGCTTTTGTCAGTGCCAGCGTAGGAACATCCTTGTAGGTCACAAAGACAAAGGGCGACGTGCCATAGCGGACGGCCGTCAAACCACTGGCTTTTTCATCCAAGTTCAAGTCGCGCCCCGACACGGCGAGCTGAAGCGCTCCACTTTGCAATGCCTTGATGCCGCCGCCGCTGCCCAAGCTGGGAACCACGACAACGCGATGTGTCCGATGGAGTTCGACGAATGCTTGCCCCAGTTCCTTCATCGTTCCCATGGCGGCGCCCGTGCCTCCAATTTTAACAATGTCAGCCTTGGCGGCCTGGACATTCGTGGCCGAGATGACCAGGGCGAACGTCAATTTGCAAATTGCTTTGATTGCCTGCGCCATATTTTTATCCGACAGTTTCATCTTGAACCGCATTGCCGCTGTGCCTGCTAACCTGTCACAACGGGACTTTGGATTTCACTGTGGATTTAACCCTAGATTTTCGTTTATCTGTGGGAAATAAAATCATTTTCGAAAAATTATTGATTTTAAACAATAATAAAGCGGCCGATCAGCGCCAAAGCGACGTCACAACCAAGGTTGCGCACAGTCGTCTGAGCTACGACTGAATCAGGGCGCAACATGGCATTTCATTTTTCAAGCAATTGCAGAGTGCGGGCGACGGCAAAACAGTCAAACAGGGACGAATATAACGGTGAAACAAGAGTGTCGCGCAAGATTGGGCGCCCCGCTAGCTAGTTGGGGTGGTGCTTCACTTGGGCTCTTGCATGGTTGAACAGCTTGCAATTGAAAAGGCCCCCGGTAGTTTGGGGGCCTTCTTGTGGAACGGGCGCTGCTATCGGAAATTAGCGATCGCCATAGCTGCGCCGCGCGCCATCGGAAGTGCGCGGATTAGAACCCTTGTAACCCCCGCCGGAGCTGGGCGCTCCGTCTTTGCGCGGTGCGCCCGGCTTACTAAAGGTGCGCTGGCCGGGCTTGGCACCGCCACGGTTATCGCCCGGCTTCCAGCTGCCGGGACGCGCCGTCGAACGCGCCGCCGATGCCGTTTTCTTCGGCTCGAAGCCTTCGATTACGTTGACCGGGATCAACTGCTTAGTGAAGCGTTCAATACGCTTGACGTTCATGCCTTCAGCGTGGTTCACCAAGGAAATGGCCAGGCCGTTGCGGCCGGCGCGGCCAGTGCGCCCGATACGGTGCACATAATCTTCCGGGAACTTCGGCAAATCGTAATTAAACACGTGCGTGATGGTTGGAACGTCGATACCACGCGCCGCCACGTCGGTTGCAACCAGCACTTTCACCTGGCCGCGGCGCATGCTATCTAGCGTGCGGTTACGCGCGCCTTGGTGCATGTCACCATGCAAGGCGGCAGCGGAAAAACCGGCGATATTCAAACGGTCGGCGATGGTGTCGGCATCGCGCTTGGTGGCGGTGAAGACGACTGCCTGGTCGAGCGACTCGTCGCGCAGCAAATGGTCGAGCAGGCGATTTTTGTGCGACAGATCGTCGACAAAGTGGACCCGTTGAACGATGTTTTCGTGCTTGCTCGAGGCGCCGGCGATTTGAATGACCAACGGACTTTTCGTGATGCGGCGCGCCATATTGCCGACGACACCGTCGAGCGTGGCGGAAAACAGCATCGTTTGGCGCGCTTCAGGGGTGGCGGCAACGATTTTTTCGATGTCGTCAATGAACCCCATGTCCAGCATGCGATCCGCTTCGTCAAGGACCAAGATTTCCAGTTGTGAAAAGTCGATCTTGCCCGATTCCATGTGGTCGATTAAACGACCCGGGGTGGCGACCAGAATCTCCGGATTCTTGGCCAGCAATTGCATTTGTTTTGGGTAAGGCATCCCACCCAAGATGGATATCGCCTTGATGCGGCGCACACCGCTGCCATATTTTTCAGTCGCTGCGGTCACTTGTAGGGCCAGCTCGCGAGTGGGGGTCAACACGAGCATTTTTGGCTGGGCGGCCTTAAATCGGGGACGGTCGCCGCGGGCACGGGCGGCCTGCATTTCTTGATTCGGGGTCTTGCCGGCGGCCGCTTGATCGGCGCCCGCTAGTTTATGTAACGACGGCAGCATGAAGGCGGCCGTCTTGCCGGATCCGGTCTGCGAAGAAACCAGCAGATCGCGCCCTTCGAGCGCGGCGGGAATCGATTGCGACTGGACGGCGGTCGGTTTGGTATAGCCGGCATCGGTCAATGCCTTAATGATGGACGTGTGCAGGCCAAGAGCTTCAAAAGTCATTCTTTATCTTTCGTGAAAATCAGCATTCTTGCAAAAACAGAACGCAAAATAGCAACGCCAACCAAAACGAAATGACTCAAATACAAAGAAATTTCGGCACAAAAGCTTTGCGCCGGGACGGTGTCAGGTGCGACACACAAGGCGGGAGGGCTTTATTCAGCGGCATCCGTGGATGCGCTAAGGCTTGCGAAGCTGCTAAGTTTATTGTGGAACTGCGGTGTAGCTACCGCTTTGTTTCTTGCGAAAACATGATGCAGCGCACAAACAGGACTATACCGTAGTTTTCGCAATCATGCACGGCTTAGTTGCGTTTACTTGCATGATGGGCCACGTTTTTAATTTGCAACTGGACCGGGGCGCCCAGCGGCATGGTCTTGTTTGCAATCAATAGTCTTCAGCGTTCAAACCCATCACATGGGAAAAGCCGCCATCGACATAGGTGATCTCGCCGGTGATTCCGGACGCTAGGTCGGACAACATGAAGGCTGCCGCGTTGCCGACTTCCTCGATTGTCACATTGCGCCGCAGCGGCGCATGGGAGGCGGCGAAACCGAGTAGCTTGCCAAAGTCCTTGATGCCGGAAGCGGCCAAGGTCTTGATCGGGCCGGCCGAGATGCCATTGGCGCGAATGCCTTTCTGCCCCAGCGATTCGGCCAGGTAGCGCACCGACGCTTCAAGCGACGCTTTGGCCAGCCCCATCGTGTTGTAGTAAGGAATAGCACGCACCGCGCCCAGGTAGGTCAAGGTGAGCAAGGAAGAGCCCGGGCGAAGCATAGGCAGCGCGGCCTTGGCCATGGCCGGGAAGCTGTAGGCGGAAATGTCGTGGGCGACCTTAAAACCTTCGCGCGAGAGGCCATCGAGGAAGTCGCCGGCAATCGATTCGCGCGGCGCGAAGCCGATGGCGTGGACGAGGCCGTCCAGCTGGTCCCAATGGCTGGCCAAGTCGCTAAAAACGGCGGCGATTTGCTCGTCGCTGCTGACATCGCAGTCAAACACGAGTTCGCTATCGAATTCTCTAGCGAAATCCGTGATGCGGTCCTTGAAACGTTCGCCGACATACGTAAATGCCAGTTGTGCGCCTTCGCGGTGGCAGGCTTTGGCGATGCCGTACGCGATGGAACGACTCGATAGCAAACCAGTGATGAGGATTTTTTTGCCTTGCAAGAACGCCATATAAGACTCCAATTGCTACTGCGGTGACGGCCCGCGCGCCAAGCGCGGCGTCGACGACGCTAGTAAGGGTTGTTTTTCGATGGTGCGATGCGCGCGGCCATCCGGCTCAATTTTGATGCGTCTTCCACCGTAGCTAGCGCAAGACCGAGATTGTAGGGCGTGTCCGCCGCGACTGCAACTTTTCATGTCAAAGGAACTGCGCGTTGCCGCCCAGCGGAACTTAAGAATGAACCGAGGCTCAGCCGCTGCGGTGCTTAAGCGATTTGCTGGCGGCGCGGGCGCCGCCGCGCCCGACCCGTGCCTTGACCAGCGCAATGGGCGCCGTGAGCTGCCTGTGGCCCTTGCCCAGCTTGATGGGGCGCCCGCTGGCATGCTTGCGCTCCGGACGGTCCGCTTCGAACAGCATGGTGGCATTGTCGGCGATCTCGTTCGAGATATCGACGTTGAGCGAGGCCGACGTTTTTGGCACCAAAATGGTCGAGCCGGCTCGAAGGCGCGTCTTTTGCGGGATATTATTTGCCTGGCGCAATACGTCGGCCGTGGTGCCGAATCTGGATGCCAGCGTTTCAATCCGTTCGCGGGCGCCCGTGATTTTAAGTGTGGTCCAAGTCGAGAGAGCATGGCCCCACTGCGCCAAGTTTAGATTGAACTTCGCCGCATTTTCTTTCGGCAGCAATATTTGCGTCTTGTTGTTGCCGGTGATTACAGGGCGCTTGAACTGTGGATTTAGCGCCTTAAATTCGGCGACCGACAATTCGGCCAATTGCGCGGCAATGGTCAAGTCGATATCGCTGGTCTTGTCCACCGTCGTGAAGTAGGGTTGATTATCGATCAACGGCAGGGTGATGCCGTATTGGCTCGGATTGGCGATGATGTTCTTGACCGCTTGTAGTTTCGGCACATAATTGCGCGTCTCGGCTGGCATCAGCTCCGCTAAGCTTTCGAAATCGGTTGGCTTGCCCAGGGATTGGTTTTTCTTGATGGCCTTTTGCACCGAGCCTTCGCCCCAGTTGTAGGCCGCCAGCGCCAGCTGCCAGTCGCCAAACATGCCGTACAGTTTTTGCAGGTACGTGAGCGCGGCATCGGTCGAGGCCACCACGCCGCGCCGATCGTCCTTAAACATGGTTTGCTTCAGATTAAAGTCGCGTCCGGTGCCGGGCACGAATTGCCACATGCCAGCCGCGTTGGCGCTGGAAAACGCTTGCGGATTGAAGGCGGACTCGATGAACGGCAGAAGTGCCAGTTCAGTCGGCATGCCGCGTTTCTCTAGTTCTTGCACGACATGGAATAGGTAATGCGAAGCGCGCGCGGTGGTGCGGGCAATGTAATCGGGGCGAGTGGCATACCAGGTGACATGTTTGGCCACCAACTGGTTATCGACGTCGGGAATCGCGTAACCGCTGCGGATACGGCTCCAGACGTCAGTTTCCTTGACGCCATCGGCGCTGTCATCGATCAGTAGGCTTGCTCTGTCAGCCTTGTAGAGCGTGCCGGCTTCGGCGAACGGTAATTTGGTCGTGGCCGGCGCCGAGATCGCGCTCGACACGGGCGCGCCATCCATTGCCTGGCACAGCACGGGCGAAAAAAGCACAGCGAGCGCCGCCAAAGCCAAGAATTTCATCGTCGTTTCGTGCATAGTGTTCCATTGTTGTCGTTAAGGAAACATCGAACTGAGCAAGAATAATCACGGAGTGTACGTAAGTCCGCTAAGCGGCGTCAAGAAATATGTGGCTTTGACGAGAGGAAAATCATTAATTCTTTATAGCAACAATGTCCCTTTACAAAGGTGAAAATACCGGGAGTATCGGTCGGTCTGGGCGCCGGCGTCGGATTCACCCTGGTTATTTCCGGGAGTAAATTGATTTTTCCCTCCAGTTCGATCCAGAACTGCGATGCCCGAGGCGCCGAGCGCTGCATTCACAGCTTGCGGGCGCCAACCCATCGTGAATCGGACGAGTACCGTTTCGCGCCCGCAAGGAGGGCTAGGAGCGGCGGCGCTCTGCAGCTCGCTGTGCCTGCCAGCCCCGAAAATCGCCGTGGATTTGGTACTGGGCAAATCGTCCTCGGACTAAGCTTAGTCTTAACTGGTGCCACATGGCCGAGCGCGCAGCGGACCGCGTTTAGCAGTGGCGACGACGTTTTTAAGCAGCACTGTTTCGGAAAACGGTTTTGCTTTGCAACTGGCCGCAGCTGCCCGGCTATCTGCACTGCAAAAGCGAGTCCGGAAATCCAATTGCCAGACTCGCAACGCGCGTAGCAAGCAGGGCGGTCGGCAAAGCCTTAAATTGGATATGGGCGTGGCGTTTTTATTTATAAAGTATGGAAAGGATGCCGGGCATTTCAAGGATTAGGTCCGCCGCATTTGCGCCATGTCATCGGCAGGCGGACTGGGCGCCTGACTGTTACAGACGGCGGCGGGCACTCCCCCAAAGCTTGCCATTGGCCATTGGCAGGCGCATTTGATCCTCTTGGGCCTAGCGTGACAAGCGAGAATTGTCGCCCCCTTCGCACTGTAGGGTCGTGGCGCCGGCCACCGGCCAATGGGCGGGCGTAGGGCCGGCGCGAGTTCTGACAAAGAATGCGTACAATTTGGTCTTCACGCTTATTGTGGACGCGACGCCTAGCGCTTCCATCACTGAAAGAGTCCATCATGAACACCCAAGAGCACCCGTCCGAGAACCATCTGAGCGTCATCGCAGCGACCGAAGTCTGGCTCGAAAAAGCCGTTATTGGCTTAAATCTGTGCCCTTTCGCCAAGGCCGTACACGTCAAGAAACAAATTCGTTTCGTCGTGTCCGATGCCACCACGCCCGAAGCCTTGCTAAGCACTCTGATGGACGAGTTGCAAATGTTGTCGGACCTCGACCCGGAACAGGTTGACACGACTTTGTTGATCCACCCCTACGTGCTCAACGATTTCCAAGATTATAACGAGTTTCAAGATGTGGTCGATGCAGCGCTGGAAGACCTCGACTTGGTCGGCCAATTGCAGGTGGCCAGTTTCCATCCGCATTACCAGTTTGCAAACTCGGGACCGAACGACATCGACAATTACACCAACCGTTCGCCGTACCCGACCTTGCACCTATTGCGCGAAGAGAGCATCGGGCGCGCGCTCGCCGGCTTCCCGCGGGCGGCCACCATTTTCGAAAAAAATATCGAGACCTTGCGCCAACTGGGCCGCGCCGGCTGGGACAAGCTTGGTTTGCCACAGACAAGATAGCGGCATCCTGGCCCGGGTCGACCCGGGCCAGGATGCCGTGCCTGCCTTGGCCGGCGGCACGCTTGGCTAGGCAGGGGCGGCCCTCCACACCCCGGGCCCCATCCTGTCGCATCTTTTAAAAAAAGCTGCCGATGAAGTCTTTTTGCAGGCGCGCGGTTTTCATTTGCGCCTCTTGGGCCGTCCGCGGCGCTACTGTGATGGCTTTTTGGATTTGCGGGCACCGTTCCAACGCGCAGCAAGGGTGCGTGGCAGCGATCGCGCCCCTGCTGCGCCCGTCAGCGTTAGCTGAGCGCGGCGCGCAGCAGGACGCGCAGGTTGCAGTCGTGCTGCCATTGGCGGTGCTCGGCGCTACTATCGGCTAGCGCGGCCAAGTCAGTTTCACTGCGCGCCACTTGGGCTTGCAGCAGGCGGTGCGCAAGGCCGATGTCAGGTAGCGTCGTGCCGAAAAAGGCAACCCGATCGCCGTGCTGGATCAGCAAGGTGGGAAAATTTTCAATATCGAGCTCGCCCACGACGTCGGCCTGGTCCTCGATATCGATCCACAGAAAAAATTTGTCAAGATGGCGCGCGGCCAGCTCTTCGAATACGGCGCGGTAGTCCGTACAGGTGCTGCACCAACTTGCGCATAGGCAGGCGACGATCCAGCGCTCGCCGGCCAGGGCTGCTGCGACCTGGTCGCGATTGCCAGTAATGAGAGTTACGCTGTGCATGAGATTGGGCGCCAGATGGCGCATTCGCGCCGGTAGGAGCGTATTCTACAATGGCGCGATTGATTTGGGCCCCGCATGTTGACCTGGGCCGCAGCGCCCAGGCCGGGTTAAAATACGCCATGCCTACCATATTCGCTATTGAACTTTCCTCGGAACTGGCCTCTTGCGCCTTGTTGCAAGGCGACTTGGTGCGGCGCCGTGAAGCGTCCGGTGTGCGCACCCATTCCCAGTCCGTTTTGCCCATGGTGCTAGAGCTGCTGCAGGAGGCGGACATCGCGCTCAAGGATTGCGACGCCATCGCCTTCGGCGCCGGGCCCGGTTCTTTCACTGGCGTGCGCACCGCCTGCGGCATTGCCCAAGGCCTAGCGTTCGGCGCCGGTCTGCCGGTGGTCCCGGTTGTCACACTCGACGCGATGGCGCTAGCTTGTTGCCAACAATATGCTGCCGCCGACATTCTTGTCGTGCTTGACGCGCGCATGGGCGAAGTGTATTGGGGCCAATACCGCTTTGCCGATGGTCCCGCGACGGGCCCCATAACGGTGGTGGCGCCCACGCTGTCGGCGCCCGGCGCCGTGCAGGCGCGCGGGGCCGGGGTGGTTGCGTGCGGTAATGGCTTGGCCGCCTATGCAGAAGCGTTTGCGGCGCGCCCGTTTGGCGGCGACGCGTACCCCGCCATCATGCCCCACGCGGCCCAGATTGCGATGCTGGCGCGGCGGGCGTTTGCGGCCGGCGCTTGGGTGCCTCCGCGCGAGGCGCAGCCGCTGTATTTGCGCAACAAAATCGCCTTCACCAGCGCCGAGCGGCACGCCATGCAGATGGCGAAGGCCGCCGCCCAGGCCGGTCTATGATGGAGGCGCAAAAATTAGGCGGGCTCTGCTGCTCGCCCATGAGGGAGCACGACGTCGATGAGGTCGTTGCGCTCGAGCACAGCGTCTATCCCCATCCATGGACTCGCGGCAACTTTGCCGATTCCCTTGCCAGCGGCTATGAAGCGTGGCTGCTGCGCGATCGGGCCGGCCTGCTGCTCGGATATTATCTGCTGATGCCGATGGTCGATGAGGCGCATTTGCTCAACGTGGCCGTGCGCGCCGAGCTTCAGGGGCGCGGTTTGGGCCGTTTTTTGCTCCGCTCGGCAGTTTCTTGCGCACGCGAACTGGGCCTGGCATCGGTCCTATTGGAAGTGCGGCCATCCAATCCGCGGGCGCTCGAGATCTACCGGCGTTTTGGATTTGCCCAGATCGGGCGCCGCAAGGCGTATTATCCGGCTGCCAACCAGCAACGCGAGGACGCCATCGTCATGCGGCTCGACCTATGAAGCCCTCCTCAGACCGGAGCGTTCTGTTTCTCGACGCGATGGGCGTCGGGCCCTTATGGTTGCTGCGCAGCCGAGCCCGTTCGTCGGCGCTGGCGCCCGGGGAGCTGGCACCAACCCTGCCGAAGGTGGAAGCGCCAAGCGCGGCCCCGGGCGCCGTGTCGATGGCGTGGTTCGATGACGCACCCGTGCCGGCGCCCGTGCCCGCCGCGACTGAAGAGGCGATCGCACGGATGGACTGGGCCGAACTGAAGGCGGCCGCCGCCGCCTGTACGCGCTGCGATTTATGCCGCAAGCGCGAGCGTTCCGTGTTCGGGCGCGGCGGCGTTAAAGCCGACTGGCTGCTGCTCGGCAGCGGCCCGAGCCGCGCTGACGAGAAGGCCGGGCAGGCGGTGAGCGGCGCGGCCGGGGTATTACTGGGTAATATGCTGCTTGCGATCGGCCAGCAAGACGCGTACGTGACGAATCTCGTGAAATGTCGCGCGCAAGATGGCAGCGGCGCCGACCGAGCGCCGTTGGCGCAAGAAGTGGCAGCTTGCCGCCCTTTCCTCGAGCGCGAACTGAGCTTGACGCAAAGTGGCTTGATCGTCGCTCTCGGCCAGCCTGCCGCGAGCGCCTTGCTAGGCCATGCGGAGCGCGGCACCGTGCATCAGTACCGGGCGACGCCCGTGGTCGCTAGCATCGACCCTGAAGCTCTGTTGTGCCGGGGCGAGGACAAGGCAAAGGCATGGGCCGACCTGTGCCTGGCGGGGCAAGCGCATGGCCGGCGCGCCTGACACCTTTCAAGTGCGCTTCGAGCGCAAGTGGGCCCATCTCACGCGACCCCACGTGCGCGCTCTAGCATGGCTACTCGACGGACCCGACTTGCTCGACCCGGGGCACGCTTTATGGGAGGGCAAGATCGCGACCCTGGGTCAGATTGGTCCTGCTACCGCCATATGGCTGGCGGCGCTGGAAGAGGACCCGGCGCCTCTCGAGGCGGCGCTGGGCGTGCGCTCCCACGCGCGGCTGGGCCTCTACGCCGAAGCGCTGATGGCCTTCTATTTTGAGCAGCAGCGCTGTCTGGTGGCGCACGGTCTACAGGTGCGCGCCAACTTGCATCAGACCTTGGGGGAATTTGATTTTTTGCTGCGTTCGGGCGCCACGCTGTGGCATTGGGAGTTCGCCACCAAGTTTTATCTGCTCCAAGACGGCCCCGACGACGCCATTGAGCGCCTGGTTGGCCCCGGTTTGACCGATACGCTGGGCGCCAAGATGCGCAAGATCATCGGCCAGCAGTTATTGCTGGGGCGCCACCCGGCAGCGCAAAGCCTGCTGCCGCAAGCTCTAGCGGGGGCGCAGGCGCTAGTTAAGGGATGGCTGTTTTATCGGGACGATGTGGTGCCAGCAATGGCGGGAATCGGGGCCGCGCATAATCACGGGTTTTGGTGCCCGCTGGAGCAAGCTGCCAATCTGAGGGGCGAGCACTTTGTCGTCTTGGCGCGCAGGCAATGGCTGGCGCCAGTGAAGGCGGCGCTGGGCGTGGAAGTATTAAGCCGACAAGAACTGCCGGGCGCGCTGGCCAAGTGCTTCGCCACAATGGCGGCGCCCGTCATGGTGGCCGCGGTGCGCGAGGAAAACGGCTGGATCTTGGAACAAGAGCGTGGCTTCGTCGTGCCCGACCATTGGCTAGTCGAAGCGGGCGCGCGCGCCAGGGCGGCCTTGCCGTCCTGATTTAATGCTTGTGTTCGCCAATTAGGGCCAGCGAATCGTGTTCGCGCTGGCTGGCGGCATGCTTGCGCATGATTAGGTACATGGCGCCGGCCACAAACAGGCCGAACAGGACGATGATGATATCGAGATCGAGGTGCAAGCGGATCATAAGCGAGTACATCGCGAGCATGGTTAAGATCGACAGGTTTTCATTGAAGTTTTGTACCGCGATCGAATGGCCGGCGCTCATCAAGACATGACCACGATGCTGCAGCAGGGCATTCATCGGCACTACAAAAAAGCCCGACAGCACGCCGATCAGCACGAGCAGGGGGTACGCCAGCCAGTACGAATGAACGAGGGTCATCCCCATCACGATGACCCCCATGGCAATGCCGAGTGGAATCACGGTCAAAGATTTCCTCAAGGGAATGAAGCGGGCCGACGATACCGCCCCTAGCGCGACCCCGATGGCAACCACGCCGACCAGGCCGGTCGCCTTGTCGAACGGCATATGCAGCGATTTTTCAGCCCATTTCAGGACGATCAGTTGCAAGGTCGCTCCCGCGCCCCAAAACAAGGTGGTGACGGCGAGCGAAATCTGGCCCAGTTTATCTTTCCATAAGATGTTGTAGCAATTGGCAAAGTCGGTGATCAATTTGATCGGGTTACGTTCCTGATGCGGGTAAATGCAACCGGTGTCGCGAATTCTCAAATTAAATACGGCGGCCAGCACATAGGTGCCGATCACGACGCACAGCGCCGCTTCGGCCGGCGTCTCAATCCCGCCATCGACCATCGGCATATCGAAGCCGAGCAAGAAGGCCGAGGTGCGGCCGGTGACTAGCATGCCACCCATCACGGTGCCCAAAATGATGGAGGTGATGGTGGAACCTTCGATCCAGCCGTTGGCCGCCACCAACTTTTCGGGCGGCAACAATTCCGTCAAGATGCCGTATTTTGCCGGCGAGTAAATCGCTGCGCCGAAACCGACCACGGCGTAAGCGATGAGAGGGTGAACGTCGAAAAAAATCAGGCTACAACCGACGATCTTGATCAGATTGGCGATGAACATGACGCGGCCTTTTGGCAAGGCATCGGCGAAAGCGCCGACGAAGGCGGCCAGCAACACATAGAACAGCACAAACGATAATTTGAGCAGGGGCGTGATCCATGGCGGCGACTTCATGGAAGTTAGCAAAGCGATCGCGACGAAAAGGAGAGCGCTATCGGCCAAGGACGAAAAAAACTGTGCCGCGATGATAGTGTAGAAACCGCGATTCATTCTGGAGTGCCTGAAAGCATATCTGGCTTGCTTTATACCATGAATGGCAGGTATTCCCAAAGTTTGAGCACAGCGTCGCGGGCCGCGTCCGGTAAAATACGAACTTCACTCACCATGTCGTAGAGAATCTATGCCCAGGCCGATTGTTGCAACCATTCATCTCAATTCCATGAAACATAATCTGGCGCGGGCCAAGGCGTGCGCGCCGCGGGCCAAGGTGTGGGGCGTGGTGAAGGCCAACGCCTACGGGCACGGGCTGGAACGGGCCATGCGGGGCCTAGCCGGCGCCGACGGATTGGCCTTGATCGAGTTCGACAATGCGGTGCGCCTGCGCGAACTGGGCTGGACCAAGCCGATTCTGTTGTTGGAAGGCTTTTTTGAGCCGGCCGACCTGATCTTGATGCTCGCCTACGGTTTTAACGGCGCCGTCCACTGCGTCGAGCAGATCGAGATGCTGGAGGCGGCCCGCCTGCCCGGGACCATCGACCTGCATCTGAAAATGAACACCGGCATGAACCGCCTCGGTTTCATGCCGCACGCATTCGCCACCGCCCACGCCCGCCTGCGCGCCATCCCGGCTGTGGGCCAAATCACTTTCATGACGCACTTCGCCAATGCCGACGAGCTGAACCACTCGTATTTGCCCATGAGCGAACAGATCAGGCGTTTCAAGGCCGGGGTCGCCGGCCTGGAGGGGGCGTGCTGCGTGGCGAACTCGGCCGGTATGCTGCGCCAGGCCGATCTGGACCAGGAGCTAGTTAGCGACTGGGTACGGCCCGGCATCATGTTGTATGGCGCCTCGGCCGGAGGCAAGCCGGCCGCGGCCTTCGATCTGCTTCCCACCATGACCTTGGGCAGCGCCATCATCGGCGTGCAAGACATCGCCCCTGGCGATGCGGTCGGCTATGGCAGCCGGTACCAGGCTGACCGCGCGTTGCGCGTTGGCGTCATTGCCTGCGGTTATGCCGACGGCTATCCGCGCCATGCGGCGCACGGCACGCCGGTCTTGGTCGACGGTGTCAGAACCAGTCTGATTGGACGGGTGTCGATGGACATGATAACGGTCGACTTGAGTCCGGTGCCGGCGGCGCATCTGGGCAGCAAGGTGACCTTGTGGGGCGGCGCCTTGCCGATCGACGAGGTGGCGAGCGCCGCCGGCACCATAGGCTACGAGCTGATGTGCGCACTGGCGCCGCGCGTGCGCGTGGTGGAAGGTTAGCGTTTCTTTATTAGTTGGCGGCGCCCAGATTGGCGCCGGCCTTATTTTTCACCGTAGAGCTACCTATTTCCCCACATGGCCAAAGCGAGAACCAATTACAGCTGTACCGAGTGTGGCGGCATCGGCAATAAATGGAGCGGCCAGTGCCCTGCCTGCCAGCAGTGGAACACCCTGGTTGAAACCATCGTCGAGACGGGCGCCGGCGATCGCTATTCAAGCATCGACCATCTGCCGCTGGCGCAGACGGCGCCCGTGCTCTCGCTGGCCGATATCGAAGCCATCGACGCGCCCCGCTTTGGCACGGGCATCGATGAATTCGATCGCGTGCTTGGCGGCGGCCTGGTGGCGGGCGGCGTGGTGCTGATCGGCGGCGATCCTGGCATCGGCAAGTCGACGCTGCTGTTGCAGGCGCTGGCCAATATGTCGCATGCGAAGAGCGTGCTCTACGTCAGCGGTGAGGAGTCGGGCGCGCAGATTGCCTTGCGCGCCAAACGGCTGCTGATTGAGGCTAAGGATCTGCGCCTGCAAGCGGAGATCCAGCTTGAAAAGATCCTTGCCACCTTGGCCGAGCTGAAGCCGCAAGTGGCCGTCATCGATTCGATCCAGACCGTCTATTCGGATGCGCTTAGCTCGGCCCCAGGCTCGGTGGCGCAGGTGCGCGAATGTGCCGCGCAGCTGACGCGGCTCGCCAAACGCAGCGGCATTACGATCATTTTGGTCGGTCACGTGACCAAAGAGGGCGCCCTAGCCGGCCCGCGCGTGCTCGAGCACATCGTCGACACCGTGCTGTATTTCGAGGGCGACGCCCATTCCAGCTTCCGCCTCGTGCGCGCGATCAAGAACCGCTTCGGCGCCATCAATGAGCTCGGCGTCTTTGCCATGACGGAAAAGGGCTTGAAGGGGGTATCTAACCCGTCGGCCTTGTTCTTGTCTCAGCACGACAGCTTGGTGCCGGGTTCTTGCGTCATGGTCACCCAGGAGGGCACCCGCCCCTTGCTAGTCGAGATCCAGGCCTTGGTCGACACCAGCCATTTGCCGAACGCGCGCCGCTTGTCCGTCGGCCTTGAACAAAACCGGCTGGCGATGCTGTTGGCGGTATTGCACCGGCATGCCGCCATCGCCGCATTCGACCAGGACGTCTTCATCAACGCTGTGGGCGGAGTGAAAATCACGGAACCGGCCGCCGACCTGGCCGTTTTGCTTGCAATTAACTCGTCGATGCGCAACAAGGCGTTGCCGCGCGGGCTCGTGGTTTTTGGCGAAGTGGGCTTGGCCGGCGAGATCCGCCCCGCGCCGCGCGGCCAGGAACGCTTGCGCGAGGCGGCCAAGCTGGGCTTTTCAATGGCCATGATACCGAAAGCGAATATGCCAAAGTTGCCAATCGAGGGCATGAGCATCATCGCGGTCGAGCGCATCGACGAAGCCTTTAACCGTTTGCGCGAACACGAGTAAGCGCAACCCCCGAAGCTGGCGCTGGTGTCGTGCGGCGCCATCACGAACGGTTGATCGATTCCTCCATCACTCACCTGTTCCCGCCCTAGCGTTCATGTCGATTCGCCATTCGCGGCGGCGCGCCGCGCGCGGCGCACGAATGCCCACCTGGGGTGGAGCTAGCCAGGGCACTGACGCCGTGCATTAACCGTACTGATATGGGAAATGCCGACTTGGACGCCGGGAGTAACCGTAATTATTGCGTTGGTCGCTTTGAGTAACGACCTGCCTCAGTTGCCGACGCCATTCATGGCGCCGCCCATTGAAGGATAAAGACACCATCTCGCGCAACATTTCTTGCCAATGTGTCTTGGCCCTCGTGCACCAGGGCTCGCATGCGCCGGAAAGCCGCCGAGCCGTGCGATCAAGCGCAATACGCCATACGCAATACGCAATACTTCATTGAGGCGCGGCGGTTCCTTCGGCAGCGCCGTCTTGACCAATAAATAGGCGCCGCGAATTTTATGCGGGCGCAGAACTAGGCATCGAGCTCGGCGCGGTGCGGCCAAGTGGCGTCGAGTAGGGCGCCCGACTGGAAATCGCCTCTAAGGCCAAAGGGGGAGTTTTAAGCGCGCCGTAACGTAAAGTGGGGGAACAGTTGCGCCACCTGACGCAACAGCTGAGCACTTGGATACCCGGCCATGGCAACCGAATTTAGCGCAGCGTCCCCACTTCCCTGCGCCCGAAAAATCTGCAACACATAGTTTTGCACCCCCATCCGCGCCAAGCCTTGCGCCTGCGCCAGGACATCGGCCTCTGGCAGCAAGGCGGGGTGGATGGTGGTGCGAAACTCGTAGTTGACGCCACTTGCCAGGATTGCTTCGGCGGCCGCCAGCGCTTGAGCGCCGCTGGCGGCAATTTGCGTGATCCGCTCGTAATGCGCAAACGGCGCCTTGATGTCGAGTCCGACCCAGTCCAAGAGCGGCAATATTTCCGCCAGCCGTTTGGGATAGATCCCGGCCGTATGCAATCCAATATCGAACCCCAGTTTGCGCACGGCGCCGATGGCGCCGGCCAGCGCCGGATCGATGCTCGGCTCGCCGCCGCTAAATACGACCGCATCGATGAGCCCAACCCGCCGCCCAAGCCAATCGAGCACCTGCTGCCATGCGATCGGACGGGCGCCCAGGCGCGGCTTCAAATGCGGGTTATGGCAATAGCCACAGCGCCACGGACAGCCTTGCACGAAAATAACCGCGGCCAGTTGGCCCGGATAATCGGTGGCGGAAAACGGCGTCATGCCGCCCACGTTCAACGCTTTCAATCGGAACGCTGTGCGCATTCTTCGTTGAAATACCGGCGTTCATGGAACTCCGCCTTTTTGCCGATATTAAATGACGATAACGGCCGGTGATAGCCCATCACGCGGGTCCAGATTTCGCAGGGCTGGCGTTCTTCGTCGCTCAAGCTGATCCCTTGGTGGGCATTCGGATTACTAAGTTCAGTCATGGTTATTTCCTAGGAGATTGAAGTTTGTTTACGGGCGATGATGTCGTCATCGCATTTTGGACAAAATGCGTGGCTGCCGGCCAGATAACCATGTTTCGGACAGATCGAAAACGTTGGCGTGACCGTGATATACGGCATCGAAAAACGACTGAGCGCGCGCTTTACCAGGGTGCGGCAAGCGTTTGCGCTGGACAGCGGCTCGTTCATATACAGATGCAAGACGGTGCCGCCCGTATATTTGCGCTGTAGTGCATCTTGCCGTTCCAGCGCTTCGAATGGATCATCCGTGAATCCGACCGGCAGTTGCGACGAGTTGGTGTAATACGGCATATCTTCAGTTCCCGCCTGCAAGATGGCGGGAAAACGCTTGCGATCTTCTTTGGCAAATCGATAGGTGGTGCCTTCGGCCGGGGTTGCTTCCAGGTTGTACATATTGCCCGTCTCTTCCTGAAACACCAGCATTCGCGCGCGCACATGATCGAGCAAGCGCAGCGCGAACGCATGCCCCCACTCGCTCGTGATGTCGTGCGCGCCATCAGTGAAGTTACGAATCATTTCATTAATGCCATTGACGCCGAGCGTGGAAAAATGATTGCGCAAGGTGCCAAGATAGCGCTTGGTATACGGGAACAAGCCATGGTCCATGTAACGCTGGATCACTTTGCGCTTGATTTCCAAGCTGATTTGGCCAAGCTCTAGCAAAGCGTCCATGCGCTGCAACAGTGCGTCTTCGTCGCCTTTGTAAAGGTAACCCAAACGTGCGCAATTGATCGTCACCACGCCCAGCGAACCGGTTTGCTCGGCTGAACCGAACAAACCGTTGCCGCGCTTGAGCAATTCGCGCAAGTCCAGCTGCAAGCGACAGCACATCGAGCGGATCATGCTCGGTTTCAGCTCCGAATTAATGAAATTCTGGAAATAGGGCAAGCCGTAACGTGCCGTCATTTCAAACAACAAAGTAGCGTTGGGACTGTCCCAATCGAAATCCGGCGTGATGTTGTAGGTAGGAATGGGAAAGGTGAAGACCCGTCCCTTGGCATCGCCCGCCATCATGACTTCGATGTAGGCGCGGTTGATCATATCCATCTCACGCTGCAAGTCGCCATAGGCGAATGGCATTTCCACGCCGCCGATCAGCGGCACCTGAGCCCGCAAGTCCTCGGGACACACCCAGTCGAAGGTAAGGTTGGTAAACGGGGTTTGGGTGCCCCAGCGCGAGGGCACATTGAGGTTGTAAATCAGCTCCTGGATATGCTGCTTGACGCTGGCATAATCGAGTTGATCGTTGCGGATATACGGCGCCATGTAGGTATCAAACGAGCTAAATGCCTGCGCGCCGGCCCATTCATTTTGCAAAGTGCCCAGGAAGTTGACGATTTGCCCGACTGCGCTCGACATATGCTTGGGCGCTCCCGATTCGACTTTGCCCGGCACCCCGTTCAAGCCTTCGCTAAGCAGCGTGCGTAGCGACCAGCCGGCGCAGTAACCGGAGAGCATGTCGAGATCGTGGATGTGCAAATCGGCGTTGCGATGGGCCTCGCCCACGGCTGGCGGATAGACATGGCTGAGCCAGTAATTGGCGATCACTTTGCCCGAGACATTCAAGATCAGGCCACCCAGCGAATATCCCTGATTGGCATTTGCGTTGACGCGCCAGTCAATCTTATCTAGGTACTCGTTGATCGAGGCCTCGACATCCACCAGCGTCTTGCGGTCGCCACGCAATGTGCTGTGCTGCTCGCGATAGACGATATAGGCCCGTAGCGTCTTGCGGTAGCCGGCATCAAACAGCACCGTCTCCACTGCATCTTGAATCTGTTCGATGTGCGGTGCGCCGCCATGCAGCGCTATCTTCTGGTCCACGATTTGCTGGGTCAGTAACTGCGCCTTCGTGCCGCCGAATTCGCCGGCGGCTTGCCCGGCACGCAACAGTGCCGACGCGATCTTGCTGGAATTAAATTGCTTGATGCTACCGTCGCGTTTGATGACTTGGGTCAGAAACGATATTGCTTGCGCTGCCATTACGCCTCCTTATAACACTACATATTGATGTTTAATATAGAGTAAATACTAAATGTAGCTTCGTAAAGCAAAATAGACGCATTTTTTGAATCTCTTGATTTGAAATAGTTTTCAGCTGGGCCGGTCCTTTCCCGCAATAAATAGCCCATCACCACGACGCTGACGGTTTGCGCCAAATCCGTGGCCGGCAATCGCGAGGAGAAAACTGAAATGCTCGTGCCGCATTCGATTTCCTGGGCCAGGCACAGCAACGCCTCAAGGAAGCAGACAGGCGACAGCCGGCATCGAGCCGCCACAAATTGACATAAATCAATTCAATAAAATTGATTTATAGCAATATACGTACGGTGCGCAAATTACATCGAGTCAGGTGCCAGACAGAGCATTAACGCGTTGGAATGGGGTAGGCAGTAGCGGGCGGGATCACATTCAACGACGAGCAAGTCAAGGCCACTTGCCAAAATGGGGGGCGGGGGCGGCGCAAGATGCCACCCATCGTGCCTAACCTGATCCAACGAGTCTTCGCACTCATCCCATGGTCTTCAATTAGGGTAATAAATGAAAATTCGAAATTTAAAAATTGGCACCCGCCTGGGCGCCGGCTTCGGCATCGTGCTGCTACTGCTGGTGGCGATTGCGGGGCTAGGCATTAGCCGCATGGCGCTGCTCCAGGATCGTATGGACGGCATCACCCAAGTTAATGATGTCGAAATGCAATTATCGACGGTCATGCTTCAAACCACGTTTGAACGATCGATTGCCGTGCGCAATTTGGTAATCTTGACAGAGGAAGCGGACAAGAAACCGGAGGCCTTGCGTATCGACGAGCAGGCGGCCAGGTATGCAAGAGCCGAAAATAAGTTAAATAAGAGTTTTATGAGTCACGCCAGCACGACGGACGAAGAAAAATCGGCGCTGCTAAAAATTAAGGAGTTTGAATCCGCCGCCACTCCGGTATTGGCAAAAGCGGTGGGGCTGGCGTTGCTGAACAAAGGGGAGGACGCAACCAAAGTGTTGATAAAAGATTATCGCCCGCTCCAGTCCAAAGGGAGAACCGCCTTGTCTGATTTGGTTGACCTGGAAAATAAAATCAAAGAACAAGATGTGGCCGATGCGCAGCAGGCCTATGCCCGCGCGCGCATCCTGATGCTGACATTAACGGGATTGGCCATCATACTGGGCGCCGGCATCGCCCGCTTCATCACGCACGGCATTACCGTTCCCATTAAAGCGGCGGTGGCCTTGGTGCAGACGGTCGCTAGCGGTGACTTGAGCTGCCGCATCGACGTCAATTCGGCGGACGAAACCGGTCAATTATTACAGGCGCTCGAGGGCATGAACGGAAGTTTGTTCAAAATCGTCGGCGACGTGCGCACTAGCGCCGATACCATCGCCACAGCATCGAGCCAGGTCGCGGCCGGCAACCTTGATTTGTCTTCGCGCACCGAGCAGCAAGCTAGTTCGCTGGAGGAAACAGCGTCGTCGATGGAAGAACTGACGGGTACGGTGAAGCAAAACGCCGACAATGCGCGTCAAGCCAACCAGCTGGCCGTGTCAGCGTCCGCAGTTGCGCTCAAGGGCGGCGCCGTTGTGTCGCAGGTGATCGATACGATGGCCTCGATCAATGCGTCGTCGAAAAAGATCGTCGACATCATCAGCGTGATCGATGGCATCGCATTCCAGACCAATATCCTGGCGTTGAACGCTGCCGTGGAAGCAGCGCGCGCCGGCGAAGAGGGGCGTGGTTTCGCCGTCGTGGCGAGCGAAGTGCGCAGCTTAGCGCAGCGCTCGGCGGCGGCCGCCAAAGAAATCAAGGCGCTGATCGGCGACTCGGTCGAGAAAGTCGATGCCGGCGCCAAGCTGGTTAATCAAGCTGGCGCCACCATGGACGAGATCGTGGAAAGCGTGACAAGAGTGACTGACATCATTGGGGAAATCACGGCTGCCAGCGCCGAGCAGAGCATGGGCATCGAGCAAATCAACGAGGCGATTGCACAAATGGATCAAGTCACCCAGCAAAATGCCGCGTTGGTGGAAGAGGCTGCCGCAGCGGCAGAGTCTTTGCAAGATCAGGCCGGCACCTTGGCGCAGGTGGTTAGCGTATTCAAGCTCGATGGCGCCAGCATCCCGCCCGTGGCTAAGCACAGCGCGGTGCCGCGTCGGGTAGCGGCGCCAAGCTTGCCAGCAAAAGCACGCTCACTGCATGTTGCGTCAGCTAATTTAACGCACAGCTCTGCTTCTTCTGCAAGGCGATCAGTGGCTGCCCCTACAGCCGTCGGTGGCGGCGAATGGGAAGAGTTTTAGTATAAAGTATTTAAACTCCAATCTAGCTCCAGCAAATTTGGCGGCTGGCGACACAGGCCCCTCCTCATCAAAAGTGCCGCCTATGGAAGCTCCCTCCCACGCGGTGAAATCTCATTGTACGACTGTGTGGCCGGCACCAGAAAATCGCTCAAACTCATCGTGCATAAGGTACCAAAAGAGGCGCGGCGGTATGACGTTATGGCAATTTTCAAAGGCGAATGGTGACCGTTTCGACCCCATCTGGCGCCTGGCGGCGATAGGTATCGATGGATGCCGGCGCCCCGTTCCACGTTCCATATAGATCGCCGAGCGGGTAGCTTGCTAGGGTCAGGCGGAATCGGGTCCCGTTGGGAGCCGCCCACATGCTTGTCAATATCGTAATGCTCGTGTCGGATTTCACACGGGTAAGGTGGTACCGCCGCCGCCCCATGTCGTTCATGCATTTTCAAAAATCATACGCCGATGCGGGCGTTCTTCCCATATTTTGGACGGACCTGTCCGTTAGCTTCCCTGTTTTCCAAAGAGATACCCTGAAACTAGCACTTGCGGATGGCTTGCCGCATAAGCAGGCGTTGGCACGGCCTTTGCTATGTACAGCTCGACGGCACATCGCACGGATAAGCGCCGGCCCGCATTTACCCATGGCAACTAAATTTAAGGAGATTTCAATTGGATGAAGTGACGATAAAAACGAAACGCCCGCCGTTAACCCGGTACATCCTGTACGCAATGATTTTGGGCATTCTCGTAGGTTATGCCTGCCATGAGACATTCCCGGATCAAAAAACCACCGCCGACATCGCCTCCCACATCGCCATTGTGACCGATGTGTTTCTGCGCCTGATTAAAATGATCATCGCGCTGCTCGTGTTTTCCACCTTGACCACTGGCATCGCACAAATGGGCGACGCCAAGGCGGCGGGCCGCATCGGCGCCAAGGCCTTCGGTTGGTTTGTGTGCGCGTCGCTGGTCTCGCTCACGCTCGGCATCATCTTGTCCAATCTGATGCAGCTGGGAGCCCACTTGGGCCTGCCGCTGCCGCCCGTTGCCGCAGCCACCGGTTTGAATCCGGCCGCGTTTACTTTGAAAGACTTCATCTCGCACATGGTTCCGAAGTCGCCGGTCGAGGCCATGGCCAACAATGAAATCTTGCAAGTTCTGGTTTTTGCGATCTTTTTCGGAACCGCGTTGGGCGGGCTGGGCGAATCGGGCAAAAAACTAACTGAGGTGATCGACCAGCTGGCGCAGGTGATGCTGCGCATTACGGGTGCCATCATGAAAATGGCGCCCCTTGCCGTGTTTGCCGCGATGGCCTCGGTTGTCACCACGCACGGTCTCGCGATCCTGGTCACTTTTGCCAAGTTTATGAGTGGCTTCTACCTCGGACTGTTCTGCCTGTGGACGCTGCTCATTGCGGGCGGCTTTGTCTTTATCGGAGCGCGCGTGTTCAAGCTGGTCGGGCTGATCCGCGAACCATTCCTATTGGCTTTTTGCACGGCCAGTTCTGAGGCGGCGTATCCCAAGCTTCTGGAGGCGCTCGACAAGTTTGGCGTTCAACGCAAAATTTCCAGCTTTGTGCTGCCGATGGGTTATTCGTTCAATCTCGATGGCTCGATGATGTATTGCACCTTCGCCGTCCTGTTTATCGCCCAAGCCTATGGCATCGATCTGCCGCTGGGCACCCAAATCGTCATGCTGCTGCTGTTGATGCTGACCTCCAAGGGCATGGCCGGCGTGCCGCGCGCCTCGTTAGTGGTCATCGCCGCCACCCTTACCCAGTTCCATATTCCCGAAGCCGGCCTGTTGCTGCTGATGGGGATCGATCAGTTTCTCGACATGGGGCGTTCGGCCACCAATGCTGTGGGCAACGCCATCGCCGCCGCAGTGGTCGCTAAATGGGAAGGCGCGCTCGGCACCGGAGGCGAAACGCAAGCGGGCGTTATTGAAGCGCCTCTTTTGCGCGCGGCGTGAACCATCCTCAAAGCCGAAGCTGATGCGCCCGTTCCCAAGGCGCCACCTGGCGTCGCATCGTCCGGCGCAAGATCAGAGCGATGCTGGGGTTAGAGAATTGTTGGCCGGCAGCGAACTGAAGCGCCTAATTGAGCAAGGTCAATTGATTTTGCCAAATGGGGGGCCAAGCTGACAGGCTTCGCGCCCGTCGTTGCGCTCGCCTAGCTGGGCCCCCTGGTGCGCCTAGTCATTTGGACGGGCACCCCTCGTCTTATATAAATTGCTGACGCTCGGCCACAAGCCGGAGCAACAGCAATCGGATTTAACACCGCATTGGAGAAGCAAGATGAAACGAATGCCGCAAGATTTGCGTACCCAGACGCTCGCTCTGGTCAACGCCAGCGCCCCCGCCGCCGACAGCAGCCAGGTCGCATCCTTGATCAGTGTCTGGCTCGGTTCCTTGGACG
>PKWL01000088.1 GCA_003133225.1 Janthinobacterium sp.
CACCCACGGTACCCCAGTCGCCGCCCAGGGTCACTTTTGCTTCGCGCCCGAATATTTGAGACTGGTTCACGCCCGGACTGTCATGCGTGCCATTGCCGCTGTTAAAGCCGCCTTCCAGGTTGAATCCCGCAAACAAACCGTTGCCGAGGTCTTCTTTCCCCTTAAATCCGTAGATACTGGGCAGGATCGGGGCGTCGACGAAGGCCGTGGTGCGCCCCGCCGATGGGGTGCCGCTATTGCTTTGTGACATGATGCCGGCATCGATAATGCCATACACCGTGACTGATGATTGCGCTTGTGCAGCGCCTGCGAATGCACCCAGAACGGCCAGTGCGAGTAGCGATTTGTTCATGAAAATGTCTCCCTGTAATTTTTATATTTAAGAAAAAAGACTACTTATTGATTAACGACAAGCAAAGACCCCTGGGTTTGAGGGGGATAAAGCGACGTGCCGTTGATTGCCTTGGTGGGCAAGCGGCGATTGCCTTGAAACCTAAATTACAGCGACCTCCTTATCCGCAAGTTGCGCCGTGGAGCCAATGGGGTGGTTCAAAACGCCCCTCGTGTCAGACTTCATGCGGCGACGGTTTGGTCGTGCTTCGAAGTTTGAATCTTTGTATTTTGCCAGTGGCAGTCTTGGGCAATTCTTCAATGAATTCGACCCAACGCGGGTACTTGTAGGGGGCAAGCTGCTTTTTAACGTGTTGCTGCAAGGCCGTGACCAGTCCCTGGTCGGGCAATGCGCCCGGACGCAAGACGACATACGCTTTTGGTTTGATCAACTTGTCTTCATCTGGATGGCCGATCACGGCAACTTCCAGCACCGACGGATGCGAGCCCAAGGCCGTCTCGACCTCGAACGGCGCAACGTAGATGCCTCCGACTTTGAGCATGTCGTCGCTGCGCCCGCAATAGGTGAAATACCCGTCCTCGTTTTCGATGTACTTGTCGCCGCTGTGGGTCCACGCTCCGACGAAGGTTTCACGGGTTTTTTGGGGGTTATTCCAGTAATGCAAAGCACTGCTCGGTCCGCAAATCTGCAGGTCGCCGATGTCGCCCTTGGCCACTTCCTTGCCGTCTTCACCGACCAGCCTTAACTGGTAGCCCGGTATGCGTTGGCCGGTGGTCCCGTAGCGGACCTGTCCCGGCCGGTTGGACAGAAAAACGTGCAGCATTTCCGTCGAGCCGATGCCGTCTAGTATCTCGATGCCCGTGGCAGCCGTCCAGCGTTTGCCTATATCGGCCGGCAAGGCTTCGCCGGCCGAGGTGCAGCGCCGTAGCGCCAGTTGGTCCCGGCGCGGCATGTCCGCGCTCGCTAGGAGAGTGTTGTACAAAGTGGGAACACCGTAGAATATCGTCACGCGGTGTTGGCGCAGGATGCGCGCGACGCTAGCTGGCGTCGGGTGCTCGGCCATGAGTACCGTCGTCGCGCCTACGGCGAGGGGAAAGGTCAAGGCGTTTCCCAAGCCGTAGGCGAAAAACAATTTGGCCACTGAAAACACCAGGTCGCTTTCCTGGATGCCCAAAATCGGTTTTGCGTAAAGTTCGGCGGTATAAATTAAGCTGCTGTGCAAGTGCACGGTCCCTTTTGGCGAGCCCGTTGACCCTGATGAATACAGCCAGAAACAGACATCGTTGCAGGAGGTGGGGGCAGCGTCGAATTCGCATGAGGCGGCCGCGCACAATTCGGAGAAGCGCAAGTAATCGCCCGAATTTTCGCCCGATACAATGACATGTTTTAAAAACGGTTGGCCGGCCAGGATGGGCCGGAAGCGCTCAAGCACGGCTTGCGACACGACCAGCACTTGAGCGTGGCTGTCGCGCAACATGTAGTCGTAGTCTTTGCTCGTCAATAGTGTATTGATTGCGATCGGAATGATGCCGGCCTTGATCGCGCCCAGAAAAGCCGTGGGGAAATCGATGGAGTCGTGCAAGCAGAGCACGATCCTTTGCTCCATGCACACACCGAGCTGCGTTAGCGCGCCTGCAAAACGATTGACCCGCTGCGCCAGCTCGGCGTAGGTGTAGCTTCCCAAATCATCATGGATGGCGACCTTGCCGGCGCGGCCGAGGACCAGATTGCGATCGATCAGATCGACCGCGGCATTATAAATTTGCGGAAAGTCGAGAACGAGTGAATCCGTAGCTTTCGTATCTGACGCGCTAACAAGTACCATTTAGTTCTCCCTAAGTACAGCGCGTTTCTTGTTTCATGCGCTTGACACAGCTTGATTATGCACTATTATGCATAATTATAAGGGTTAAATTCCTGGTGTCAAGCTTAAATGCGTCGTGAAAATGCAACATAATGCACTTGCGCCGAGATGGGGATGGTGTCGGCCTGCACTTTCCATCGTCCTGGCTAAATGGTCTGCCCGACCCGCTCTCTAGTGCCCGACGATGTCCTTGAAGGTAATCGAAGATCTTTGTTAAAATGACTAGGAAATAAAGGCCGATAAACGTCGGCATTTCTGCATGATGGTGCATGTTGAGGCACGTAAATGACTTTTTATGCCGAGCGGAACGATAAAATGGACGATTTTAGTATTTTGGGTTTGAACGCTGAGGTGGAGTTGGCCAAGCCCCAGGGTGATTACCTGGCCAAGTTGGGCGAACGTGTGCGCACCATCCGGGCCCAGCGCGGCATGACGCGTAAAATTCTTGCCCGCGATTCCAAGGTGTCCGAGCGTTATCTGGCACAGTTGGAAATGGGGCAGGGCAACATCTCGATTAACCTGTTGCGTCAGGTCGCGCATGCCTTGGCGACCCCGCTCGCCGACCTGCTGCGGGAAGAAGAAGTATCCGTCGAGATGAAGCTCTTGCACGAATTTCTGATGCGAATCGACTCGCAACAATTGCAACGCGTGTGGGAACTACTGTTCGTTGAATTCGGCAGCATGCATGCAAAGGGCAAGCGCGAGCGGATCGCGCTCATCGGCTTGCGCGGCAGCGGCAAGTCGACCTTGGGAGCGATGCTGGCCAAACGCATGGGCGTCCCCTTTATACGTTTGACGCAGGAAATCGAACGCGAAGCGGGCACGTCGATGAGCGAAGTGTTTTCCCTGTATGGGCAGACCGGCTACCGCCGCTACGAAAGGCGCGCGCTCGAGACCGTGGTGACCAAGAACAAGCGCGCCGTCATCGAAATCCCCGGCGGCCTGGTGACGGAACCTGCCACCTTCGAGTTGCTGCTCTCTTCTTGCATGGTCATATGGCTGACGGCCTCGCCTGATGAGCATATGTCGCGCGTCGTGGCGCAGGGTGACAATCGGCCGATGGATGACAATAATGAGGCGATGGAAGACTTGCGCCGCATCTTGCAAGGGCGCGCACAGCTGTATGGCAAAGCGGATATGACATTGAGCACCTCGGGCAAAAATGAGCAACAAAGCTTGGAAGACTTGAGCGAAATCATCGACATGGGCGCGTCGAGCGCCCGTATTTCAGCCTAAACGGCGACCGGTTCCGCTGCCGGCAAGGCGGTGCCCGTCTGGCCGCCTGCATTTCACGCGCAGCCGAGCCCGGTTTGCCTCCTTCTTAGCTGACCTTGGTTGAAAAAAGATAGCCGGCACCGTACACGGTGCGGATCAACTTCGGATTCTGGGGATCGACTTCCAGTTTGCGGCGCAGGCGCGATATGCGCACGTCGATACTCCTGTCGTAAGGCGAGACGTCGCGCTCGTTTAACAGCTGTTCCCGGGTCAAGATGCGATTGGGTCGCGCCAGGAACACCTTGAGCAGCTGTGCTTCGGCCGTGCTGAGATTCGATTCCTGCCCATCTTTTGCCGTGAGCATATGATTGTCCATATTAAAGCGCCAGCCCGAAAATTGCGCGATATGGGATTTGCTGCCCGGGTCTATGCCGCACAAATTGCCGGTGCGGCGCAAGATGCTGCGAACGCGCGCCACCAGTTCGCGCGGATCGAACGGCTTCGCCACATAATCATCCGCGCCCAGCTCAAGGCCCAAGATCCGGTCTCCCACATAGCCGCGTCCGGTGAGGATCAATATGCCGCAATCATGCTTTGCCTGCAGCTGACGCACGACGTCCATGCCATCCATATCGGGCAGTCCCAAATCGACGATGCAAAGGTCGGGCGCGCGGCATCCAATTTGACGAAAGAGTTCGGAGCCGGTGCCGCATTCGACGGTTTCAAAGCCGAAATCGTGAAGGATCATGCGGATGACCTTCGCCACGGCGGCATCGTCCTCGACGATGTAGACGCATTTTCCGCGGCTTTCGCCCGCGAGCAGGTCAGCCGGGCTCATGTCCGCTCCGCATCTAGCGCCGCTTGAAGCATCCCTTTCGTGAACGGCTTTTTGAGAACGAAAAGGGGGGATTCATTCGGCCCGCCTGCTTGGGCATCGTCCGCATAGCCACTGATCAAGAGCACCTGGATGTGGGGATAGCTGGCGCGCACCAGGCACCCGATTTCGAGACCATTCATGTTGCCAGGCAGGACAATGTCGGAAACCAGGATGCCGATATCGGGCACGCTGCCCAGCATGGCGAGGGCTTCCGCGCTGTCTTCCGCTTCCAATACGGGGTAGCCCAGATCGGTCAGCTGGTAGCGGATGATTTTGCGCACGTCGCTATCATCATCGACCAGCAATACCAGCGGCTTTTGTTGCTTATTCGTTAAGGCGGCATCGAGCGCGTTTGCCGACAAAGTAGGCACCGCATCGCAACGCGGCAATAACAAGCGCACCGTCGTGCCTTGGCAAGGGGTACTCTTGATACTGACCCCGCCGTGAGACTGCTTGGCAAAGCCATACACCATCGACAAACCCAAGCCGTTGCCGGCGCCGAAGCGCTTGGTGGTAAAAAACGGTTCGAAGGCGCGCGCCACCGTGCATGCATCCATGCCCGCGCCATCGTCGCTGACCGCTATTTGCACATAATTGCCCGCCTGCACATCGAGTTCGAGCTCGAACTCGCCGCCCACGGCCATAGGAACGATGTCGATGCGCAGGCGCCCGCCATCGGGCATGGCGTCGCGTCCATTAAAGGCCAGGTTGAGCAGGGCATTTTCCAGTTGGTTCGGGTCGGTCAGCGCGAAAATAGCGGGCAGAGCGAGGTGCGTGGCAACAGAGATGTTATCTGGCAAGGACCGCTTGAGCAGGGCGATCGTGCCGTCCACCAAGTCAGCGATATCGACGGGGCGGGGTTCCAGCGGCTGTTGCCGCGAAAACGCGAGCAGCCGCTTGATCAACTCCGCCCCCCGATTGGCCGCTTTGAGGGCAGGATCGACGAATTCGGCTATGTCGTCATCCGTGTGGCGTTCCCTAAGTGCGGCCAAATTGCCGACGACGACGGTGAGCAAGTTGTTGAAGTCGTGCGCGAGCCCGCCCGTCAGTTGGCCCACGGCTTCCATTTTCTGCGCTTGCACCAAGGCCGCCTGCGCGCTCTTGAGTTCGGAGATGTCAACTGACAGCACGAAACAACCGAGCACGCTGCCGTCGTCATCGAGTTCGGGCACCAGCATGCTGCGCGCATGAACCAGGCGGCCCGCGCTTTTTTCCATCGAATATTGATAGGTGACTTGAGCGCCGTCGAGGCCCCGTTGGAGATACGGCAGGACCTCGCGATAGATCTTGTCCCCGATCACTTCTTGAATTGGGTAACCGATAATCTCGCTCTTGCTGCGCCCGAACCAATCAGCATAGCGTTGATTGGCATAGCGATAGATCAATCCCTTGTCAAAATAACCGATGAGCGCGGGCACGCGATCGGTGATGAGGCGCAGCCGCTCTTCGCTGCGGCGCAGGGCCGCCGTGATTTCGTGGTTCAGTTCGCCCACGTTGATGAGTTCTTGGTTGCTGGCGACGAGTTCTTCGGTGCGCTCCCGCACGCGCCTTTCCATTTCCGTGTTTTGCTCTTGCACCAGTTGCTCGTAGCAGCGCTGCGCCGTGATGTCGGTATACAGCGCAACAAAGCCGCTGTGCGGCAGCGGCCCCCCGCGCACGGCAATAATCTGTCCGCCCGGGCGCCGCCGTTCCGTGTAATGGGCCTTGAACGTGCGCGCCGCGTTGACCCGTTCTTGCACCAATTGTTCGACCTCGCCAGGGCCGTACTCGCCGCGCCGCGCGTTGTAGCGCATGAACGATTCGAACTGCGCACCAACGAAGACGAGCTCTTCGGGGAAATCTAGCAGGCGCAGGAAGGCTTGATTCCAGGCCACCAGGCGCAGGTCCGCGTCAAAGACCGTCAGGCCCTGGTCCAACAGATTCAAGCCGGCCTGGAGCAACTCATAACGGTGCTGCTCGGGCGGCTGACCCATTTTTGTGTCTGCAGTATGCATGCTTGGTCGTCGCTTCAAGGAGCCCGTGCGGGCGATCGCCCTATTCTAGTTCAGTTTCCGTGCTGATTATATCTTGCAAACATTCGTTACATTTCGCAAACGATTGCGAACACTTTCGCTGCCATGATGTGTCGAATCGGCCTGGCCGGTGCCAGCTGTACGACCGGACTGCGTGATGCGGCAAGCCACGTGTCCTGCCGGCGGCTGCGCCGCGGCGCTTTGGAAAGTGGGCCCGGCGATGCCTACCAAACAGTTAAATTGAACGTTGCACGCCACGTCCGGCATACGTTGGGCGAAACCTCTTGGAGAATGAGATGAATTATCTAGCCCCCCTAAAAGAAATGTTGTTCG
>PKWL01000079.1 GCA_003133225.1 Janthinobacterium sp.
AGTTTGATGTCAAACAAAATTTTGGGTTTGAACGTGGCCGCTTGCGCTCTTGTATGCTGACATGCGGGACTAGGTCAAAGGATTGTTTGGCGCCTCGCCTAATGCCAAACGGGCAAGAATACATTTTTTAAATCGTATTGCTTTGCCAGGCTTTAGCAGCGAATTGATGGAGGACCACGTAAATTTCCTACTCTGTGGTAGTCTGCGTCCTTCCAAGCTTCCTTTTTGGCAACGTCCATGCCAACTTTTCATCCATGACAAACACCTCTTCCGCCGAGCTCGCCTTAGGCAGTCTGCCCGACCTGGTCGGATATCATCTTCGCATGGCACAGGTTATGGTGTTTAGGGACTTCGACCGCGAACTGTCTGACCTCGACGTCACGCCCGCTATTTTCGGCGTGCTGGAAATCTTGCATCAAAATAGGGGGCTAACTCAGACCCGGCTGGCTCTGGCAATCGGACTTGACCGCTCTTCTCTCGTGCCATTGCTAGATAAGCTGCAAAAACGCAACATGGTGAAAAGAGAAGCGTCAACCAAGGATCGGCGCAGCAATCACCTGTATCTGACTGCCGAGGGTGAGCACCTACTGGTGGAAGCTGAAAGACGGGTTTTGCTGCACGAAAAACGCGTGCTCGCGCGCCTTAGCAAAAGCGAGACGCGGCAGCTGATTCAACTATTGATGAAGCTGGCCAAAAGCGGCGCATAGAGCGGGCAATTCGGCCCACGCATGAGGGATGCGAGCACCTGCAATTGCATCGCAGCCGGCGCTTTGCGCATTTTGGCATTGCGCGCCAGGCCGTCATCGTCGATCTTGCTAGAGGACAGTCCACTGCCTTCAGTAGAAATGAGCGTTAGGCGTGGCATGTGAGGAAGTTGTAACTCAATGATTTTAAAGTTTTTTTTTAATTTTAAGGCACTGCAATCGCCGTTTAAATTATTGAATAATATTGAAATTTTGTGTGATATTATGCGTAAAATAAAATTCGAAAATGCGTCTTTTCATGAGCGACAATCGCTTATGACTAAAGCATCGTGCGCGGGCGGGGCACCCTGGGTCCAGGCTCTAGGGTAGGTATGGTGTATCGCGGTGGAGGAGATGTTCATGGCTGAAGCCGAAATTGACGGGCAGCACCTACCCGTCGTTGGCACCGCCGGCATGCGCCGCGTGCCTTCACACCGTCTCGTTTCTGCGGCGCACGCCATGGTCGAGGAGGATTGCTGGGTAGTCGAGGAACAGGCGCTGTTTATCGACGTGGCCGAGATCGGCCTCTACACTTTGATGTGGACCCGCACCGATGTCGTGACAGCGGCTGCCTTCCTGCCAACCGACGGCGTGCTCGGCGACGCGGCCGAGCCGGAAGCACTGGCCCTGTGTGCGGGATTTCTATTTACCGAAAGCATTATCGAGACGATGGCCGATGTCGCCGAAATGGCGCTCTGTCCGGATGCACCGAACCTGGTACGGGTTCGCCTGCTGCAACCGTCTCAAGTCAACAGCCACCGCCGCGGCGGATTCATTGCCAGCTCGTGTGGCGTTTGCGGTGGCGTCGACGATACTGGCGACATCAGGGCCGGACTAGCGCCGGTGCCCAACACGCTGCGCATCGATGCCGTCTGCTTCGAGCCATTGATGGCGGCGCTGCAAAGCCGGCAAGCGGTCTTCAATCGCACCGGCGGCACCCATGCGGCGGCCCTGTTTTCGGCCGCCGGCGCGCTGCTCGCCAGCGCTGAAGACCTGGGCCGTCACAACGCCATGGACAAGGTGATCGGGCAGCGCCTGCTGCGCGGCTTACCGACCGTGGGCTGTGGTGCGCTGCTATCTGGGCGCGTCAGCCTGGAATTGATCATTAAGGCGGCGCGCGCGGGTATTGAGCTAGTCGCCGCAGTATCGGCACCGTCTTCGTTGGCAATTGAAGCGGCCGATCAGCTCGGCATTACGCTGTGCGGCTTCGTGCGGCAGGGCCGCTTGACAGCCTTCAGCCATCCGCAGCGCCTGCTCTGAGTCGGGAAAATTTGACTGGAGCCGTTTCGAGCCTCGCGCTGCCGGCCCTGCCGCACCAAAGTGCGTCATAACAATCTGCCTGTGACGACCGATCCGCCGCCATGCCGTACTAATGACTTTTACTGCCGTTCGTCGTTCATGGTTGACCTTCTTGCGGCTGCACCCGCGACTTGGCAACGTTTCGCACTTGGCTGTGAAGCATGCAAGGTGCGCCATTCTAAAGGCGTTTTTTTCGCATTTGAAACGCATCCATCTTGCGTCGTCCGGCGGCTCCGGTCCCTCGAGCAACACGCGCAGATATCAAACGCAAAACGGCGTGCCCCTCGTCTGGAGCGTGGCGGCCCTGGCCAAGCAAGAATCGCGCGAAAACTAGGGCGGGGCAGCAACTTTGCCAAGCCCCACAAGCGTGAGATTTGCAATCAATCAATCCTCCGCAATTGATGCTGCATATTGCCTGCCATAGTTCTTGAAAACCTCTTGCGTCCCATGTAATCAATGTTAATATGCATAATAATGCATCAACATCATATCAATTGATCATCCAAATGGTTGACTGCGGGGCTCTAGTGTGACGTTTGGCTGCGAAGGTGCCGGTGAAGAACATTGAAGATCGTGGGGCGATGGCTGGCCGCTTCTGCATGATGGTGCATGCTGGGGAGTGTCAATGTCTTTTTATGCCGAGCGGAACAATAAAATGGACGATTTGAGTATTTTGCCTCGGAATGCCGAGGTGGAGCTGGCCAAGCCCGGGGCTGATTACCTGGTCAAGTTGGGCGAACGTGTGCGCACTATCCGGGCCCAGCGCGGCATGACGCGTAAAATTCTTGCGCGCGATTCCAAGGTGTCCGAGCGTTATCTGGCGCAGTTGGAAATGGGGCAGGGCAACATCTCGATTAATCTGTTGCGTCAGGTCGCGCATGCCTTGGCGACCCCGCTCGCCGACCTGTTGCGGGAAGAAGAACTATCCGTCGAAATGAAGCTCTTGCAGGAATTTCTGATGCGAATTGACCCGCAGCAGTTGCAACGCGTGTGGGACTTGTTGTTCGTCGAATTCGGCAGCATGCATGCGCAGGGCAAGCGCGAGCGGATCGCGCTCATTGGCTTGCGCGGCGGCGGCAAGTCGACCTTGGGAGTGATGCTGGCCAAACGCATGGGCATCCCCTTTATACGCTTGAGTCAAGAAATTGAACGCGAAGCGGGCACGTCGATGAGCGAAGTATTTTCCTTGTATGGGCAGTCGGGCTACCGCCGTTATGAAAGGCGCGCGCTCGAGAACGTGGTGACTAAGAACAAGCGCGCCGTCATCGAAATCCCCGGCGGCCTGGTGACGGAACCTGCCACCTTCGAGTTGCTGCTCTCTTCTTGCATGGTGGTATGGCTGACGGCCTCGCCTGATGAGCACATGTCGCGCGTCGTGGCGCAGGGCGACAATCGTCCGATGGATGACAATAACGAGGCGATGGAAGACTTGCGCCGCATCTTGCAAGGGCGCGCACAGCTGTATGGCAAAGCGGATATTACATTGAGTACCTCGGGCAAAAATGTGCAACAAAGCTTGGACGAACTGAGCGGAGTAATTGAAACGCATTCGTCGAGCGCCCGTATTTCTCCTTAAGGGGCGATATCTCCGTATGGCAAATCCAGGCTCAGCCATGCGGGTAATCATCTTTCCCGATCGGAAGGCATGCCGGAGCGCCTTCGGCCTCGATGCCAGGTAGAAAAAAACCATCACCAAAGCGTGTTCGACGCAATCAACTTCAGGCGAAGCACAAGACAGCGCGGGGCGGCGGCCCCGCGCTAAGAGCAAAGTGCATGCCTTCCATGCGGTGAAATCTTCATGTTACAGATCGAGAAGATTTTTTTCGTCTTCCTCAATTAAACCATTGCAATATAATGCATGTGGTG
>PKWL01000001.1 GCA_003133225.1 Janthinobacterium sp.
CCGCTCACGCATTTCACTGCCGCGAACATCTTGCCCAGCGGCTTGATCACGGTCTGGAATTCGCCGAGCAAGGTGTCGACCACCAGTCCCGCCTTTTGCCCCGCATGCTTTAAGACGACGATGTTCTGGCGCCGCGTGGCCGCTCCGTCGACCTTGAACAATTCGCGCAAGCGGATGAACGGCAGCACCTGGCCGCGCAAATTGGTATAGTCATGTCCGGGCTCGGCCGAAAATTCAATGCACTCCTCGATCATGTCAAGGGGGATGGCGAACACGGACTTTCCGATTTCAACCAAGAAACCATCGATGATGGCCAAGGTCAGCGGCAAGCGCAGTGTCACCGTCGTGCCCACCCCCGTTTCGCTGTGGATGCCGACGCTGCCGCGCAGCGCCGTGATGTTGCGCTTGACAACATCCATGCCGACGCCCCGTCCCGACAGATTGGAGACCTGCTCGGTGGTGGAAAAGCCCGGCTCGAAGATCAAGCCGTACAGAGCGTCGTCCGACAGCTGCTGGCCGGGCTCGATCAAGCCCCGCTCTTGCGCCTTGGCCAGGATCTTGTCGCGCCGCAAGCCGCCGCCGTCGTCGCCGACGGCAATGACGATGCTGCCCGAATCGTGGTAAGCCTCGAGGCGGATGCTGCCCTTGGCCGGCTTGCCCTGCGTGGCCCTATCGGCGGCCGCTTCAATCCCGTGATCGATCGCATTTCTGATCAAGTGCATGAGCGGATCGCCGATTTTCTCGACCACCGTTTTGTCCAGTTCGGTATCTTCGCCTTCGACGACGAGACCGATTTCCTTGCCCAGTTCGCGCGACACGTCATGCACGACGCGCTGGAAGCGGTTGAAGGTGGCGCCGATCTTGACCATGCGCAGCTGCAAGGCGCTGTCGCGCACCTGTTCGACCAGGGCGGAGAGCGTCGACGTGCTTTCCTGCAGTTCGGCGTTCTGGGTGCGGCGCGCGATCAAGTTGACGCCGGCGCCGGCGATGATCAATTCGCCGACCAGGTTGATCAACTGATCGAGCTTGTCGGCATCGACCCGGATCGACAAACTTTCATGCGCACTTTGTTCCTTGACCTGCTTTTGCTTGGTCAAGGCGGCGTCGACGACTTCCGGATGCACAACATGCTGCTCGACCAAGATGGTGCCGATCGGTTTTGGCGGGTTCATCCCACACTGCGTGGCGAGCGCGGCATCGAGTTCTTGCGCCGTCAAGGTACCGCAGCGCACCAGCAATTGGCCGATCCGGGCTGACTCCTGCGGCAACTCCGCGATCAAGTCGATGTATTCCTCGATGCGGCTGTGGGGCGGCAAAATCCGGATGCGGCAATCGTCGCGCACAAATTCGAACACGTTCTCGATGGCCAGTTTGTCGGCGCTGCTGTCAAATGCGATCTCAAAGCCCAGGTAGCACGCTTCCGGGTCCATCTCGGGAGCGGCGGGAATCGCGTCGGGCAACGTCAGAATGCCGCTGATTTTCCCTAAAGTCGTCAAGTAGCCGATGAACGAGAGCGGGTCCATGCCGTTTCGCAACACTTCAGCGCCGAAACGCAGCGAGATGTGCCAGTGGTCGGCCTCCCTGTTTTCTGGGCCGATGCGCTCGGTGGTGTCGATGTCGGGCCCGGCCAGCGCCACTGTGCGCGCCGGGGCCCCTTGCGGACCCAGGTAGCGCCGCAGTTGCACCAAGAGAGCCTCCGCCTGCGCCTCCATGGCGGCATCAGCCGCCATCTCGCCGGCCGCCACCGCATCGATCAGGGCGCCGATATGGTCACCGCACGTCAAAAGCACAACCACCAGATCGTCGGCAATGGCCAAAGTGCCGCCCCGCACGCGGTCGAGCACGCTTTCGACGACGTGGGTGAAGGCGACGACATGGTCGAGCCCGAACAGGCCGGCCGACCCTTTGATGGTGTGGGCGGCGCGGAAGATGGCGTTGACCAGCTCGGCCTTTTCTGGCGCTTGTTCCACAACTAGAAGCGCGTTTTCCATGTCGGCCAACAGCTCGCGGCATTCGGCGATGAAAGTTTGCAGTGCCTGATCAAGATTCATTGAGTCCTCGTGGAAATGGATCAAGAGCGCTCAGGCGCGCGCCGGGATCACCAGCTGATCGCCAAAATAGGCGGCCAGGTTGAGCAGGTCGAACACGTCCAAAACGGCCGGGCTGGGCGCCACTAGGCGCAGCTCGCACGCTTGGGCTTGGGCCGCTATTTTGGTGAGCATCAGGAGCTGCAGGCCGGCGCTGTCCAATTCCGTGACGCCCGACAAATCGACTTCGAGCGGGCCTGACGAAGGCAAGGCTGCAAGCAGCGTTTCTTTGAGTTCGGCGGCCCGGTAGATGTTCATCGCGCCGTCAATACGCAGCGTGGCGCTCCGGTTTTTTTCAGGATTCATGCTGGCCCCAGGTGATAGGCGACATTACGGCAGGCACAGCTTCTGCACGGCGCCTAAGAGGACTTCCGGCTTGAACGGCTTGACCACCCAAGCCTTGGCACCGGCGGCCTGGCCTTCCCTTTTTTTCGCGTCCTCCGACTCGGTCGTTAGCATGATGATCGGCGTGAAGCGGTAATTGGGCATTTGTTTGACGGCCTTGACGAAGGCAATGCCGTCCATGTTGGGCATGTTGACGTCGCTAATGATCAAGTGCACCTTTTGCCCATCGAGCTTGGTCAAGGCATCCTGGCCGTCGCGCCCTTCGATCACGGTATAGTTCGCCCCTCTTAACGCAATGCCCACGACTTGCCGCATGGAGGCGGAATCGTCGACGATCATGATGGTCTTTGCCATAGCATCCTCCTA
>PKWL01000070.1 GCA_003133225.1 Janthinobacterium sp.
TCTTTGCCATAGCATCCTCCTAAAAAAAAGTAATGTCGGTTGCGCTCTGTTGCTTGGCCTTGCGGCCGCCTGCATGAATGACATGCTGCTCCGTCATCGCATAGGTTTTTTTCAGTTCGGCCAAGAGTACGCCCGCATCGAGCGGCTGCAAGGCGCCGCTCTCAATGCAGTGCTGCCGGTGGTGCGTCAAGAACTCGGGCAGATAGTCGATGTTATTTTTCACATGGCTCAAGATTTGGTTCACCCGGTCTTGAAACTGCAACTGCACCAGCGCTTCCCCGACTTCGGCTTTGATGCGGATGCTCTCGTCTTGCAGCAAGGTACTCGAGCCTAAGAGGGCGCTCGTCACATTGCGAAAGCCCGACAAGACGGATTCAATGGCTTGCTCCGACTCCAGCATCGAACCGTCTTCCTGGCGCGCCGATTCTTCGGCGGCGCAACAGGTGGCCGATATCGCGGCGCTGATGATGCCGACTTTCTCGCTGATATGGCGCCCGGTGTCGCCCGATTGCGTCGATAGGAGGCGAAATTCCTGGGCGACGACGGCAAAACCGCGCCCCATTTCCCCCGCCCGCGCCGCCTCGATGGCCGCGTTCAAGGACAATAGGTTCGCTTGCGCGGCGATCTTGGCGACGTCCTCTGCCATCTCCCGCAATTCCTTGATGTATTGGTCCAAGCCTTGGACCTTGGCCAGCATCGTGCCGACACTGGCGATCGCGCTCTTTTGCGAGACGATGACGGCGCCCAGTTGCTTCTCGCTGTTGGCAAACACCGTCACCAGGCTGCTACCATGGCCACTGGCGCTGTCGTCGATCAGTTTGGTGGCCATGGCGGCGGCCTGGACGGCATCGTCGAGCTGATCGACAATGCCAGAAAAGCGTGCGGCCAGCGCTGCTACCGCGCTCTCCATCTGTTCTCTTGACGTCTCGATGTGACCGGACCAGACCGGCACCACCTGCTCTCCAAACTGCTGTTGCGCGCAAAGATAGCGCTCGAATGCACGCTGCGATTCGGCGTCTCCGGCCGCATCGCCCAGCTTGCCAAGGACGATGCCGACACCAATCAAGGCGATGGCAAGGGCAGCATCCACCCCATTCCAGCCGCCGGCCAGGATGACCGCCATCGCGCCGGCAAGGCCCAAGGCCGCAGGGTAATAGGTCGCCTTGCGGCGCCGGCCTAGGCTATTCACTGAGTGACCCGAAAGGCGAGCGCTGCAACGCAAGCGTGCCTCATGCCAAAGCGATTTTTCTTATTCATCGTCAGCGCCTCTTTCTTGAGTTTTCTAAATTGTTGGACCGGTGTGAGCCGCTTTACCCGACTCCGCCAGACAGTCGCTGCGCCAGCGGCAGGACGTCTGCTCGCACGTGCTGCGCCCCATCGCGAAACAGTCGGAATTGCCTTGCGCCGTCTGGATTTTCCGAATCAGATTGGACACACTGAGGCCGGCATCGGATATGAAATATCGTTTAGCGAGCTCGGCCAGAATTTTCTTGTCCATCTTTTTTCTGCAAAGTGATGAGTGATCAGCCTCGGGGAACACGAGGACTAAGGCCATGATGGCGCAGTTATTGACGTTGGCAAAGAGTAGAAATACTCAATGCGGTTAGTGGTTTACCGCACAGCGATCCAAATAGCGCACCCGATCACGGCTTGGGCTGCCCGCGGCGTCCTAACTAGCTCTCACGTCCGCTTTTGCTGACAGCCGATATTTCCCGCAGCTTGCGCTACAAAGTTTTCAAGATTTTTGGCCCCGTTGCGGATCGGCTCAGGGGCCGCTCTTTGAGCGTCAAATACACAGTCGCAAAATCACAACCGTTGAGAAAAGCTGACTCGACGGAAAGATCCGGCATGGTCACGTCGGCCTTTTTGCAACTGTCTTGCCCGGATTGGCGACGTCGCATCGGAAGCCGTCCTGCCCTGCACCCTCAAATGGTCGATTGTGATCGCGTGGCTTTCGCGACAGATTGGTGTGGGATACAGGAGCTTGCGCACATGACTCATGCGCGCCGTTTTTTGACTGGTTGACCTGCGCCAAATTATTCGACGTCGTGGGGCGCTTGCCTTGCCGGATCGCTTTTCCATCGGGATGGCGGCGGCCCAGCTTGGCATACTCCCGTTTAGATCGATTGTGCCGCTGCCGAGATCAACGCCAGTCTTTTCTCGCGCGCCTTTCGGCACCGGGATCGATACTTCGACATCGACTTTACGGCAACAAACCAACGCTTCGCTTCGCACGACAGCATGGCACCCATCATCTAGCTACAGGCTAGCTGCGCACTGTCGCGAACGCGCGCCCTAGAACCTAGTAAATTGTTGTTCGTCAATCGCCACCGGCTGGAGCAAGGCATGACTGCCGATGCCCTTGAGGGGCGCCGGCTTTTGCTTGGCCAGCCTCACGTTGGTCGCGGCCTTATGCACGCCGAAGTTTGCCACCTTGGCACCACCTCCTTCACTGCCAAGCTTGAAAAAAGCCATGGTTTCTTGCAACTGCTCGGCCTGGCTGCTCATTTCCTCGGCGGTGGCGGCCAGTTCTTCCGAACTCGATGCATTTTGCTGCGTGGTCTGGCTCAACTGGCTCACGGCCGAATTGATTTGCCCCACCCCTGACGACTGCTCGCTCGAGGCGGCCGCGATTTCTTGCACCAAGTCCGAAGTTTTCCTGATGCTAGGGACGATTTCACCGAGCAGTTTGCCGGCTTTTTCCGCCAGCTCGACGCTGCTGCTGGCGACTTCGCCGATTTCCTGCGCCGCCACTTGGCTGCGCTCGGCCAATTTTCTCACTTCGGCGGCGACGACGGCAAAGCCCTTGCCGTGTTCGCCGGCGCGGGCCGCCTCGATCGCCGCATTCAAGGCCAACAAATTGGTTTGATAGGCGATGTCGTCGATGATGCCGATCTTCTTGGCGATTTGCTTCATCGCCGCCACGGTCGCATTCACTGATTCGCCCCCTTCGGCCGCGTCTTTGGCCGCTTTGCTCGCCATGCCGTCCGTCACCTTGGCATTTTCCGTATTTTGCGTGATCGAGGCCGTCATCTGTTCGATCGAAGCGCTCGTCTCTTCCACCCCGGCCGCCTGTTCACTCGACGCTTGCGACAGCGATTGCGCGGTCGCGCTCACTTCCTCGGACGCGCCCGCCAATGCCTGGGCGCCACTATTGACCTCGGCGACGACTTGGGACAGTTTGATCACCATCATCTTCATTGCGTAAAGAAGGCTCGACTCGTCTTTCGCTTTGGTCTTGATGGTTAGCGCCAAATTTCCAGAGGCGATTGCGTACGCGATTTGCGCCGCATAGTCGGGTTCTCCCCCGAGTTGCCGCATGAAGCTTCTCGTGATGGCGAAGGCGATCATGATGGCCAACAGGAGGGCGATCCCGCCGATAGTCGAGGTGACGGCGCGCGAACTCTTGTAACTCTCGGCGGAATTCTTGGCCGCGATTGCCATATCATCGGCCTCATGGGCGTTAAGTTTCTCTATCGACGCCGTGAAAACGTCATTGGCCGGCGCGAACTCATGAAATAAAAAGTCCGTCGCCTGCTTGCGGTCAACCTTGAGCAGATCAAATATCGCCACGTACTTGGCGTCCATTCCCTCGCGCAATTGCACCACCGACTCAAGGGATTTTTTGCCTTCCTCGGAATGAATCAGCTTGTCCATGGTCGCCAACTCGTCCTTGATTTCGTCACGGTGCTTTTGAATCCTCGTGCGGTAACCATTGAGCGCAGCTTCGTCATTTAACAAAAACAGGTTACGCAACATGCGTCCGTTATCGATATTGTCCTGAGCGATCCGGTTGCCGGCTGCGATCTTGACGACCCGTTCCTCGACAATCTTCTTGGTCACGTCATTCATCTCGGCCATATTGACAATACTAACCACAAGGATCGTGATCAACAGCAGGCCGACAACACCGAAGCCAAGGCCAAGTTTCATTGCGACACGCATGTTTTGAAACATTTTGTTTCCCCTTAATGAGAATAAACCGCACTTAAATGCGAACCTGCAAGAGCCGCTGATGTCTTTATTCCACTCGAACCCGTGCATCTGATCCTTTGGCCCGTGCGCAGGACGTCCGCACCAGCTCGGGCACGTCGAGGATCAAGGCCACCTCGCCGCTGCCAAGGATGGTCGAGCCGCTCACGCATTTCACTGCCG
>PKWL01000113.1 GCA_003133225.1 Janthinobacterium sp.
GCGGCGCCGTGGCGATCAGTCGTTCCGGCGCCAGCACGCCATATTCTTGCATGGTGCCGGTGCCAAGCAAGCTGCAATCGCGATACACGCGCACTCTGCCAAGGCCGTCCGGAATGAGCAGACCCTCCTTGCCCAGCGCAATGCGCTGGCCCTGCAGAAAACGAGATGCCAGTTCCGGCGTTAGGCTAACCTGCGCGAACGACGACAACAAGGCATCCACCGGCGCTAGCAAGAGTTGGGGCGCGGCATGGTCGGTCAATTGCTCGAGCGTTATCGCGGCGCCCACCGTCAAGGTGCCGACCTCGGTCCGGCGCAGGGCATTGAGATGCGCGCCGCAGTCCAAGGCATTGCCGATGTCCTCGCCCAACACGCGAATGTAGGTTCCCTTGCTGCACGTGACAGATAGCGTCAAAAACGGCGCGTCATAGGAAAGTAATGCTAGTTTGTGGATCGTCACCGGGCGCGCTTCGCGCTCCAATGTGATGCCAGCCCTAGCGTATTCGTAAAATGGTTTGCCGTCGCGCTTTAGCGCTGAATACATGGGCGGGATTTGCCCGATCGGGCCCCGAAAACGCTCCAGTACAGTCTCGATTTGCGTTGCCGTGACGTTGACCGCGCGCACGTCGATCACCTCTCCCTCGGTGTCGCCCGTGGTGGTGGTCTGCCCCAGATGGACCACCGTTTCATAGGTCTTGTCCGCTTCCAACAAATCTTGGGCAAACTTGGTGGCTTCGCCAAAGCACAGCGGCAACAAGCCAGTTGCGAACGGATCGAGCGTGCCCGTGTGGCCCGCTTTTTTGGCATTGAGAACGCGCTTGGCTTTCAGGAGCGCATCGTTGCTCGACAGACCGACCGGTTTATCTAGCAGCAAGACGCCGTTGACGAGGTCGCGTGCTTTTTTGGGGGAATGTTGTTTCATGACGGCCCGGCGCGACTACTCGGACTGCGCCTGACCCTGCGCCATGGTATCGGGCTCGGCATCGGCAGCGCGCACCGCATTGGCCTTGTCGATCAGGAGGGACAATTCCATGCCGCGCGCGGTCGAGGTATCATGTACAAAGTGCAATTGCGGCAGGGTGTGGATGTGCAAGCGCTTGCCCAGCTGACCTCGGATAAAACCGGATGCGGCACTCAAGCCTTCAACGGTATTGTTGATGTCTTCCTGGCCGTCTTTCAGCATCGTGAAAAACACTTTCGCGTGCGCGTAGTCCGCTGTGATCTGAACTTCGGTCATCGTGATCATTCCCACGCGCGGGTCCTTCAACTCATAGGCGATGATTTCGGCCAGATCGCGCTGGATCTGATCTGCCACGCGCAAGCCGCGGGCCGGGATGGTTTTGCTATGTTTTGCCATAAATTGTTCGGTACTGCTCTTTCCCTTTTAACGGCATGCACCGTGCCTGGCAAGCGCCGGCGCGGTGCCAGCCCTGCAAAAACGGCAAATTCCGAATTTGCAGGGAGGATCCCGCGAGCGCAGCGCCCGGTCGGACTGCTGCTGCTCTTACAACGTACGGGCGATTTCCTGAACTTCGAACACTTCCAGAACGTCGCCGATTTCGATGTCATTGTAGCCTCTGAGCGACAGACCGCACTCGAAGCCAGAACGTACTTCCTTAGCATCGTCCTTGAATCGCTTGAGTGAATCGATCTCGCCGGTCCAAGTTACAATATTGTTGCGCAACAGGCGTACGGAGGAACCGCGCTTGACCACACCATCGGTCACCAGGCAGCCGGCGATCGCACCGACTTTGGATACCAAGATGACCTGGCGAATCTCGACTGCACCGATGACGTGCTCGCGTTTCTCCGGCGACAACATGCCCGACAACGCCGCCTTAATCTCGTCAATCGCATCGTAAATAATGTTGTAATAGCGTATATCAACGCCATTCGACTCGGCCAACTTGCGCGCTTGCGCGTCGGCGCGGGCGTTAAAGCCGATGATGACCGCTTTCGAGGCCACTGCCAGATTGACGTCCGATTCCGTGATGCCGCCCACGGCCGCGTGCACAACCTGCACCCGCACTTCCGAGGTTGACAGTTTTTGCAACGATTGAACCAGCGCTTCTTGCGAACCTTGCACATCGGTCTTGATAATCAATGGCAAGTTTTTCACTTCGCCTTCGGCCATCTGTTCGAACATGTTCTCCAGCTTCGAGGCTTGCTGTCTCGCCAGTTTCACATCGCGGAACTTACCTTGACGGAACAAGCCGATTTCGCGCGCCTTGCGCTCGTCGGCCATGACGACCATTTCTTCGCCTGCAACGGGGACTTCGATCAAGCCTTGGATCTCGACTGGGATCGAGGGGCCGGCTTCGGCAATGCTCTTGCCATTCTCGTCCAACATGGCGCGCACCCGGCCGTAGGAAGAGCCGGCCAGCACGACGTCGCCGCGCCTTAAGGTGCCGGACTGCACCAACATCGTGGCCACGGGGCCGCGCCCCTTGTCAAGGCGCGCTTCAATGACCAGACCGCGGGCTGGTGCATCGAACGGCGCCTTCAATTCCAGTACCTCCGCTTGCAACAAAACCTGTTCCAACAATTCGTCGATGCCCTCGCCGGTTTTGGCCGACACACCCACAAAAGGCGATTCACCGCCGTATTCTTCAGGCACAACTTGTTCGGCCACCAATTCTTGCTTGACGCGGTCCAAATTCGAGCCCGGTTTGTCGATCTTATTGATCGCCACTACCAGCGGCACGCCGGCCGACTTCGCATGGGCGATCGCTTCCTTGGTTTGCGGCATCACACCATCGTCGGCGGCCACCACCAGAATCACGATGTCGGTTGCCTTCGCACCGCGGGCACGCATGGCCGTAAAGGCTTCGTGGCCCGGTGTGTCGAGGAAGGTGATCATGCCACGCGGCGTTTCAACGTGGTAGGCACCGATGTGCTGGGTGATTCCGCCGGCTTCTCCGGACGCCACTTTGGCGCGCCGAATGTAGTCCAGCAGCGAGGTCTTACCATGATCAACGTGACCCATGACGGTCACGACCGGCGCGCGCGGCTTAGCTTCAAAGTGGGCTTGCTCACCATTGTCTGCCAGCAACGCTTCGGGATCGTCGAGTTCGGCCGCAAATGCCTTGTGGCCCATTTCTTCCACGAGAATCATGGCCGTTTCTTGATCGAGCACCTGGTTGATCGTGCACATCTGACCTAGCTTCATCAAGTGCTTGATCACTTCGGACGCTTTAACCGACATCTTGTGGGCCAGTTCGGCCACGGTAATTGTCTCCGGCACGTGCACATCCTTGACTACAGCTTCGGTCGGGGCCTGGAAGTTCGTTTCGCGCTCGTCGCTGTGGGACGGACGACGTCCCTTCGCGCCACCGCGCCAACTATCGCGGCCACCCGAAGGGCCTGAATTGCCACGCGGTTTGGCGGCACCGGAGGCGCCGCGTTTTTTCGCGTCGTCCGACCAGGTCGATGACACATTGGCCGACTTGATCGACTTCTTGTCGGCAACGGCTGGCTTTTTCTCGTCTTTTTTCTCGCCCGGTTTCTTATCGGTCGGTTTGTGCAAAGTGCCTTCCGCCGCTTTCGGCTTGACTATGGCGACTACGGGCACCGGTTCGGGTGCCTTGATGGCGCGGCGCGGCGCGTTCATCATGGCCTTGATCTGCGCCACTTCGTCGGCCACAGCTTTACGGGCGCGATCGGTCGCTTCGGCCTTTTCGGCGGCTTCTTTCGCGGCGGCAAGAGATTTTTTCTTCGCTTCGTCAGCCGCGGCTCGTTTTTTCTCTTCGCCAGCGGCGTCGCCAGTGGCAGCGGGCGCACCGGCGGCGGCGGCGGCTACGGCCGTTGCGGCTCGGGCGGCGGCCTTTTTCGCTTCCAAGTCCGCTTCCCGCTTGGCGTCGACTTCCGCTTGCTGGGTCGCTTTCGCGTGCGCTTCTTTCTCCGCGTCGAGTTTGGCCAGCCGCTCTTGTTTTTCACGCAAGTCCGCTTCCTGGCGGGCCATCAGCTCGACTTGGCGGCGCGCATCTTCTTCGCGGCGCGCCACATCAGCGAGGTCAACGACAACAATCGGCGCTGCCGCCACTGGAGCCGGCGCGACTTCATCACGCTGGACGAAAGTGCGTTTCTTGCGCACCTCCACCTGGATCGTGCGCGACTTGCCGGTCGCATCGGCCTGTTTGATCTCGGTCGTTTCCTTGCGTGTCAGCGTGATTTTCTTTTTCTCGGTATCAGCCGTTGCACCGTGCGTGCGGCGCAAATGATTGAGCAGCTTATCCTTATCATCTTTCGACAATGGATCTGACGTCGAACTCTTGTCGACGCCGGCAGAACGCAGCTGCGTCAGCAGCAAATCTGCAGGCATCTTCAGCTCGGTGGCAAATTGGGTTACATTGTTACTCGCCATTCAGTCCTCTTTTCTATGTGTCGCGGAGATGATAAAGATACTCAAATTAAGCCGTTGCGGATTCGACCAGATTCCATGCCTTAGCTTGCAGGGCCTTGGCACGCTCGTCGTACTTCGCGTCAACCAACTTCATCTCATCGTCGGTCACATCTTTAAATTCACTCTTAATTAGTTCGCGTGCACGGTCTGCAGACAGGGCCAAAATTGCGCCAAATTCGTCATACGCCAGTGCCGCAAAGGCTGCCACGGTCTTGATACCAGCTAGACCCAGCTTGCCGGCGGTGACGCGGTCCATGCCTTCCAGACCCACCAACGCCTCGTCCATGCCTTCCAGACCTTCTTCCGAAGCGATCGCCTCGGTCACCAAAGCGTCGCGCGCCCGGGTCCGCAATTCATTGACGGTATCTTCGTCAAACGACTCAATTTCCAGCATCTCGGAGATCGGCACGTAAGCGATTTCTTCCAGGCTGGCGAAACCTTCTTCCACAAGAATGTCCGCCACTTCAGAATCAACATCCAGCTTTTCCATGAACAGCGCGCGCACGGCGGCAGTTTCCACGGCTGACTTGTCGGCCGATTCCTCGGCCGTCATGATATTGATCTTCCAGCCCGTCAACTCGGCCGCCAGACGCACGTTCTGGCCGGAGCGGCCGATCGCAATGGCCAGGTTTTCCTCGTCGACGACCACGTCCATCGCGTGCTTCTCTTCATCGACGATAATCGAAAACACATTGGCCGGGGCCAGGGCCCCAATCACAAACTGAGCAGGATCTTCGGACCACAACACGATATCAACGCGTTCGCCGCCCAGTTCGCCAGTGACGGCCTGCACGCGGGAGCCGCGCATGCCGACACAGGTGCCAATCGGGTCAATGCGCTTGTCGGCCGTGTAGACCGCGATTTTGGCGCGCACGCCGGCGTCGCGCGCCGCCGATTTAATTTCTAGCAGACCTTGTTCGATCTCCGGCACTTCGAGTTCGAACAGTTTCATGATGAATTCCGGCGCGGTGCGCGACAGGATCACTTGCGGGCCGCGCATGTTGCGGTCGATACGCAAAATAAAGGCGCGTACCCGGTCGCCAATGCGCAAATTTTCTTTCGGGATCATCTGGTCGCGCGGCAATCGCGCTTCGATCTTGCCCGACTCAACGATCGCATCACCCCGTTCCATGCGCTTGATGGTTCCGGTCACCAGTGCATCGCCGCGCTCGAGAAAGTCGACTAGAATCTGCTCGCGTTCGGCGTCCCGCACCCGTTGCAAGACGACCTGCTTGGTATCTTGCGCAAAGCGGCGACCGAAATCGACGGACTCGATCGGTTCCTCAATATGGTCGTCGACCTCGATGTCGGGGATTTGTTCCTTTGCTTCGAAATGCAAAATTTCCTGATCCGGCAACTGGAGACCCGCTTCGTCTGGCACCACGTGCCAGCGGCGGAAGGACTCGAACTCACCTGACTCGCGATCAATCGAGACGCGAATGTCGACCTCGCCCTCGTACCGCTTCTTCGTGGCTTGCGCCAAGGCAAATTCAAGCGCTCCGAAAACGACATCTTTGTCGACGTTTTTTTCACGCGCCAGCGCATCAACCAATAACAAAACTTCGCGACTCATGCTTTGCGACTCCTAAAATCCACCTTCGGCACCAAACGTGCCTTATCCACATCGGCGAGCGTGAACTCCAACATCGCCGGACCATCCTTACCTTCAAATTCCAACGACAAATTATGGCCCACGGGCTCTTGCAAGACACCTTGGAACGATTTCCGGTTGTTCGTGTCCGGCATCGCCACATGCAGTTTGACGATCACCTCGAAGCCGGCGAAACGCACGAAATGTTCTAGCTTGCGCAGCGGGCGGTCGAGTCCGGGCGACGAAATTTCAAGGCGCTCATAGTTGACATTCTCGACCGTTAGCACGTGCGACAGCTGATGGCTGACCGTGGCGCAGTCCTCGACGGTGATGGGCCCTTTGGCGGCCACGTCAAGAGCGCCGAAATCGATAAAGACGCGCAACACCCCGTGCTCGGCCCGTTCAACATCGACCAGCTCGTAACCCAAACCTGCGACTGTCTTTTCAATGATTTCCAGCTGCTGCAAAAAAATTCTCCAAATCAAAGCCCGTTCAGAGCCATTAAAAACGATTCAACAAAAAAAAAATGGGCATCTGCCCACCTTCTTGTGCTCCCAACCAGATGCCAGCGTCTCGCCGCCAAAACCCTGCGGAGACTTGTATTAGGCTGCAGATTATAACCTCTTATTGACGTCACCGCAATGCCGCGCATGGCATTGCAATTTGTCTAAAAAAATCGCTTACCGGCTCCAGATCGAAGCCGGAAGGCGACGCCCCCCTTAGCCCTTGCTGCGGCGGCGCGGCATGCCTTGATCCGGCACGCCGGAGCGCGCCTGATCGGAGCGGCCCGGACCCGGGCGGCTCTCGCCTGGGCGGCCCGAACTACGGCGCGGGCCGGTGTTGGCAAAGCCAAAGGTCGTTTGCAAGGGATCGGGCTGGCGGCTGCGCGGCGCCGAGCGCTCCTCGCCGGGACGGCCTTGACCTTGCGCTCGTCCTTCGAGCGGGCGGCCCTGGCCTGGTCGGCCCTGGCTTGGGCGCCCTTGTGCCGAGCGCCCTTGACCCTCAAACTGACCGGGCGCACGGGCCTGACCAAACTGGCCTTGCGACTGGCCGCGCCCTGGCGGACGTCCTTCGCCCATACGCCCCAGCCGATTTTCGTCGGAGCGGCCCTGCCCTTGCCCTCGTCCTTGGCCCTGGTACATGCCCGACGCTTGCGCGCGGCCCGTTGCACGTCCCATGCCCGGGAACGGATCGGCATTCTTGTTGCTGGCGTCGGTCCGGTTGCCGTTCGGCTCGTTCGATTCGCGCGCTGCGGCGCGCCCCTTGACAGTGCGCCCCTCGGCCGGCACTTTCTTCTCAATGCCGTACGAGGTGAGCATATCGCGTACCGCGTTTTCTTCCAGCTCCTCCCAGCGCCCGCGCTTCAAGCCGCTGGGCAGTGTCATCGCGCCATAACGGGTACGGATCAGGCGCGACACGGTCAGGCCGATCGCTTCGAACATGCGCCGCACTTCGCGGTTGCGGCCTTCGCCAATTACCACGCGGTACCACTTGTTGATGCCTTCGCCGCCGCCGTCGGCAATTTTCGTAAATTGGGCCAGACCGTCGTCGAGTTCAATGCCAGCTAGCAGTTTCTGGCGCATGCCCTCTTCTAGCTCACCTAAGGTCCTCACGGCATATTCGCGGTCGATGCCATAACGCGGGTGCATCAAGCGATTCGCCAAGTCACCCGAGGTGGTAAACAGAAGCAACCCTTCAGTATTAAAGTCAAGCCGGCCAACGGCCAGCCATTTTCCCGCCTTGATGGGAGGCAGGCGCTCGAAAACAGACGGACGCCCATCCGGATCATCATGGCTGACGATCTCGCCGGCCGGCTTGTGGTACAACAGCACGCGCGGCGGCTTCTTGCTGACGCGGCGCTGAATCAATTTCCCATTGATGCGGACGTGGTCGGTTGGCAAAATGCGCTGGCCGATATGGGCCGGTTCGCCGTTGACCGACACGCGGCCGGACAAGATCAGTTCTTCCATGTCGCGGCGCGAGCCGAGACCCGCTTCGGCCAACACCTTGTGCAGCTTGGGCGCATCGTCGTCCGCGGTCAGGTCGCGGCGCACGGCTTTGGGCGGCGCCTGCCGCCCTTTGGCCGGCTCGTCGTTATCGAACGCCGCCGAGGTGACAAAGGAGAACACGGCGTCGGCGTCGTTTGGCTTGGCGCCTGGGCCAGCCGAACGTTGCTTGCCTTTTTGCCCGTTCTTGCCGGCACCGGGCGCATTGCCGCGCAACCCGCGCTCGGGGCGCGCTCCGTCGGCCAAGGCCGGAACCACATTGCCTTCCGCGTCCACCGTATCGCCAACAGCGACCTTGCGCGGCTGATTGATGCGCGGGGCGCGGTCGGCGCGTTGCGCGCGCATCTGGCGCGGGCCCCGTGGGCCACGCTCCGTTTGCGCAGCACCGGCGTCCGCTTCGCCTGCCACCACAGCCTCGACGACGAGCAGTGCCGGTGCCACCTGTTTTACCGGGCGCGGCGCACGGGCGCCGCGAGTTTCCTGCGCGTCAACCGGGCTCGACGCTTCGGTCGCTTCAACCGGGCTCGACACTTCCCTTAAAGGTGCTTCAACCGGACTCGACGCTTCCGTTGCAGGCGCTGCAACGGGGGTCGGCTTGGCGCGCGGCTTTTTGACCCGTGCTGCCGGCGCCGCAGCGATCAGTTCCGGCGCCGCGCCGATCGATTCCGTCGTCTCTGCGGCGGCCTTGATGCGGCGCTTCGGCTTGACTACTGTCTCGTTGGCAACGGCGGCCAGGGCCGCATCGGCTTCGATTTGCACTTTGGTGCGACGCTTCGGCTTGGCCGCTACTGCGACGCTGGCGGGGATGCCCACCTGGGCGTCGGTCATTGTGTCTGGAGATTTGGGATTATTCATTCTTCGTTTCTTGGGTTGTGCTGACCTAGCGCAGCGTCAACCGAAAATTTTGGCGCAGGGTCGTGAGTAAGGGCTTCAACAGGCAAAGCATCCGGGGCGGCATCAGGACTTGCGGTCACCGCGCTACCTGCCCCAAGTTGTAAGGCGACACCATTCGTGGCTTGATCAAACTTTTCTTGCAGGGCCGCTTCAAGCGCTTCCATTTCAAGTCCGCCCCCCCGCATCTCGCTAATCTGTTGTAAAACCGGCAGCTGGGACAGCGAGTTCAATCCCAGATCGTCCAAAAACTGTTTCGTGGTCGCCAGCAAGGCCGGCCGCCCCACCACGTCGCGGTAACCGATCGCATCGACCCAGCCGCGCTCTTCCAGCATTTTGATCGTTTGCGAATTGACCGCGACGCCGCGAATTTCCTCAATATCGCCACGCGTCACCGGCTGCCGATAGGCGATGATGGCCAACGTTTCGAGCGTGGCGCGCGCATATTTCGGCGGCTTTTCAGGGCTCATCCGGTCTAAGAACAACTTCATCTCGGGCCGGCTCTGAAAACGCCAGCCGCTAGACAAGCTCACCACCTCGATGCCTTTGTCGGCCCAATCGAGCTGCAATTGTTCCAACAACTGCTTGATCGTGTCGGCACCAACGCCAACTCCACTCTGGCCACCATGATCATCGAGCCCGGTAAACAGTTTTTTCAGACTGTGAATCGACAAAGGCTCACGAGCGCAGAGCAAGGCGGTTTCGAGGACCTTTTTCGCCTCAACTGTATTCATAACATTCTTGTGCGGATGTGTATTGCAATTATGCAAGAAGAAATCAAAACAAATCATACTCAGAGACACAAATGGCTGACATCGCTCGACGCCGCCTGAAGTGCCTGCTGAAGCTGTTTTCCGTCGCCCTGGCCGATGCGCGCAAGGCGGGAGTGTTGCAGATGAACAGAAAAATGTTCCGCCATCGACGACCTTGAACCCCAGGGTTCAGTGAAAAGTCGCTGCTTCCAAATTGAAACGCGATTTCGACATGCCGTTTTCCGGCGAAAGTCATTGCGCAGAAAATACAAACGAACTGCGCCGTTTCATCCAATGACGCCAATTGTACCTGATAAAATCGTGAAAAGTGCAAATGGCGACAGACGGGACCGGCTAATGCCGGCGCCAGGCATTCAAGGGGGGCGCGAAACCGCCCCGCAAAAGCCGCGCATCAGGTGCTGATGGCCGCTTCGCGGCGCCAAGCGCAGCTCGCCCAAATTATTCGAGGGCGAAAAGAGAGCCCACCTCCCCGATCCACGCCGAACCATCGCCACAGCCGCGAACAGCATGCGCAAGCAAACGTCTGACGGGACGCGGCCAAGCGCGGAGCACGATGCGACTCGTTGCTATCGGGTGGCTCGGCGCTGGCGAACCGCATGGGCCAGTCCTTCCAGCACTTGCACGCTGCGTTCCCAGTCGATGCAGCCATCGGTCACCGACTGCCCATACACCAGTTCCTTGCCCGGCACCAGATCCTGGCGTCCCGCCACCAAGTTCGATTCGACCATGACGCCGATGATGCGGGTGTTGCCGCCGGCCACTTGGCGGGCGATATCGGCACATACGGGAATCTGGTTTTCAGGATTTTTCGAGCTGTTCGCGTGCGAGGCGTCGATCATCAGGCGCGCCGCCAAGCCTTGCCCTGCAATCGCCTGGCAGGCTTGCTCGACGCTGGTCGCATCATAGTTTGGCATCTTGCCACCGCGCAAGATAACATGGCAATCCTCGTTGCCATTGGTCGACACGATCGCTGAGTGGCCGCCCTTGGTCACCGACAGGAAATGGTGCGGCTGCGATGCCGCCTTGATCGCTTCCACCGCGATCTTCACGTTGCCGTCGGTGCCGTTTTTGAAGCCGACCGGGCACGACAGGCCCGAGGCCAGTTCGCGGTGCACTTGCGATTCGGTGGTGCGCGCGCCGATCGCTCCCCAGCTGATCAGGTCGGCAATATACTGGGGGCTGATCACGTCGAGGAACTCGGTACCGGCCGGCAGGCCCAGCTCGTTGATCTCGCACAGCAGCTCGCGCGCCATGCGCAAGCCGTCGTTGATACGAAAGCTGTTGTCCATGTAAGGATCGTTGATCAAGCCCTTCCAGCCGACCGTGGTGCGCGGCTTCTCGAAATACACCCGCATCACAATTTCCAGTTCGCCGCCAAAACGTTCGCGCTCCTTGGCCAGCAGCCGAGCGTACTCCCTGGCGGCGGCGACGTCGTGAATGGAGCATGGCCCGATCACGACCATCAAGCGGTCATCCTGACCGTGCAAGATGGAGTGCAGCGCAAGGCGCGCGTTGGCCGCCGTCTGCTCGGCCCGCTCGGTGCACGCAAACTCTCGAATCAGGTGCGCAGGCGGGATTAATTCCTTCATTTCGCGGATGCGCAAATCGTCGGTGCGGGGCATGCTGTTTCTCCAAAAGTGATAAGGCTGGGTAAAAAAAAACCGCCATCATTGGCGGTTTTTTAGGATTTGCTGGGATTCGTTTTGCTTGCTACGTGAACCGACCGCTACTCCACCGCCTTTGGGTTGGAATTGCTAAAGTAAAAACGGCCGCTTAAAAAGTTAAAGCAATGCATCCACGCTCATCCAGTAATTTTGCCAACTATAACAATAATCTACACCACTTGGCAAGTATTTCGTCGCAGCGGGGCCCGGCCATCCGTAATCTACGCGGTGCCGCCCACGGTGACGCCGTCGATGCGCAAGGTCGGCTGGCCGACGCCGACCGGCACGCTTTGGCCTTCCTTGCCGCAGACGCCAACGCCGGCGTCTAGAGCCAGATCGTTGCCGATCATCGACACGCGGTTGAGCACGTCAGGACCGTTGCCAATCAGGGTTGCCCCCTTGACCGGGTAGGTGACCTTCCCATTTTCAATCATGTACGCTTCGCTCGCCGAGAACACGAACTTGCCGTTGGTGATATCAACTTGACCGCCTCCGAAATTGACCGCATATAAACCATTTTTCACGGAGGCTAGAATTTCTGCCGGCTCTTGGGCGCCGGCCAGCATGTAGGTATTGGTCATGCGCGGCATCGGCAAGTGGGCAAACGATTCACGCCGCGCGTTGCCGGTGACGGACATGTGCATCAAGCGCGCGTTCATCGTATCTTGGAGGTAAGCTTTCAAGATGCCGTCCTCGATCAGGGTCGTGCATTGGGTCGGGTTGCCTTCATCATCCATATTGAGCGATCCGCGCCGCCCGGCCAAGGTGCCATCGTCGACCACCGTGACACCGCGCGCCGCCACGCGCTCGCCGATGCGACCGGAAAACGCGGAAGCGCCTTTTCGGTTGAAATCGCCTTCCAAGCCATGCCCGATGGCTTCATGCAGCAGTACGCCAGGCCAACCGGGCCCTAGGATGATGGTCATCGGGCCGGCCGGCGCCGGCCGTGAATCAAGGTTAACCAGTGCCGCGTTGACCGCTTCGGCCGCGTATTTTTCCAACACGGCATCGCTGAAATAGTCGTAGCCGAAACGGCCGCCGCCGCCCGACGAACCCATCTCGCGCCGGCCGTTCTGTTCGGCGATGACAGTCACGGAGACGCGCACCAGAGGGCGGATGTCGGCTGCCAGCACGCCGTCGCTGCGCACCACCAACACCACGTCGTATTCGCCGGCCAGGCCGGCCATCACCTGCACCACGCGCGGATCCTTGGCGCGCGCCATTTTTTCCACCCGTTCTAGCAACGCGACTTTGGCGCTGGCATCCAGCGAGGCTAGCGGATCATCGGGCCGGTAGAGCGCGCGCGCGCCCTTTTGCGTCATTCGGCCAGCAACCTTGACGGTGCCGGCGCCGGAGCGCCCGATGGTACGCGTGGCGCGCGCCGCTTCCAGCAAGGCGCCTTCGGAAATTTCATCGGAATAGGAAAAGGCCGTCTTGGCGCCCGCGACCGCGCGCACGCCGACGCCCTGGTCGATCGAAAAACTGCCGGTCTTGACGATGCCTTCCTCCAGGCTCCAACCCTCGTTCTTGGTCAACTGGAAATAGAGGTCGGCATAATCGACTTTGCGCGTAAATATCGCGCCTAGCGCCCCTAAAAGTTTGTTCTCGTCCAAGCCATACGGCGTCAACAAGAGAGAGCGCGCCACGGCCAGGGTGGAGAGATTGGGTTCAAGTGAGATCATGATGGTGCCTTTGTCAGGTCGCTGATAGGGTAAGGCATGCGCGCGCAAGGCACTTACAGCTTGCGGTGCTTTAGCGCCGGCAAGCTCTCGCGCACGCCACCCAAAACCTCCGGATCGATGATGCCACTGACCACGCCTTCGCCTTCGTCCAGTTCTGCTTTAATATAACCCCAAGGGTCGATGAGCATGCTGTGGCCCCAGGTGCGGCGTCCGTTCGGGTGTCGTCCGCCTTGGGCCGCGGCCAACACGTAACACTGGTTTTCAATGGCGCGCGCGCGCAGCAACACTTCCCAGTGAGCTAGGCCCGTGGTGTGGGTAAATGCGGCCGGCACCACGATCAGCGTGCAAGTGCCCATCGCGCGGTACAGTTCGGGAAACCGCAGGTCGTAGCAAACCGACAAACCCACCCGCCCGAACGGTGCTTCGACGCTGCCGACCTTGTTTCCGGGCACGATGGTTTGCGCCTCGTCGTACGATTCGTTGCCTTTGGTAAAGCCAAATAAGTGGATTTTGTCATAACGGCTGACCGTTTGGCCGCGCCCATCATACACGAGGGTGGTATTGAAGACCTTGCCGGCCTGGTCCGCCTGCAGCGGCAAGGTGCCCCCGACCAGCCAGATCCCGTACTGGCGCGCCATCGCGGCCATGAAGTCCTGGATCGGGCCTTGCCCCGGCTGCTCGGCGTGGGCCAACTTGTCGCTGTCGCGCATGCCCATGATGGCCCAATACTCAGGCAGCGTCACCAGCTGCGCGCCGGCGGCTGCCGCCTGCCCGATCAGGCGGCGCGCGCTGTCCATATTGTCCGCCACCGACGGCGTGGAAATCATCTGTACGGCTGCAACTGTAACCATGGTGTTCCGCCCGTTTAACGTCGTGTTTACAGCTTGGTGACTACCGGTGCCCGCCACGGTCCGGTAATTTGCATCTGGTACGTGAGCGCCTTCATCACCGGCGCGCGCAGGAAGAGCTGCGCCAGGAAACTGCCGATCCCGATCATGGGATTGACCGCGAGCGCGTACACCAGCGGCCCCGTGCCCAGATTGAATTCGGGGATCACGACCACGTGCAAATTGCTCGACTCGTTGGCGATATCGGCCGTGCCATCCATCAAGACAGTGGCGGCGACGCCGTACATTTTCAAGTTGTCTGTCTTCACGACGCCATGGGTGATTTGCGCGTTGGCACTGATGCCGTCGAACGCTAGCCCTTTCGAAAAGACATCATGGAAATCGAGCTTGAGCAGGCGCGGCAAGGCTTGCAGACTTAATACACCCAGTAATTTGGCGGCGCCCGGATCCTGTTTCAGGAACTGCCCGGACTCGACATGCATATTGATCTGGCCCGACAGGCTGGGGATGTCGAGCGAATACGGCAACCCCTTCCAGGAAATGTCGCCGCTCAGCTTGCCCTTGCCGCCGCGTAGAGTGTCGACAAAACCGAACCGGTCCAATAATTTTCCGGCGTCGGTGATGTCGAGCACGAAGTTCAAGCTGGTACTGCTTTGTCCATCCTTGCTAAGCCATTTGCCAGTGCCCTTCAATTCGCCGTCCGGATTGGACAGCGACAGCTGGCTGACGCGCCATTCGCGCCCCGCCTGTGCCATCGCATTGTTGGCCTGCAAGTCGAGCCGTCCGAGCGCCTTGTTGAACAGTTCAAAGCGCTCGGCAACGATGTCAAGGGCCGGCACCGTCGGCGCCACGTTTTTGCCTTCCAGCAGGTCCTTGACGTCGGCGGCGGCCGATTCGGGAATGACCAGGGACGCTAGGCGCGCCGTCACCCGGCCCAGCCCGACCCCGTTGGGCGCCTCGTCCCAAGTCACATAGCCCGAGGCCTGAGTCGAATCAATGCTGGCTTGCCACCCGCCCGGTTGATGGGACGCGCCCAACACCACATGCTCGAGCTTGCGCGCGCCGACAATCAACTCATTGGCGCGCGCCGCCACCATGTCGGGCATCACGTACTGGGCGATGTTGCGCCCGCCGGCATCCAGCTCGGCATGCGCTGCTCCGAGCTTGGCCGGGCCGGCGATGGCGCTGCCAAGGCTGGTCCAGGCATCGACATTGAGCGTCTTCATGCTGACGTTGACCATCAGCCCGCTGTCCGGTTCCGGCGCCGGCAGGTTGACGCCGATGCCGCCGCGCACCAACCGCCACGGTTCTGCGCCCTGCCTTTGGCGCTGATAATGCGCCGCCATCGAGCCGCCCAGCGCCAGCTTGATGTCGTCGCGCTTGAGCCCGGTTGCATTGGCGGGCCCCGCATTTAAGACAAACTTGAGCGGCATGCTGTCGGACGCCGCTTTTTTGACGGGGGCCGGGAAGTCCAAGCCTAGGCCGGCCAACGTCGATTCGACCGCGACCTGGACTTGGCGCTCGGCCACCGTGATCAGGCCGGTATAACGGGTACTGCCGCTCAGGTGGCTGGCCAGGCGCAACATGAAGGGCGCGGGGTAAGTTTTGCGCAGACCGTCGGCCGACACGCTGCCGCCGATCCGCACCTGAATCGAATTGTCGCGCTGGGTCCCGCCCGAGACGGCCAAAGCTCCGCCCAGGAAGGTGCTAGCCAAGCCGTTAAGGTTGACGCCCGTTTCATTGAACTCGATCTTGCCGGTCGCATCCTGTAGCGGCGGCATATCGTTAAACAGCACCACATTGTTTTTGATCAACTGGAGCGAGCCTTGCACTTTGGAGTCCAGCAAATGCGCCACGGGCAAGTGCAGTTTCAAGGCCAGATTGGCGTTGCCGCTGGCCTTGGTTTCGTCTGTGAAGCGGGAAATCCATTCCAGAACCGGACTGGCGGTCACGTATTTCAAGTACTCTTGCATCGGGCCGGACGCAGATCCGTCGATGTCGAGCATCATGTCGGCGCTGCCCAGGTCGGGTACGACGGCCGTCACCTTTCGTAGCGCGACGCCGCCCGTATAAGCCGTGTCGCCGCGAATTTCCATGCGCGCGCGCTCAAACAGAAAGCTGCCTTGGATGTTTTCCGCTTGCGGCCAGAGGGGCGCCTTGCCGTCCTTGGCAAAATGGCCGGGCGCGTAATTGAGCTTGCCGTTGAGGATACGGCCAGCGACGCGAAATTCGCCAAGATTCTTCTCGGCCACGCTCTCGCCCTTGAACGGAAATCGGACCAGGTCGCCGCGCAAACGGATGGAAACATCCTGCGCCAGACCGTCTTCCAGCGCACCCGTGAGCCAGTCGCGCAAGGGTTTCGGCGTTTGCAGCGGCAAATAACGGTTGATGGTTTTCACGTCGAAGTTATTCAAAGTGCCATAAAAATCGACCGAACCAGGCCCCTTGCCGGCCTCGGCATTTAACCCGATGAGGTCGCTGCCCGACAGGGTCCCGCTCAAGCCCTGTTGCTCAAAGTTCATCGAATCAATCTGCAAGCGCAACTTGTCCTTGTCCTCAAATGACCAGCGCGCCTGCAAATTGAGCTTGTCGAATGGCATGGCCGGCACCGTGAAATAAGAAGGCATCTGCAGCACCAGCTTGGTCGAAGAAAGGCGCAGCATGCCGCCGCGCTCGGTCGCCTCGATCGTGCCCGTCAAGTTTTCAAAACCGGGAATGGGCGGCACGGCCACCTGCGCCGGGGCGAACGCCGTTTTCGCCTGTGCCGGGCGGGGCGGCTGCGCATTCAGGCATAGGCCGGCCAAGCTGCCTTTGACATGGTAGGACTGCAAAGCGGATAGGGTGCCCTGCCATTCAGCCGCGACATCTTGCAAGCGCCCCCGCGGAGCTAGCTCATCCAGCGTTCTGCGCTGCTCTTCCGTTAGTGGCAAGCGTCCGGCCAGCCCGGCCAGCGTTTTCAAATCCAGCAATGTAGCCTTGAGCTCCGTCTTTTCAACCCGGGCGCCGGCCGCCGGCACATAGTGCGCCGACAGCGAAGTGGGCGGCAGCGCCAAGCCGTCGCGCGTTTCCAGCGTAAAATTACTCAAGCTGACCATATGGCCGCGGGCGCCGAACGCGGCATCGCCGCCGGTCGCCAAGTCTTCCTTGCCAGCCACGCGCCCGTTCACGCGGAGCAGTTCGAGCGGCGGCAAGTCTGGCCCCAGACGCAGCGTCACATTCGACAAGCCAACGTCGGCCGTGAAGCCCGTCATCTGGCCGTGCTCGACACTGAGCCAGGCGCGAAGGTCGCCCCGACCCTGATTTAGTGCGAACGGATAATTGACGTACGTGTTCCAAGCGGCCAAGTCGGCACCCTTGATGTCGGCGAACAGTTCGCCTTGCCATTGCGTGACGTTGGAAATCCTTGAGGCAAACGGCGGGTGCTGAAAGTCGGCCCGCACGTCGATCGGAAGTCCGAGGCCAGACGGCGGCGTTGCCTGCAGCGCAAACTGATGCCGCCGCCAATGGTTGCGCAGCTCTAGATTGACGTCTTCCAGCGCCAGCATGGGCCGCTTGAGCAATTGATCGGTCCAGTTCAGGCGCCCTTCGCGGATCACGATCTCGCGCTGCGACAAAATCCAGTCGGCGCCGCCGCCGCCCGCGTGCCGCGGGTCGACATAAATGCCGGCGACATACAACTTGCCGTCGGGCTCGCGCCGGATATCAAGGTCGGGCCGGATGATTTCCAGCGACTCGAAACGGAGGTCGGCCGTCGCTAGGCTCCACCACGACAAGGTGGCTGAGACGCTCGGCAATTTCAGTACCGGGAGCCCCGCCTTGTCTTTTAGTACCACATCCCCTAAGAACAGGCTGGGCCGCAGGCCGTTCCAGGACGCATAAATGCGCGCAATCGACACCTCGTTGCCAACCATCCGGCTGGCCAGCTGCTCAATATTGCCTTTGTACACATCGATATTGGGCAAGATGGCGTAGCGTAGAAACAAGAGCAGCAATGCAAATACGAAATACAGCAGCAAGCCCAGCTTGACGGTGAAGCCCAAGATGTGATGCGTGGCGAGGTTGGCAATCCGATAGGCGCGCCGTACCCTGCGCCAGCGCACGGCAAGAGGCACATGGACGGGTACGATCGTTTCAGTCGGTTTTTGCATTAAAAAAGCGGATAAATCGAGCCCGGCGTAAAATACATGGTTGACATTGCGAGAAAAAATGCATCCCGCCGCTAGCTCTACCGACCACCTTGCTAGCGATGGTAAGACCGTGCTTGCAAGGCGAGTTCGCCTGCAGTGTGATTTTACCGCATACGATGGCCAAAACACGCCGCACTTACACTCCTTTACGATTGCCGATGAACCGATCCGCCCCCCTCTCCGCCTCCCGTTTTTATCAGCGCTGGCTGAGCGCCGGCCCCGAGCGTGCCGCCCAGGTCAAATTGCTGGCACAATCGCCTCTCGCCGCGCTCGATTTTGCCCTGCTGCTGGCCAAAGAAAGCGGCGCCAGCCTGCCCTTGCCGCGCGCCATGCGGCGCTTGCGCAACTTGATCGTGGCCAGCCTGATTCGGCGCGACTTGGAAGGGCGCGCCGACCTCAGCGAAGTGCTCGATACCATGACCGCCTTCGCCGACTTTGCGATCCAGACCCACGTGCAGGCACTAATGCAAGACATGGTGCAAGCGCACGGCACGCCCGTCGGTCACGAGTCGGGCCAGACGCAGGAACTGATGGTGCTGGCCATGGGCAAGCTGGGCGGCGGCGAACTCAATGTCTCGTCCGACGTCGACTTGATTTTCGTCTATCCGGAAGACGGCGACACCGTCATTGGCGAGGCCACACAACGGCCGTTGTCCAACCATGAATTTTTCATCCGTCTGGGCAAAAAGCTGGTCGCCGCATTGTCTGAAATCACCGAGGACGGCTTCACCTTCCGCGTCGATATGGCGCTGCGCCCGAACGGCAGCTCGGGTGCGCTGGCGGCGAGCCTTAGTATGGTCGAGCGTTACTTGATCGTCCAAGGCCGCGAATGGGAACGCTACGCCTGGGTCAAGGCCCGCGCTGTCACCGGCAAGGCCGCGGACATCGCCGCGCTCGACGCCATCGTACGCCCCTTCGTGTTCCGCCGTTACCTCGACTTCGGCATCATTGACGCGATCCGCAGCATGCACGGCCAGATCCGGGCCGAGGTCAATCGCCAGGAACGCCTGCACCCGGACCGCAGCAACAACGTCAAGTTGGGGCGCGGCGGCATCCGCGAAATTGAATTTCTGGCCCAGGTGTTCCAGCTGATACGCGGCGGCCGTGACGCCAGCTTGCGCGCCCGCTCCACCCGCGCCACCTTGCGCACTTTGGCCGACAAAATGCTGCTGGCGCCGGCCGTGGTCGAGCAATTGCTGGCCTCCTACACTTTTCTGCGCAATCTCGAGCACCGTTTGCAATATCTGGACGATGCCCAGACCCACACCCTGCCGGCCAACGAAGAGGACTGCTTGGCCGTGGCGCGCATGATGGGCCTGCCCGACACGGACACTTTGCGCGCCCGCCTCGAAGAACACCGCGTCTTTGCCGCCAGCCAGTTCGACGCCATTTTTAGCAGCCGCAGCCCGGCCGCCACGGCCGAGGGCAAAATCGACCCGGACTCGAGCAACGCCTGCGCCGACACCGACAACCGCGAGGCCATCGAAGCCCATTTCAGTACGCTCGGTTTTTCCAGCCCGGCCAGTGCGGCCGGGCGCCTGTTGGCCACTTGGCAGGCACCGCGCCTGCAATCGCTGCCCGAGGCGAGCCGCGTGCGCTTGGTCGCGCTGGTCAACGCGGCCCTGCCTCTGATCGCCGCTTGCCCGCAGCAAGCGAACAGCGCTCACGACGTGGCCACTTTGGGCCGCCTGCTGGACTTTTTTGAAGCCATCGCGCGCCGCGCATCCTACCTGTCTTTGCTGACCGAATATCCGCACACGCTCGAGCGTGTGGTGCGTATGATGGCCGCCAGCAGTTGGGCCGCAAAGTTCCTCACCATGCACCCTATTTTGCTCGATGAGCTGCTCGACGAGCGCATCCGTCATACCGCGCCCGACCCGGTCGCATTGGCAGCCGACCTGGAGCAGCAGTTGGGTGCGGCCGTCGGCGATACGGAGCGGCAGATGGATATCTTGCGCGAAGTCCACCACGCCCAGCTGTTCCATCTGCTAGCGCAAGACTTGGCGGGCGAGTTGACGGTGGAAAGGCTGGCCGACTACCTGTCGGCCTTGGCCGACACCATCGTCGCCGCCGCCCTACGGGCCGTCTGGCAAACGATCGCCACGCGCCACCGCGACGTGCCGAAATTTGCCGTGATTGCCTACGGCAAGCTGGGCGGCAAGGAGCTCGGTTACGTATCCGACCTCGATGTCGTTTTCCTGTTCGACGATGACGATCCGGAAGCACCCGCGCTGTACGCTAAGCTAGCGCAACGCTTCATCACATGGATGACGTCGCATACTTCGGCTGGCATCTTGTTCGACATCGACATCGCGCTGCGCCCGGACGGCGCCAGCGGCATGCTCGTGTCGAGCGTCGGCGCCTTCGAGCGTTACCAAACGAACTCAGCTTGGGTATGGGAGCACCAGGCGCTGACCCGCGCCCGCTTTTGCGCGGGCGACCTTGCCATCGGCGAGCGCTTCGGGCAAATCCGCGAAACCCTGTTGCGCCAGGAGCGTCCGGATGCCGGCCAGCTGAAGAAAGAAGTTCTCGACATGCGCAAGAAAATGCTGGACGCGAACTCAAGGCCGACTCGTCTGTTCGACTTGAAGCAAGATGCCGGCGGCATGATCGACATCGAATTCATCGTCCAATTTCTCGTGCTGCAATACGCGGCCCGCTATCCGCAGTTGACGGCCAACGTTGGCAACATCGCCCTCCTGAAACTTTGCGGCGAACTAGGCCTGATCGACGCCGGGCAAGCTGCCAGCGTCGCCGATGCCTACCGGGCGCTGCGCAAGCTACAGCATCAGCTGCGCCTGCAAGGTCAAGATCAAGCGCGTGTGGAGCCCGCCAAGGTACGCCCCCATGCCGACAATGTGAGGCGTTTATGGCGCGCCATTTTCAATCCTGACGACACCCCATCAGCGGCGGCGTAACAGAACCCTCTGAAGGCACGCGCAAGGCGGTGGCAGCCCAAGCGCGGCCGGAGCGCGGCGGCCAGCAGCGGCGCACTGCTCGCTTTGGCGGCTCGAGCGCGGCGCGCATTTTTCCCTTTCTCACATGGCTTCGCGGCCTTCGGCATCTTCATGCCGTGCCGTCACCGCGGCCAGGATTCCCCGCAAAATGTCGATCGGCGGCGGCGGACATCCAGGGACCGTGACGTCCACTGGAATCACGTTCGACACCTGGCCGCAGCTTGCATAACTCTCGCCGAACATGCCGCCGCTGCACGCGCATTCGCCGACGGCGACGACGAGTTTCGGATCCGGTACGGCCGCATAGGCGATCTGAAGGGCCGCTTCCATGTTCTTGGTCACGGGACCCGTGACTAGCAGCATGTCGGCGTGGCGCGGGCTGGCGACAAACTTGATGCCCATCCCTTCTATGTTGTAGTAGGGATTGCTCAATGCTTGAATTTCCAGTTCACAGCCATTGCATGAACCCGCATCAACTTCGCGAATACATAGTGCGCGCCCGAGGATGGCGAGCAGGTCCGCCTGTATTTGCGCGGGCCCGGTGCGCCCGCCATCGTTTGCCTGCGGCGCCGCTTCACTGGGAATGCCAGCGCGGACGATCTGCTTGAGAATTTGCCACATCAGAGGTCGGGTCCGGAATAACTGAGGTTGAACGATTTGTTAATTAACGGGAAATCGGGAACGATGTTGCCCATGATCGCATATTGCAGCGCCGGCCAGTTTTGCCATGAGGGATCATGGCAGTGGCAACGCAAGATCGCCCCTTGTGCATCTGTTTCAAGCGCCACGAAAACGGTGCCGCGAAAACCTTCGATCCACCCTGCCCCCATGCCTGCGCCACTCTCGCCAGCGAGCGCCAGCATAGCCGGCCCCGGCGGCAATTTCCCGGCCAGGTCCCGCAGCAGACGAAGCGATTCGAAGATTTCATCGAAGCGCACCGCCACCCGCGCCGCGACGTCGCCGTTACGGTGCGTTGCCATCTGGACATTGAGCTCGGCATAGGCACCGGCCGCCTGATCGGCGCGGGCATCCCATGCTTGAGCACTGGCGCGCCCGACCAGCCCGCACACGCCAAGTTCGGCCGCCAGCTTCGGCAGCATGCGCCCGGCCGCGATAAAGCGATCCTGCAAACCTGCATGGCCGTCGTAGATGCCCCGCAGCGCGCGCACTTCCAATTCGATCCGCTCACACTGCGTTAGCAACGCCTCGACGCCGGCCCGGTCGAGATCGATCGCAACGCCGCCCGGAACAACGCAATCCATCATGAAGCGATGGCCGAACAACTGGCCATTCAAGCGCACCCAGTCCTCTTTCAACCGCATGAACTGGGCCAAGCCGAATGCGAGGCCGGCATCGTTGCCGAGCCCGCCCAGATCGCCCAAGTGATTGGCGATCCGTTCCCGTTCCAGCAACAGCGCGCGCAGCCACTCGGCGCGCGCCGGAATTGTCCATGCCCGTACCGTCTCGGCCGCCATGCAATAGGCCCACGCAAAGGCCACTGTCGAATCGCCTGAGACGCGCCCCGCGAGGCGCGCTCCGTCGGCGACGGTGCGTCCGACAAACAATTTTTCGGTCCCCTTGTGCGCATAACCGAAGCGCTGTTCCAGCCGCAGCACCTTTTCGCCGACCACCGAAAAACGGAAATGCCCGGGTTCGATGATGCCGGCATGAATCGGCCCCACGGCAATTTCATGCACCCCGTCGCCGGCCACCGACACGAACGGATAACTTTCCAATAGATTATCGAACTGTTCCGCACCCGAGGTTTGCTGGCGCAACGGGAAATAATCGCGCGGCCACCTGCCATGGTTAAGCCATGGCCGCTCGTCATCCGCTCCCAGCGCGCGCACGCCCAGCAGATCGAAAACGACGCGCTGCATTCTGACGGCGGCCGGAAACACGGCAGACAGGTCCGGGTAGCCCTCGCCTAAATTGAGCGCCAAGCGCAGCCATAGCAAACCCTCCGCTGCGCAATAAACGGCCGCCATGACGTCGCGCTCGGCTAGCGGGCGCTGGTCGGTCCCCCAAATGGAAACCAGGCGCCCGCCTTCCGCGCGCACCAGTTGCGCAACCCGTATCCAATCCTTGGCATCGACCTCGGCCACGCAGACGGAAACGAGCCCCGGCAACGACCGGAACGGGATGGCATATCTTGCCCCAAAGACGACGCTATTATTCATGGCCTACCCCACGATCATGCTAACTGCCTGCCGGAACCACAGGTCGAGGTAGGCAGGAATATACAAGCCGAGCATCAAAGCGAGTCCCAGATGCAAAAATACGGGCAGCAGCGCCGGCGCATGCGCGAGCGGCTTGACGCTCGTGTCGCCAAACACCATGGGTAGCACGCGCGTCAACATCGATGCGAACGCCACTCCCAGCGCCAACAGCAGCAGCGGCGTCGCCCACGGCAATTCGCGCATGGCGGTGGTCACGATCAGAAATTCACTGGCGAACACGCCGAACGGCGGCAGGCCGAGGATGGCGAACACTCCCAGCAGCATGCCCCAGCCTACCGCCGGGCTCACCTTCACCAGGCCGCGGATGTTTTCCATGACCTGGGTACCGGCCTTCTGGGCGGCATGGCCGACCGTGAAAAAGATGGCCGATTTCACCAGCGAGTGCACCGTCATGTGCAGCAAGCCGGCATAGGTTGCGATCGGCCCGCCGATGCCAAACGCAAATGTCATCAGTCCGACATGCTCGATCGACGAATAGGAAAACATGCGTTTGATGTCTTTTTGGCGCGACAGGGAAAAAGTGGCCACCAACACGGAAATCAAGCCGAAGCCGATTAACAGCTTGCCGGGCAAGCCGTTGTGCAGGGCACCGTCGGCCAGCACTTTAAAGCGCAGCACGGCGTACAGCGCGACATTTAGCAAAAGACCCGACAACACGGCCGAGATCGGTGTCGGCCCTTCGGCATGGGCGTCGGGCAACCAGCTGTGCAGCGGCACCAGACCCATCTTGGTGCCGTAGCCAATGAGCAAAAACACGAAGGCTAGCGACATGATGACGGGCTCCAGATGCGCCTTGACGGCATTCAGATTGGTCCATAGCAAGGCTCCGCTGTCGCTGCCCAATTGGCGATCGGCGGCAAGGTAGAGAAGAATCGTTCCGAACAGCGCGAGTGCAATACCGACCCCGCACAAGATGAAATATTTCCAGGCGGCTTCCAAACTGGTTGCGGTGCGATACACGCTAACCAGCAGGACGGTCGCCAGCGTCGCCCCTTCCATGGCCACCCACAAGATGCCCATGTTGTTCGTTAGCAGCGCAAGGAACATGGTAAACATGAACAGCTGGTACATGCTGTGATACAAGCGCATGCGTTTCGGCGTCATCTTGCCGTGATCGCGCTCGACCCGCATATACGGTCGCGAGAACAAAGACGTCGTCAAGCCGACAAAAGCCGTCAGGGTCACCAAAAAGACGTTAAGGGGATCAACAAAAAACAACTTGCCAAAAACGAAAGCGGGGCCGCCGGCAACGATCTGGCCGGTCAAGGTTGCCGCTGCCAAGAAGGTGATCAGACTAAATCCCACATTCACTTCCGGTGCCGCATCGCGCTGGCCGATCAGGCCTAGCGTGAGGCAACCCAGCAAAGGCGTCAGAAGAACGAATAAAAGCGAATCCAAGTCAGTCATCTGTCAAGCTTTCCAGATTGTGGATATCGAGGTTATCGAACTGTTCGCGAATCTGGAACATGAACACGCCGAGGATCAAAATACCGATCAGGATGTCAAGCGCAATGCCCAGTTCGACGATCATCGGCATGCCGCTGGTAGCCGCCGTCGCGGCGAAAAACAAGCCGTTCTCCATGGCTAGAAACCCGATCACCTGGGGCACCGCCTTGGAGCGCGTAATCATCATCATGAAAGATAGAAGGATGCACGCGAGCGCGATGCCCAGCGTGCCGCGGGCGATCGAAGCCGATAGTTTCGCCACGGGCAAAGCCAAGTTAAAGGCAATGATGACCAGTACGATGCCGACCAACATGGTGGAGGGAATGTTAATCAAGGGCTCGACGTCCCACTTGACATTCAAGCGCAGAATCAATTTATGCAGTATCCACGGGATCAACAGCACCTTGAGCAAAAAAGTCAGGCCCGCGGAAAAATAAAGCTGGTTGTCATGGGTGACGTAGGCCACCACCAGCGCGGTGGCAACCAAGGTGGCGCCATGCAAGGTGAATAGGTAAATCAAGGAAAGTATCCGGCGCTGACTGAGCATGGCAAATGTGATCAGCAGCAGCAGCGCCGCCAACAGGTTCAGTACTTGCAAGGCGTAATGGCTCACTCTAGTCTCCCAAAAGGAAATGCACGAGCATGCCGATGACGGCCAGCAAGAACGCGCTCATCAGGAACTCCGGGACCCGGAAAATACGCATCTTGGCGCTGGTCATTTCGATCAGCGCTAGCAAGGCACCGCCAATGGCGAGTTTCAATACCAGGATAGGAATGGCAAAGATCAAGGCCAGCGGATCGCTCGCTTCCGCGATTCCCCACGGAAAAAACAAGGCGATGCCGATGCACGAGTAGGCAAATAGCTTGAGGCTGACGGCCCATTCCATTAGGGACAGGTGGCGTCCGGAATATTCAAGGATCAACGCTTCGTGAATCATCGTCAGCTCAAGATGCGTGGCGGGATTGTCTACCGGGACGCGGGCATTTTCCGCCAAGGACACCATGGTGAATGCCACGCCGGCGAATGCGAGGCTGGGATAAATCGCCAACTCGCGGTGCACCAGGTTGTTCACGATGCTCGTCAACAAGGTCGAGTGCGTAATCAAGGAGGCCGAGAACAACACCAGCAGGAGCGCGGGCTCGGCTAAAAATCCCACCAGCATTTCACGCCGTGCACCCATGGTGCCAAAGGCGGTACCGATGTCCATCGCGGCCAAGGCGATGAAAACCCGCGCCAATGCCAGCAGACCGACCAGCGCAATAGCATCGGCCGCGGGCGAGAGCGGCAGGTCGGTCGACAGGGTCGGGATGATGCCGCAAGCTAGCGTCATGCAGCCAAACACGATGTAAGGAGCCATGCGAAACAGCGGCGAGGCATGCTCTGCCAATACGGAATCCTTGTGAAACAGTTTGTGCAGCATGCGGTATGGCTGAAACAGGCTGGGTGCCGCCTTGTTTTGCAGCCACGCCCGGCATTGGTTGACCCACCCGCTCAACAGCGGTGCCGCCGCCAGCGCCACCAGGATCTCCAACAGCTGTGAAAAAAATCCGGAAAGCGTGATCATGGCGTCACCACCACTACCACCAGCAGCAAAAACAGCAATGTCAAAAAGCTATACAGCAGGTAGACCGCGATGCGCCCCTGCTGCAGCAAGCCGACGATACGCGCGATGCGCTCCGTGAGCGCGGCGATGGGATGATAGATCAAGCCCCAAAATGGGTCTTCTATCGTGACCTTGTAGCGCGGCGCCTTGTCGGACGCCAATGGCAATTCGCGTGTCATGCGGAAGAACGGACCGAAAATTTCGCGGATCGGCTGGCCGAACCCCTCCGCGCTGTCTTGCATGCGCGCCGTCGGGAAAGGGTATCCGCAAGCCCATGGCGCAGAACGCCTAAAGCGGCCGTGGTAAAGACGCCGCACCAGCAAGTAACAGAGCAGGCAGCAAGCTAGCAGGACCAGCACGAACACGAGCGGCGCATAACTGGCGCGGTCGGGCGTGACGGGCGCTAGCACCAGCCAGCCATTTGCGGCGGCGACCGTACCTATGCCTTGCCCAACCAACGAGCGCGTGACGTGATCGATCACCTGCACCATCTGCACCGGGAACAGGCCGAAAAAGATGCAAGCGGCGACCAGCCACGCAAAGGCTAAGCGCTCCCAATGATCCGCATCATGGGCGTCGTTTAGTTTTTGCTCGCGCGGTTGACCGAGAAAGACGATGGCGAAAAACTTGACCATCACATAGCCTGCCAACGCACCCACCAATGCAATAACGGCGGCGACGATCGGAATTAGCATATTGAGAAAGGAATTTGGCAAGCCTGGAGTAAACAGGAAGCTTTGCAACAACAGCCACTCGGAGATAAACCCCCCGAAAGGCGGCAAGCCCGCGGCGGCCAGCACCGCCACCAGCGCGGCCCATCCCGTCCAAGGCATGAACCGCAGCAAGCCCCCCAGGTGACCCAGATTGCGCTCGCCCGTTGCGTGCAGTACCGTGCCGGTTCCCAGAAACAGCAAGCTTTTGAAGGCGCCATGGCTTGCCACATGGTAGAGCGTCGCGGTCAACGATAACGCCGCCAGGGCGGCCATGCCGTAAGCGCGGAACAGAATCGTCAAACCGATACCGACGAACATCAACCCGATGTTTTCAATCGACGAATAGGCAAGCAGGCGTTTCATGTCGGTTTGGACCGCACTTAGCACGACGCCGAACAAGGCCGTTGCCAGTCCGAGCGCCAGCGTGATCCCGCCCCACCACCAGAGCTGCAGATGCAACAGGTCGAACGTCACGCGCAGCACGCCATAAATGCCCGTTTTCAGCACGAATGCGCTCATTAAAGCCGATATCGGCGACGGTGCGGCCGGATGGGCTTCGGGTAACCACACATGCAATGGCAATATGCCCGCCTTGGCGCCGAATCCGAACAGCGCCAGAAAAAAGGCGATCGACGCCCAAAAACCGGTCAGATGCTGCTGACGCATGTTGGAGAATGTGTAATCGCCCGTATTCGCTTGCAGCAGGCCGAAACAAAGCAACAGGGCCAGTGCGCCGACATGCGATATCAACATATACAGAAAGCCGGCGCGGCGAACTTCGGGTATGCGATGGTTCGCGATCACGAGCAAGGTCGCCGTCAGGGTCATCGCCTCCCATCCGACCATGAACACGTAGGCGTCATCGGCAAGCAACAGCAACGCGATGCTGGCAAGGCATAAGTGATACTCAAAGCACAGCAGCCCCGGTGGCGTTCCCTCGCCCTCGCGAAAATAACCCGCTGAGAAAATGGACACGCCCGTGCTGACGATGCCAAAAACAAACAGAAAATAGGAAGACAGGCTGTCGAGCCGAAGATGGAAGGGCAAGCCGGGCAGCCCCAATGGCAGTACGGCAGTTTGCCCCCCCCCAAAGCTGCTGACCAGGCCAACGGCTCCCAGTATGATCCCGAGAACGGCGCCGAGGGGAAACAGAACATGCGCCACAAACGTCGTGTGCTTCATGACCAACAGACCACAGCAGCCAATAATCAGCCATCCCGCCAGCACCAGCAAGACGTAGTCCATTGGAATTAATTCCGCCATCAAGACTTCCTATATCGAATCACGTCGTCACCAGGCGCGCCGCAACGCGGGCCATGCAATTTACGGAGGAAAGCGCTCGGCACGGCATGAACGGGGATCGGCTGGCGCTACGCCAATCGAAATTCAGCCATGAAATTATAATTTCATTATGATACCAAAATTCTCCTTAAAATGGAGCAGATCATAGACGCAAACGGCCCGATTTAACGTCTTGCTTGCCTCACCAAACTGGGGGGGGGAAAGGCGGGGCCGGGGTTGCCGCCAGTGCAGACGGCCCGTCGCCGAAGCGAATAGCCGGCAACAGGCAAAAAGCTGGTCGTTCCAGGAGCACTTAGCGGCCAGTGACGACGCATGCGCGCCGCGCGGCAAGACGGGCGCGGCAACCTGACAGCATCGGCGCGCCCGAGGCAAGGAGCCCTCGCCTCCAACACCGCGCGCGCCAGCGGCGCGCGGCGCTGCTTTATTTTGCGGCCATCAGGGCCAAGGTAGTGTCCAACATGCGGTTCGAGAAACCCCATTCGTTGTCGTACCACGACGATACTTTCACCAAGCGGCCCAACACCTTGGTCAGCGTCGAGTCGAAGTTCGAGGACGCCGGATTATGGTTGAAATCGATCGACACAAGTGGTTCGGTCTGGTACGTGAGAATGCCTTTCAACGGACCTTCCGCGGCGGCCTTCATGATCGCATTGACTTCCTCGACCGTGGTGTCGCGCGCAGCGATAAAGGTCAGGTCGACAAGCGACACATTGATCGTCGGCACGCGGATCGCGTACCCATCGAGCTTGCCTTTTAGTTCCGGCAACACCAAGCTTACGGCCACTGCGGCGCCTGTTTTGGTCGGGATCATGCTCATCGTGGCCGAACGGGCGCGCCGCAAGTCCTCATGCATCACGTCGGTCAATACCTGGTCGTTGGTGTAAGCGTGGACGGTCGTCATCAAGCCGCTGACGAGGCCGATAGCGTCGTTCAATGGCTTCACCAGCGGCGCCAGGCAGTTGGTGGTGCACGAGGCGTTCGAGATCACGGTGTCGCTGGCCTTCAGCACGGCGTGGTTGACGCCATACACGATGGTCGCATCGACATCCTTGCCGCCCGGCGCCGAGATGATGACTTTTTTGGCGCCGCCCTTAAGGTGGGCCGACGCTTTTTCCTTCGTGGTAAAAAAGCCGGTGCATTCGAGTACCACGTCCACGCCCAACTCGCCCCATGGGATCTCGGCCGGGTTGCGTTGCGCGAACACGCGAATTGAATCGCCATTAACGATCATATTGTCGCCATCGACGGTGACGGTGCCTGGAAATTTGCCATGCGCCGTGTCGTACCGGGTTAGGTGGGCGTTCGACTTGACGTCGCCAAGGTCGTTAATGGCCACGATCTGGATATCTTGCTTCTTGCCGCCTTCGTAGAAGGCACGCAGCACATTGCGCCCGATGCGGCCATAACCGTTGATTGCAACTTTGATCGTCATACATTGCTCCTGATTAAAAAATGAGAGAGTGAGCAGCCAAAAGGGCTATGCCAACAGAACGGATTTGACCTTGGCCACCACGTTGTCGACGGTGAAGCCGAAGTGCTTGAGCAGCGCCGGAGCCGGAGCCGATTCGCCGAAAGTATCGATGCCAACCACGGCACCTTCGAGACCGACATATTTGTACCAAAAATCAGTTACGCCGGCTTCGAGTGCGACGCGCGGCATGCCCTTGGTCAATACGCTGGCCTTGTAGGCGGCGTCTTGACGGTCAAACACATCGGTCGATGGCATCGACACCACGCGCACGGCGATGCCTTCGGCGCGCAGCGCCTGCGCCGCGCTAACGGCCAGCTCGACTTCGGAGCCGGTTGCGATCAGGATCACCTTGGCCTCGGCCACGTCGTTCAAGACGTAACCGCCGCGCGTGATATTGACGATCTGCTCGCCCGTGCGTTCCTGGTACGGCAGGTTCTGGCGCGAGAAGATCAGGGTCGACGGGCCGTCCTTGCGCTTGAGAGCGGCACCCCATGCCACCGCCGATTCGACGGTGTCGCACGGACGCCAGTTGTCTAAGTTCGGGATCAGGCGCAGCGACGAGACGTGCTCGACCGACTGATGGGTGGGACCATCTTCGCCCAGGCCAATCGAGTCGTGGGTGAATACAAAAATCGAGCGCAGCTTCATCAACGCCGCCATCCGCAAGGCGTTGCGGCTGTAATCAGAAAAGGTCAGGAAAGTGGCGCCGAACGGGATAAAGCCGCCGTGCAGGGCGACCCCGTTCATGATCGCGCTCATGCCAAATTCGCGCACGCCGTAATTGATGTGGTTGCCAGGCTTGCCGGCCCGCAGCGCAACGCATTCCTTCCAGTTGGTCAGGTTGGAGCCGGTCAGGTCGGCCGAGCCACCCAACAATTCCGGCAGCACGGGCGCCAGCGCCTGGATTGCGTTCTGGCTGGCCTTGCGGGTCGCGATGTGTTCTTTTTTCTCGACGCAGGCGGCAATGGCGGCGGCCAAGGCAGCGTCAAACGTTGCCGGCAACTCGCCCCGCATGCGGCGCACCAGTTCGGCGGCCTTCTGCGGAAAGGCGGCTCGATAGGCGGCGAACCTGGTATTCCAATCCTGTTCCACCTTGCGGCCCTGCTCTTTCGCATCCCACGCGGCGTACACCTCGGCCGGAATGTCGAATGGGGCGGCGTCCCAGTCCAAGTACGCGCGCGCCGCCGCGATTTCCGTGTGGCCGAGCGCGGCGCCGTGCACTTTTTCGCCGCCTTGCAGGTTCGGCGCGCCCTTGCCGATGATGGTCTTGCAGCAGATGAGGGTCGGCTTGCTCGACGTCTTGGCAGCGCCGATGGCGGCATCGACTGCATCCACGTCGTGCCCGTCGACAGCGCGGATCACGTTCCAGCCGTAGGCCTCGAAACGCTTCGGCGTGTCATCGGTGAACCAGCCTTCGACCTTGCCATCGATCGAGATGCCGTTGTCGTCATACAGCGCGATCAGTTTGTTCAGGCCCAAGGTGCCGGCCAGGGAACATACTTCGTGCGAGATGCCTTCCATCATGCAGCCATCGCCCAGGAAAACGTAAGTGTGATGGTTGACGATGTCGAAACCGGGCTGGTTGAATTCGGCCGCCAGCAATTGCTCCGAGAGTGCCATGCCGACCGCGTTGGCGATGCCCTGGCCCAGCGGGCCGGTGGTCGTTTCGATGCCGGGCGTGACACCGACTTCGGGGTGGCCCGGGGTTTTGGAGTGCAGCTGGCGGAACGATTGCAAGTCCAGCATAGTCAAGTCGTAGCCCGTCAAGTGCAACAGCGCATAGTGCAGCATGGAGCCATGTCCGTTCGAGAGCAGGAAACGGTCGCGGTTAAGCCAGGTCGGATTGGCCGGGTTGTGGCGATAATGACTGCTCCACAACGCGACGGCAATTTCAGCCATGCCCATCGGCATGCCTGGGTGGCCGGAATTGGCCTGTTGTACTGCGTCCATTGCCAGAGCGCGAATCGCGTTGGCCATCTTGGTGCTTGGGAGCATGAATTTCATCGTGGTAGGGTCGATTGCGGTCGTTTGAATCAGTTTACGGTACGGGCTTGTTACTTTCTTTAACTAAGTATTTTACCAGACCAAGTGTGTCCGAATTAAAATTACACCTTTCGCCGGGCCCGCAGCGGCCGCAAAACGCCTTTCCGAAGGGCTTTGGCGCGCCCCGGCAGCGGCGCTCACCCTAACCCTAGGATTTTGCATGCCCCGTTTTTTTTGTCCCCAGCCGCTCGCCATCGGCGCCGTCATCACCTTGCCGGAGGCAGTCGCCCACCATATTCAAGTGCTGCGCTTGGCACCGGGCACGGTCATCACGGTGTTCAATGGCGAGGGCGGCGAATATACGGCCACCGTTTGCAGCAGCGAGAAGAAGCGCGTGTGCGCCGAGCTCAAGGCGTTCGCGCCGCGCGACGTGGAACTGGCGTACGCGGTGACCTTGGCGCAAGGTTTGCCGGAAGCCTCGAAGATGGACTGGATAATCGAAAAAGCCATCGAACTGGGTGCGTCTAGTATCCAGCCGTTGGCGGCCCAGCGCTGCGTCGTGCGCCTGTCGCCCGAGCGCGCGGAAAAAAGGATGGCACACTGGCAAGGCATCGTCGTTTCTGCTTCGGAACAAAGCGGGCGCAACCGGCTGGCGCACTTGGCTGAACTGAACGATTACAGGCAATGGATCACCCAGCAGGACATGCACCGCCGCATCATTTTGACGCCCCGTGCGGACCAGTCCCTCGCCCATTGGGCCCGTCATCAGGCGCCCCAAGCGGTCACCTTGGTGATTGGCCCGGAAGGCGGCTTGAGCGCCGAGGAAGAGGACATGGCGCTCGCGCATGGCGCTTTGGCGCTGGCGCTGGGGCCCCGCATCTTGCGCACGGAAACAGCCGGCCTAGCGGCCATCGCGGCCCTAAATGCTGTGTGGGACGGTGTCTAGGCGCGCCGCCGCGGCGACAGCAGGCACGGCTGGCGTTTTAAGAAGCACGCCGGCAAGATTTTGCTGCCAGACCCGCCCGGCAGTGGGGCGGGCGCAATGCGCAAGTCGCCATGTGTTTTCAAATGCAACGATCAAGGCCGGAACATTATTTCGGGACTAAAGACGCCTCGCAGCAACAGCGGGCAACGGCCCGCATGGCGTGCGGGTAAAATAGCGCCTCTGCACGCTTGACCGTTTTTTGGACATACCATTATGTTGCGACTAAATGAAATAAAACTCCCGCTTGACCACACCGAAGGGGCGCTGCGCGACGCCATCTTGACGCGCCTTGGCATCGCGGCCGGCGCCCTGCGTGGCTACACCGTGTTCAAGCGCAGCTACGACGCCCGCAAGCGCAGCGCGATCATGCTCATTTATTCGCTCGACATCGACAGTGCGGAGGAAGCGGCGATCCTGAAGCGTTTGCAGCACGACCGCCACCTGGCGCCGACGCCCGATACCGCTTATCGTTTCGTCGCTCACGGCCGGCGTGCAGCCGGTCACGACAGCAACCTGCGCCCGGTGGTGATCGGTGCCGGGCCGTGCGGCTTGTTTGCAGCCCTCATCCTAGCCCAGATGGGCCTGTGCCCAATCATCCTTGAGCGCGGCAAAGCCGTGCGCGAGCGCACCAAGGACACGTTCGGTTTTTGGCGCAAGCGCGAACTGAACCCGGAATCGAATGTGCAGTTTGGCGAAGGCGGCGCCGGTACTTTCTCGGACGGCAAGCTGTACAGCCAGATCAAGGACCCAAAACATTACGGACGCAAGGTATTAACGGAATTTGTCAAGGCCGGCGCGCCGGAAGAGATCATGTACGTGAGCAAACCACACATCGGCACTTTCCGTTTGGTCAAGATGGTCGAGCAAATGCGCGTCACGATTGAAGCACTTGGCGGCCAGTTCCGCTTCCAGTGCAAGGTGGCCGATATTGACATAGCGCCCGCTGCCGGCGCCGGGCAAGTGCGCGCCGTCATGTTAGCTAGTGGCGAACGCATCGCCACCGGACATGTGGTGCTGGCCATCGGCCATAGTGCGCGTGACACCTTCGAGATGCTGTACGGGAGGGGCGTGTGCATCGAAGCGAAACCGTTTTCGATCGGCGTTCGCGTCGAGCACCCGCAGTCTCTGATTGACCAGTGCCGCTTCGGAGCGAACGCCGGCCACAAGATGTTGGGCGCGGCCGACTACAAGCTCGTGCACCATGCCTCCAACGGCCGTTCGGTGTACAGTTTTTGTATGTGCCCTGGCGGGACCGTGGTGGCGGCCGCGTCCGAACTGGGAGGTGTCGTCACGAATGGCATGAGCCAGTATTCGCGCAACGAGCGCAACGCCAACAGCGCTATCGTGGTGGGCGTCACGCCGGCCGACTACCCAGGCCACCCCTTGGGGGGCGTCGCCCTTCAGCGCGAACTGGAACGGCGCGCCTTTGCATTGGGAGGCGGCAATTACGATGCGCCCGGACAACTAATGGGCGACTTCGTGGCGGGCCGCGCCTCGACTTCTGCGGGCTCGGTAATGCCGTCATACAAGCCGGCGGTGCATCTGACCGACCTCGCTTTGTTGCTGCCGGAATATGCGACGACGGCGCTGCGCGAAGCGTTTCCCGCATTCGACCAGCAAATCAAAGGCTATTTCAAGGCTGACGCCGTACTGACCGGGGTCGAAACCCGCACCTCGTCGCCGCTTCGCATCAAGCGCCGCGACGACGATTTCCAGAGCATCAACACGCGCGGCCTGTTCCCGGCCGGTGAAGGCGCCGGTTATGCGGGCGGCATCTTGTCGGCGGCGGTGGACGGCATCAAGATCGCCGAAGCGGTGGCCTTGTCGATGGCGCAAACTTCGACTACCAGCCCGAGCGCCTAAAGCCTAGGCGCGAGCGCGGCTCTGAAGACCGGCTCGGGCGGGCCTTGGCAACTACGGACGGTTGGCCTTGCCATTTGCCTGCACAGTGTTGCCCCGCTTGATTTGGCGGGCGACGACTCAATCGTCCTTGACGCCGTCGATGCCCAGCTCGGCGATCTTGCGCGTGATGGTGTTGCGGCCGATGCCGAGGCGCACCGCGGCGTCGTTCTTGCGCCCGTGCGTGTGGCGGAGCGCCGTCTTGATCAGCGCCGATTCGAATTGCCGTCCCAGCACCGCCATGACTTCTTGCTGCCCGCTGCCCAGCATGTTGGCGGCATGCAATTCCAGCAGCCCGATCCAGCCCGGGCGCGTGTCCCCTGCCGGCGCGAGCGCTTCCAAGCCCGTGTTGGGCGCCACTCTGCCCGCCTCGCCGAGCGGCGCCAAAGCGACTGAGCTGGCCGAAAAATCCAAGCCTTGCGTCAATTCGGGCGGCAAGTCCTTGACCTCGACGGTCTGGCCGGGCGCCATGACCGTGATCCAGTGGCACAGGTTTTCCAGCTGCCGCACATTGCCTGGCAAATCAAGACCCGCCATAAATTGCAGGGTCGGCTCGCTCATCCGCTTGGCTTCTACGCCCAGCTGTTTCGCGCTTTGCACCAGAAAGTGGCAGGCCAAAATGGGGATGTCTTCGCGCCGCTCCCTCAAACTGGGCAGACGCAAGCGAATCACGTTGAGGCGGTGGAACAAGTCCTCACGGAACAGGCCATCGCGGACACGCTGTTCCAGGTTCTGGTGCGTGGCCGTGATGACGCGCACATTGGCCTTCATGGGCTGATGCCCGCCAACCCGGTAGAAATGGCCGTCCGACAAGACCCGCAGCAGGCGGGTTTGCAAATCGAAGGGCATGTCGCCTATCTCATCGAGAAACAAGGTGCCGTTTTCGGCTTGCTCGAAGCGGCCGCGGCGCGTCGTCTGGGCGCCGGTGAAGGCGCCGCGCTCGTGGCCGAACAATTCCGATTCCAGCAAATCCTTGGGGATCGCCGCCGTGTTGAGCGCGATGAAAGGCTGCAGCGCACGCGGACTGTGCTTGTGCAAGGCGCGCGCGACCAGTTCCTTGCCGGTGCCCGATTCGCCCGTGATTAACACGGTCACGTTCGACTGCGACAAGCGGCCGATGGCGCGGAACACTTCCTGCATGGCGGGCGCATGGCCGAGGATTTCCGGCGCCTCGCTCGGACCCGCTTCGACGCTGGTCTCGCGCAAGCTCTCGTCGAGCGCACGCCGTATCAGCTCGACAGCCTTGTCGATATCGAAGGGTTTGGCGAGGTATTCAAATGCGCCACCCTGGAATGCTGCCACTGCCGAATCCAGGTCGGAATACGCGGTGATGATAATGACCGGGAGCCCCGGATAGCGGGTCTTCACGGTTTGCAGCAGCTCTAGCCCCGAGTTGCCGGGCATGCGAATGTCGGACACCAGCACTTGCGGCGTTTCGAATTCGAGCGCCGCGATCGCGTCACGCGCATTGGAAAAACTCTTGGTGGCGAGATTCTCCCGCGCCAGCGCCTTTTCCAGCACCCAGCGGATCGATTCGTCATCATCGACTAACCAGATTGGCTTCATATATTGTATGTTTCGCGCAAAAAATTCCAGTTTGAAGGGGATACGAGTTCAGTCCGCCTTCGCCCCCTAAGGCAGGGGCAAAACAATTCTGAAATCGGTATATCCAGGCCGGCTCTCACACTCGATCACGCCCCGATGCTGGAGCACGAAGGTTTGCGCCAGGGTCAGCCCCAATCCGCTGCCGCCTTCCCGCCCCGACACCAGCGGATAGAAAATGCGGTCGCGGATCTGGGGTGAGATGCCCGGTCCATTGTCAATGATATGCAAGTCTAATGCCAGGCCATAGCGAACCTTGGCCAAGGTCACCTGGCGCGCCACGCGAGTCCTGAAAATGAGCTCGGCGTCGCCCCCCAGTATGCGCTCGGCCAGCGCCTGCGCCGCATTGTGGGCGATGTTAAGGACGGTTTGTATCAATTGTTCCTTGTCGCCTCGGAACTCGGGAATCGAGGCGTCGTAATCGCGCCGAATGGTCAAGCCGTTGGGAAACTCGGCCAGAATCAGGCTGCGTACCCGTTCGCACACTTCGTGGATGTTGACGTCGCCCACGATGTGGGGCCGACGGTGAGGTGCCAGCAAGCGATCGACCAGGGTCTGCAGCCGGTCCGCCTCCTTGATGATGACCTGCGTGTATTCGCGCAATTGGCTCAGGTGCCGCGCCGGCAATTCCAATTCGAGCAGTTGGGCCGCCCCGCGGATGCCGCCCAGCGGATTTTTTATTTCATGTGCCAGGTTGCGGATCAGCTCCTTGTTGATCTGGCTCTGATCGAGCATGCGCTCCTCGCGGTCCAGCTTGAACTGCTGCACGTTCTCGCGCAACTCGATGAGTACCGGTGTTTGCGGATCGTCGAGCGCGCAAACGATGCAATGCACTCGCAGCGGCTCGCGCCCGACCCGCTCGAGCGTCAAGTCGACGCGCAGGTCAGCGAAAACATGGCCCAACGCCTGGGTGCAGATATTGGCTAGTTCGTCTGCATTGACAAATAGGGCCGTCAGTTTCTGGCGCGACAAGGCCTTGATCGAATTTTCCAGCAGGTTTTCGGCGGCCGCGTTGGCAAAACTGATGCGGCCTTCAGGGTCGAGCAAAATGACGGCCGAGGCCAGCAGATCGAGGCCGGCCAAGGGTCGCATGGCGCCGCTGCCGGCCGGCCCGGGCCGGTTCGTTGCGGTCACCGGATCCCTGCCAGCTCGCGTTTCAAGGCATCCACGTTCTTCTCCACCCGTCCTACATCTTCCTTCATTTGGGCCACCCGCTCCAGATATTTGGCGTAGTTGCGCTCATTGCCGTTACGCTCGGGCTCGCCGCCTTGATATTGCTTCTTCAATTCGACCAGCTTTTGTTCTTCGCTTTTCAGCTCATCTTGCAGAATTTGGCGACGATCGGCGTCGCGCGCCTTTTGCTCGGCGTTAGCTACCGTCGGGAAATTCACGGGCGCAGCCTGCGCCGCGGCCGGCCGGGATGCGGCGGTTGCCGGTTTTTTCGGCGGCGATGTGATCGCGCCGGGCAAGTCAAGTGATTTGCACGTGCCTTTTTTGTTGCTGTCGGTTAATTCCTTATGGCCACTGGCATCAACGCACAAATAGATTTGTCCGTCACCGCGCGCCGCCCCGCTGGCGCCAAGCGCGACCAGAAGAGCGAGCGCGCCGATATGTCCTTGCATCTTATTAAACCCGGTTGTCATCCTTGAGCCTTTGCTGACGCCGCAGATCCACGTGGATTCGGCGCCCAAGCAGAATATACAACATCCAATAAAAAACGCGAGGAAAGCCGTGGCTCGCCTCGCGTTTTTTTACTCGCTGCGGATTGCACTTAGCGTGCCAGCACGGACCCGCGCGCCATCATTATAGCGAGTAATACATGTCGAATTCGGCAGGATGCGTGGTCATGCGCATCCGCTGCACGTCTTGCATCTTCAATTCGACGTAAGCGTCGATCATTGCATCGCTAAACACACCACCGCGCGTCAAGAATTCGCGGTCCTTGTCCAAGCAATCGAGCGCTTCTTCCAGCGAGGTGCACACGGTCGGGATCAATGCATCTTCTTCCGGCGGCAGATGGTACAGATCCTTCGATGCCGCTTCTCCCGGATGGATCTTGTTTTGCACGCCGTCGAGGCCGGCCATCAGCAAGGCGGCAAAACACAGGTAGGGGTTCGCCAGTGGATCGGGAAAACGCGTTTCGATGCGACGCCCTTTCGGGTTGGCCACGTGCGGAATGCGGATCGACGCGGAGCGGTTGCGCGCCGAGTACGCCAGCTTGACGGGAGCTTCATAGCCCGGCACCAGACGCTTGTACGAATTGGTGCCCGGATTGGTAATCGCGTTGAGCGCCTTGGCATGCTTGATGATGCCGCCGATATAGTACAGAGCAAAATCGGACAAGCCGGCATAACCGTCGCCCGCGAACAGGTTCTTGCCATCTTTCCATACGGACTGGTGTACGTGCATGCCGGAACCGTTGTCGCCGACGATGGGCTTGGGCATGAAGGTGGCCGTTTTGCCGTAGCTGTGGGCCACGTTCCAAACCACATATTTCAGGTTTTGAGTCCAATCGGCGCGCTCGACGAGGGTCGAGAAAAGAGTACCGATTTCGTTCTGGCCGGCGCCGCCCACTTCATGGTGATGCACTTCCACCGGGATGCCCATAGTTTCGAGAATAAGGCACATTTCCGAACGCATATCCTGGCAGCTATCGACCGGCGGCACGGGGAAATAGCCGCCTTTAACGACTGGTCGATGGCCGCTGTTGCCGCCTTCGGTCTTGGCGTCGGTCGACCAGGACGCTTCATCCGAATCGATCTTGACAAAACAGCCGGACATATCGATTTTCCAGCGCACGCTGTCGAAGATGAAAAATTCTGGTTCGGGGCCGAAATAGGCAGTATCACCCATGCCCGACGATTTCAGGTAGGCTTCGGCGCGTTTGCCGATCGAGCGCGGATCGCGGTCGTAACCCTTGCCATCGGACGGTTCGATCACGTCGCACTGCATGAACAAGGTGGTCTCTTCCATGAAGGGATCGATGTTGGCCGTGTTTGGATCCGGCAGCAAAAGCATGTCAGACGCTTCAATACCCTTCCAGCCGGCGATGGATGAACCGTCAAAAGCGTGGCCGGACTCAAATTTATCCATATCGAAATGCGACACGGGAACAGTCACATGTTGCTCTTTACCACGGGTATCGGCGAAGCGAAAGTCAACGAATTTCACTTCGTTGTCTTTCACCATTTTCAAGACTTCTGCGGCGGTCATTGCCATGCGTATCTCCTAAATGAATGTGTGGGTGAGCCGACCAATTAGGTCTGGGCTGATGATGCGGCACATGGTGTGTTACCAAAACTCAACGAAATGATAGCAGATTATGTGCCAGCTCCTCTTAGCAAAATTCGATTTGTCGGCCAGATGCAAGAACGTCCCGTAGTAATTCGGGGACAGGCAACATTCCCCCCCTTACCTGGGACAAGATTGCGGGCTCTTGACATCGCACAAAATGAGTGCGAAAAATAATCTATGCACCTTTAAGGTGCATTTTTGGGGGAAATGAGGAAAATGCGCCAGACTGGTGCGCTGCAATATAAGGGCCAAACGCGGGTCGCGTCGAGCGCGCATAATAATAATCCGATTAAGCCTTGGATGAAAAACGCCATGAACCCCAATCCCCACTACGTAAGCGACATCCTCGCTGCCGCCCGCGCCCGCATCCAGCCCGCCCCATACGCCGGCGCAGTCACGCCGCAAGAAGCGTACGCTTTGCTGGAAGCGGATGCGAATATCAAGCTGATCGATGTGCGCACTGACGCCGAACGCGACTGGGTTGGCCGAGTCGACGTCCGCCAAGGGCAGCACGAAGCGATACAGTGGAACACGTACCCTGGCGCCTTGTTCAATATTGAATTTTTGCAGCAATTGGCGGCCCGCGCGGGCAAACAGGACGTGCTGTTATTCCTGTGCCGCTCAGGTGTACGCTCGCGCCATGCGGCCAAGCTGGCAACTGAGCACGGCTATCAGAACTGCTTCGACATTTTGGAAGGCTTTGAAGGCGACAAAGATGGCCACGGCCATCGCCGCACAGTCGGCGGTTGGTGCCAGGCCGGCCTGCCGTGGCTGGGCGCCTAATAGGGGGCACTGTTCGGCGCAACTCCAATTCCCCCCTTGATCGCCGGCGCCAGCGTCCCTTGCATTGAACTGGCCGCCTAGGGCTCGGTACTTTTATCCAAATTCACGCGAGCGACGCCATGACCGGACCGTACAGGCGGTGAAAAATGGGCTAGCCGTGGTCTAGGGTGGCAGCGTCCGGGCCGCCCTAGCAGCTGCAAGTTGCGCTTGCCAAACTTGCATCGCTGCGTAGCGCGGCCATGGCAATTATTTACCGTGCCAACCGCCGTCCTGGGATGGCCGGGGGCTCTCTGATCACCGGGCATCCGCCATGTTTCGCGCTAACTGCGATTTTCTGGTCGATGCGCGGCGCTCGCGTCCATTTTCCATGTTCCCTCGGCTAGCGCCGGCGATTAAATTGTGCTTCCATGGTTGGGTGCTGTTCTTCCTAGCGCTGCGCCGACATGACAGGCTCAAACAATGTCCATACTCCGCACGGCCATGCCCATTGGCGCCATGCTGCTGACCTTGAGCCTGCCGCGCGCAATTGGCGCCGCACCTTACATTCCCCGCGATGGCGGGCAGGTGCTCGAGCGGCTGCCGGCGCGCAATGACCCGGTGCAGAAGGCGCTGGCCGGCCTGCGGGCCCAGTTGCAGCGCGAGCCCGCCAACTTGAGCGTCGCCACCACACTGGCGCAGCGTTATATCGAACTCGCCCGCAACGATGCCGATCCCCGTTTTCTAGGATACGCTCAAGCGGCGCTGGCGCCGTGGTGGAAGCAAGCCAAGCCGCCGCCCGGGGTACTGTTGCTGCGCGCCATGATTTTGCAGAGCACTCACCGTTTTCCCCAAGCGCTGGCGGACCTTGATCTCTTACTCAGAAGCGAGCCCAGTAATAGCCAGGCATGGCTCACGCGCGCCACAGTGCTGCAGGTGCGCGGCGAGTTCTTACAGGCCAAAAAGAGCTGCGTGCGTTTGTATGGCATCGCGCCCGACTTGGTCATGCGCACTTGTCTGTCCAATCTGGCCAGCCTGAGCGGCGGCGCCAAGCCCGCTTACCTGATGCTAAATACAACCCTAGAGAACAGCACCGGCGCCGACCCTGGCGTGCAGGTCTGGAGCCAGACCGTGCTCGCTGAAATGGCCGGCCGGATCGGTGATGCCGTGGCCGCCGAGACCCATTTCAAGCGGGCGCTAGCGCTCGGCGCGAGCGATCCCTATCTGCTTGGCTCGTACGCCGATTTTCTGCTTGACCAAGGGCGCAACTCCGAGGTCATCGCTTTACTCAAGGACAAGATCCGCGCTGATGGCTTGGTGCTGCGCTACGCACTGGCGCAAAGTGCGAGCCAGGCGCCGAGCGCTGCGCAGTCGATTGCCATCTTGCGCGACCGCTTCGAAGCGGCCACGCTGCGCGGCGACAATGTGCACCTGCGCGAGCAGGCCCGCTTCGAGCTGCAGCTGATGAAACATCCGAAGCTGGCCTTGCAACTGGCGCAGCAAAATTGGAAGGTGCAAAAAGAACCGGCGGACGTACGCATCTTTCTCGAAGCGGCAGCGGCGGCTAAGGACAGGGCGGCCGCACGCCCGGTATTGGACTGGCTGAAACAGACCGGACTGGAGGACAGCGCCCTTGACCGTCTAAAAAAATCGCTGGAGGCTCCGGCATGATACGCGCGTCGATCCTGGGCTGGTGGCTCCTGGCAGCGCTCTGCTGCACTCCGGCCCAGGCGCATAAGCCGAGCGACAGCTACCTCTATCTTAGCGTGCATGAACAGCACGTCGACGGCCAGTGGGACATCGCCTTGCGCGATCTCGATTTCGCCCTCGGCCTGGATGCGGACGGCAACGGCGAACTGACCTGGGACGAAGTGCGTGCCAAACACGACGCCATCGCGGCCTATGCGCTATCGCACCTGAGCCTATCTAGCGCAGACGTTCTTTGTCCCAGCACAGCCGGCGCGCAGCTGATCGACCAGCACAGCGACGGCGCCTATGCCGTGCTGCGCTTTAGCGCCGTTTGCAGCGCCAAGATCAGCGCCCTTAAAGTCAACTACCGGCTCTTGTTTGAGCTGGATCCGCAACATAAAGGTCTGCTCAAGCTGCAGTACCGCGGACTCACCTCCAGCGCCATCTTTAGCCCCGACGCCGCCGCGCAGAAGTTCGCTCTGGCCGAGCCGGATCGGCTGCAACAATTTGCCGACTACCTAACTACCGGGGTCTGGCATATCTGGCTCGGTTTCGATCACATCTTGTTTTTGCTCTCGCTGCTGCTGCCGGCCGTGCTGATTTGGTGGGACCGGCAGTGGCGCCCGGCACCCAGCTTGCATGGCTGCCTGCTCGACGTCTTGAAAATCGTCACCGCATTCACGCTGGCGCACTCGATTACGCTGAGCCTAGCGACCTTGCAGGTGATCGCGTTGCCGTCGCGCTGGGTCGAAGCGGCAATTGCCGCCTCAGTCGTGTTCGCCGCGTTGAACAATATAGTGACGCTGCTGCCGACGCGGCGCTGGCTGGCCGCCTTTGGCTTCGGCCTAATCCATGGCTTTGGGTTTGCCAGTGTATTGACCGATCTGGAGCTGCCGCAAGGGGTTCTGCTGCTGGCCCTGGTCGGCTTTAACGGCGGTGTCGAGCTGGGCCAAATCGCACTGGTCGCCCTGTTCTTGCCGCTCGCGTACGGTATGCGAAAAAGCTGGGTTTACCGCAAGCTGGTCCTGCTGGGCGGATCAAGCCTGATCGCCTTGATCGCAGGCGCCTGGTTCACCGAGCGCGCCTTCAACCTGAAACTGTTTGGACCCTAGCGGGGGCTAGCTTACCGATCGCGCACCATGGGGCCGGTTCACCCGAGCACGAAACAGGGCCTCTATTGACGCAGCAGGGTCCGTTCCCGCCGCTTTGCCGGCCCGCCCGGGATGCGGCCACTGGCAAATGCCCGTTCCTAACGCATTTGCATCCATCATGGTTCGCGGCGAGCGAACGGAGCGCTTGACAGGCGTCGAGACACCGCTTGCACTTGGCCTTCCCGCGCAAGTGACAATGCCGCTTGATGAAACGCATGGCCGGCACGGATCGTATGAACTAGATGCGCAAAAAAACCATCAAAACTAGGCAGTTTGCAAGGATTTGACTGTCCCTCAGGCGGCGTTGCCGTTGATACAGGCTGGCACTCTGCTCGGGAAATAAAATTTTTTGGATTCATTCGAATTCAAACGTGACTGCGTCACTTAAGTCACTAGCCCCCCTTTGTTCCACGCACTGATTAGGAGATGACATGTCACCTTTGTTAACCAAAAGTAGCGTAACAGCGGCAATCTTGGGCACCTTCCTGGCATGCTCTTTTGCGCCGCCTGCCGTCGCCTCCAGCCATCGGGAAGCGCCATTCATCACCCGCTATCCGAAGGCCGATGGGACCGACTTTTACATGTTCCGCAGTTATGAACCGGGCCGCGCTCCCTTCGTGACCATGGTGGCAAATTATCAGCCGCTGCAAGACCCTTATGGCGGGCCCAATTATTTCGAGATGGATCCGAACGCGCTCTACGAAATCCTCATCGACAACAACGGCGACGGCAAGGAGGAACTCACTTTCCAGTTCCGTTTTACCAACACGAACAACAACAACCAACTCAACGTGGGTGGCAAAAATGTGCCGATTCCGCTGGTGATCAACGGCGCCGCGATCAACAGCATCAACCCGCCCGGGATCAATGTGCGCGAAACCTATAGCGTGACCGTGGTGCGTGGCGATCGCCGCAGCGGCAGCCGCGCCGTTGTCACCAATGCCGATGACGGCGCGGCCGTATTCGAAAAGCCGATCGACAACATCGGCAATAAATCGATTCCCGACTACCCTTCCTACGCGTCAAAACACATCTATAACATCAACATCCCCGGTTGCGCCACGCCGGGCAGGATGTTTGTCGGACAGCGCAAGGATCCTTTCGTCGTCAATCTGGGAGAAACATTTGACCTCATCAACTACAAATTCCCGGCCGTCGAATTCAACGCCAACGCCGAGTCCAGTGCCAAGGATGACCTGGCCGACAAGAACGTAACGGCGATCGAACTGGAAGTGGCCACCGCCTGCCTGACCGGCGCCAAGGACCCCGTGATCGGCGGCTGGACGACGGCCAGCATGCGCCAGGGTCATTTGCTCAACCCCAGCCCGACTAGCAATAGCGACGTGTCCAAGGAAGGCGGCGCTTGGCTCCAGGTTTCGCGTCTGGGCATGCCGCTGGTAAATGAAGTGGTCATCGGTCTGAAGGACAAGGATCGCTTTAACTCTAGCCGACCATCGGATGACGCCCAGTTTGCCACATACGTCACCAACCCGACCCTGCCGGCCCTTATTCAAGTCTTGTTTGGCAACGTAGGCGCCATCGCGCCCACCAACTTCCCGCGCAATGACTTGGTCGCGGCATTTCTTACCGGCATCAAGGGCGTGAACCAGCCAACCCACGTTGTCGCATCGGAAATGCTGCGTCTAAATACGTCGGTCGCCCCCGTCGCCAAGGGGGCGCAAAACCGCTTGGGCGTAATTGGTGGCGACCTAGCCGGCTTCCCGAATGGCCGTCGTCCGGGCGACGACGTCGTCGATATCGCGCTGCGGGTCGTGATGGGCAAGCTGTGCACGCTCAATATCGGCTGCGTAGCGACCGATGCGCCGGCGGGCGGCATCCGATTTACCGATGGCGCTTTTCTCGACGACAGCTTCTTCACTGCCGCCTTCCCCTATCTGAAAACGCCAATCGCGGGCTCGCCGCAGCCATAAAAGGCGCTCGGGCACAGCCGTATTAAGCACGGAAGCATCCAACCTGGCTTGGGATGGCTGCCATTGGATCAAAGCGCGGACAAGGCAGCGGTGTCCAGCGGCCGATGCGCCGGGCGGCGCGCTCGCCCAGGCCAGATTGCCCGATGCGCGCCGCAAGTCGCCTGGGTCAGTATTTAAGGATCAAAGCATGGTGCCAGTAGCAGACCAAACCGGCGAAGCGCTGATGGCGTGCAAGAAGAGGCGGACGAGGCTGTTGCTCGCGGGCGGAGGCGTGCACGAGCCTCTCACCTTGTCTTCTATGAGCGCGCGCCGCTGTGCCACTAGGCGAAAAGGCAAGATCGGCAGGTACCATCATTTACCGCCTGCCTGTCACGCCAACTCAAAGAGACGACAGTCGCGTTTTTTTCGCTCGGGCAAGACCTGCTCCGGATGTCTCCCACAAACTAACGGGACGGCTTCGGGGCGCTTTGCGTGACGGCTTTAGGCGCGCGTAACCATCGGAGACTTTGATGAAAAAACTGACCATCCTGTTTGCCATCCTTCTTAGCGCGTGTGGCGGCAACGATTCCAATGGCGGCCCCGCCCCAGCTCCCGCAGCCGATGCCTTCGTTAGCGACATGGAGAAACAACCGGCTTCCACGAGCGAGGAGACGGAACCAATTTCAATTGACACGGTAGTGGCCACGGCCCCGGAAAACACTGAACCGGTAGCGCTCAAACACTAAAAATTAGAACGGTAGCGCCGGCCATGGGTGTTACCCCTCTTCCTTCGTGGCGCCCATGCAAGCTACGGCTGGAGATGCGTGGCGGATCGCGCAATTTTCAACAGGCGAAGCTGCGACGGCTTCGCCTCCGGCTCCTGGGCCTTCGGACGAGGTTTCTTGGAGCATTGCGGTGAAAAATCTCTCATTCATCCGGCACTTGCCTATGCGGAAAAATTTGGCATTTGGTTCGGCCTTGATCGCCACTTGCGCCAGCATGGGCATGCATCGTGCGGATGCCCAAGGCACTCCAATGGTAGAGGATGCAAGCGCCTCTTTTGCCGAAAGATCGGCAACGCCCGCAACCCCTGCTGTCGTCGTTATCAGCGCTCATTACGATAACTCGGTGGGCAGTTCGGACGCGTCCTCCGAAGGCGTCGTCCTCGGCACGCTACTTGAGCAGCGCCCCTTGTTGCGCCCCGGCGAGGTTCTGGAAAGCGTGCCCGGCCTGGTCGTCACCCAACATTCTGGAGACGGCAAAGCCAACCAATATTTCTTGCGCGGTTATAACTTGGATCACGGTACCGACTTCGCGACCAGCGTCGATGGCGTACCCGTTAACATGCCGACCAATGCACACGGTCAAGGTTATTCCGATTTGAATTTCATCATCCCGGAACTGGTCGATCGCATCAACTATTGCAAGGGCACCTATTTTGCCGAAAATGGCGATTTTTCGTCGGCAGGTTCGGCCGACATCAAATATCGAGACAGCCTCGAGCATGCCTTCGGGCAATTGACCGAAGGCCGATTCGGCTACCGGAGAGCATTATTTGGCGGCTCGACCGTATTATCGACCAGCAGCGACCCGGCGGGGCGAGCTGGGGCGAGCGGCGAAATGCGCCTCCTAGGCGGCCTCGAGCTGCAGGAGGGCGACGGCCCTTGGACCACGTCTGAGGCGTTGCGCAAAATCAATGGATTGATTCGAATGAGCCAAGGAACGCGAGCGAACGGCTGGTCCATTGACGCGATGCTGTACCAGGCGCATTGGAATTCCACGGACCAGGTTCCGCTCAGCCTGGTCCTGTCCGACCAGCTCGGGCGCTATGCCGCACTCAACCCTACTGATGGCGGCGATAGCGGACGCGGCATGCTCTCCGTCGAAAGGCATCAGCACGACCCGGACGGTTACACCAAGGTGTCAGCCTTTATTGAGCACTACCGCCTGCGCCTCTGGTCGGACTTCACTTTTTACGAGTTGAGGCCGATTACGGGCGACCAGTTTGAACAACTTGAAAGCCGCAACATGCTCGGTGCCAAAGCCGCAAAAGGGTGGAATCGTCCCCTGTTTGGGCACGACTCGGTCACCGAAATCGGACTGCAGGTTCGCCAGGATGCCATCCATGTCGGACTGTTGAATACGCAAAGCCGTACCCCGTTTGACGTCGTTAGCGACGATGCGGTAAAGGAAAGGGAGATCGGGACGTACCTCCAGAACAGTACCATCTGGAGCGACTGGCTACGCACCGTGGCAGGACTCCGTTCTGACCTTGTCCACATGGGCTTGACATCGATGAGCCTACCGGAAAATAGCGGCAGCGCGTCAGGCCAACGCATTTCTCCCAAATTGTCCATGATTTTCGGCCCTTGGGAAAAAACCGAGTTCTTTGTCAATGCCGGACAAGGCTTTCATAGCAACGATGCGCGTGGCGTGATCGACCGGGTCGATCCGACGACCGCCTTACCGTCCACGATGACCCCGCCCCTGGTTGCGAGCATGGGTAGGGAAATTGGTCTGCGCACGGAAATTATGCCGCGATTGCAAAGTTCAATCGCGCTATGGAGCCTAAACAGCGATTCGGAGATCATTTACAACGCGGATTCGGCAATCGGCAGTACTTCGCCCAACGGCGCGAGCAAACGCGTTGGCATTGAGTGGAATAACCATGTACAGATCAACCACTGGATGTTTATCGATGCCGATTGGGCGTGGACCCGCGCCCGCTATGCCATGATGAATGATAACGGCCAGTCCGGCGACGACATCCCCAACGCAGTAGCTAAGGTCGCCTCGTTTGCTATCTCTATGCAACGTCTCGGAGCATGGTCGGGGGAACTGGACACGCGCTATGTCGGATCATACCCGCTATCACAAGACGGTAAGCTGGTCGGCCCGGCCACCATGGTCAGCAATCTGCGCATTCAACGAACGCTATCGCCGAACGTCATTTTCTCGTTGGATGTGCTCAATTTGTTCAATCGCCAGTACGACGATATTTCATATGAACAAGATTACCGTGTCACACCGACCAGCCCAGTCGTACCGACTGGCATCACGGTCCATCCCGGCGAGCCGCGGCAAGCGCGATTGACCTTGCGCGTTCGGTACTAAAACGAGAGCACGGCAAGAATTTGGCGCCGTTTCGGACACAACCAAAAGCATTTCAATCGAGCCATCCGCGCCTGCGATTGCCCGCTGTCAGTCGCCGCCGCGATGTTAACCGCCGCACAAGCGCGCTGCGACGGCAGTCTTAGGCGGCTCGATGAGCGGCATCAGGGTCGGCGCCAGCACCGACAGTAATTGCACCGGCAAGGCGCTCGTGAAGTCATAGTTTTTTGCCTGCGGACCGCGCACATAGGCCGTCATGCTGCCAAAGAAGCGCTCACCGATGTTAAACACAAACGTGGCCGAGCGATTCACGAAGCGCGATTCAATCAGGCGCCCGTGGGCGCCGTACACGTCAAACCGCTGGTCGCCGGTGCCAGTCTTGCCGCCCACTGGAATAATTGTGCCGTCGGCCTTGATGAAGGCCTTCTTGACACGCCGGGCGGTGCCATCGGACACGACTTCGCGAATCGCATCGGCCACCACGCGCGCCACCTCCGGTGCCAGCACCCGCTCGTTGACATGCGACGGACTGCGTTTGAGCATGGTTTCGTAGGGCGTGCCGGCGGCAAAATGAAGCGAGTCGATGCGCTGGCTAGCTTTGCGCACCCCGCCGTTGACGATGATTCCCATCAATTCAGCGAGCGCGGCGGGACGGTCGGCCGAAGCGCCCAAGGTGGTGGCATAAGATGGCACTAGCGAATCGAATGGATAACCCATCTTCTTCCATTGCTTGTGAATTTCCAGGAAACCCTCCACTTCCAGCAAGCCGGCGATGCGGTTATCCTGGGCATGCTTGCGGTGCGTCTTGAACAGCCATTGGTAGACCTGCTGCCGTTCTTTTTCGCTGGCGGCCACCATTTGCGACAAGGTGGCACCCTCGTGCTGGCGCAGGTAGCTCACCATCCACAGTTCCAAAGGGTGTACATTGGCTAGGTAACCGCGGTCGGCCAGCGACCAGTTATCGATCGCGTACTGCCGATACATCTTGGCCACGCGTTCCTCGGGCACCTCGTTTTGCGATGGCAGATTTTCCTTTAGGAATGTGGCAAACTGAGCCTCGGTTCCTTCCGGCGCGATCGAGCGGTAAATATTGGCCAGCCGCAGCGGCGTCGCATGGACGCTGGCGACCAGAATTTTTTCCTGTTCCGACGCCGTCTTGCCCCGGTATTTCTGATAAAAACGGTGCAGGAACTCGCGCCCTTCCTTGTCGGCGAAGCGGGCCAGATAGTCGGCGCGGCGCGGGTCGTCGGCATCCCTTAACAGCGATGCGGACGAACCTGGCGATTGGAACATATAGAAATGCACCACGTCACGGATCAGGCGCACGAACACGAGGTTGACAGAATTGCGCAAGGCTTCGCGCACCGTCATGATGCGGCCGTTGTCGTCTTTTTTGAAGTTGACGAAGTGATGAACGCCGCCGCCGGTGTAAAAGCCTTCGCCCGTGCTGGCGGAATATTTGCGCTCGAGCGACGCGTTCAGCATCGCCGGCAAATCCCCCGCTTTGCCGGCCGGCAAAGCGCTGAAATAGGCGATGGCCCACTGCGACAGCTTGTCCTGTGGGTCGACCACAACCTTGCGCAGGTCGGCCGCGCCCATGCCGCTGTAGCGCCGGTACAACTGATCCATGATATCTAAGTAGGTGACCAGGGTGCGCAACTTAGCGGTCGAGCCCAAGTCCAGTTTGGCGCCTTCATTAATATCGAGCGGCTGATCGTAATTGTCTGTTTGCAGGCGCAAATAGTTAACGTTATCGCCTTTTTGCAGCAGCGTAAAACTGTAGACGACATTGGCTGGATCACCGTTTCCAAGCAAACCCTTGCCCGTTAAACCAGCCATCTTGGCAGAGGCTGGATCGCGCAGCTGACGCAGCACCGCCGTCACCGCTTTTTGCGTTTGGCCATCGAGGGTGCTAACCACGTTCAAGTCGAGCCGGTCAAGGTTGTACAGACGCGAGTCGCCCAGCATGGTGGACAAATGAGTGCGCACCGCGTTGACCGCCTTGCGCGTCACAAACGAATCAGCCTCCACCTGCTGGGCGCCGCCGGCGACTACCGGGTGCAGCTTTTCCCTAAGCGCCGCATCGCGCAGCCGCGCCGGGATCACGCCCGCCTGCGCCAACAGGCGCAGGTGGCTGTTGGTCAGTTGCTCCAGATCGGCATCGCCGGCGCCCAGGTAATACGAGGGGCGGCGCTGCGCGATCAGCAAGCTGAGCGTCTGTTTAAACGCCAATGCCGCGCCCGGCTGGTCGGCCTTGCCTCGCAGCGCCTGGTTGACGCTGGCAAAATCACGCCCGTACCAAACCGACAAGCCGTCGCCAATGCCGTTCACTTCGCCAAATCCGGTCTTGGCCGACAACGGCACCGTGTTCAAGTAATCGAGCACGATCTGGCGCCGCACTGCCATGGTGTCCTCACCTTGCTGATAGGCGCGCAAAGTGGCCGACACCATCTGGCGCAGCTTGTCCTTAATTGAGCTGGTGCGGCCCTCCGGTGAGTGACGATATTTTTCGATTTGGGTCGCCAGCGTGCTGCCGCCGCCCGTGCGGTGGCCGCCAAACACGTTGAGCGACTTATCTAACACGGCCTTGCTCAGACGATCCCATTCGACGGCCGGATTACGCTTTGGATAGGTGGGGTCGAGCAATTCACGGTTTTCGATGAACAGCAGGCTGTTTACCACCACCTCCGGAGCATCCTCGAACTTGCCATAAAACCGCTCAGGGTAGCTGGCCGTAAATAACGGCAGCCCACGGCAATCGAAAATGGCCAAGCCCGTCTTGGTCTTTTCACGATAGGTGGTGAATATCCCCATGTCGGCCAGCTCCATCATCTTCGCAGAAAAGCGGGCCTGGGACGTGATTTCGTAATCCTTGGCCTCAAGTTTGGCGAGAAAATCGGGCAGATTGGCGTAGCCTAGACGCTCATCGTAGGGGCTGCCGTGGGGGAAACGGATCGACGAACTCGGCCCCGGCTTGACCGTATAAGTTAGCTTTCCCACCATCCGCGAGAAGTACTGCGCCTGCAGCGTGGATGTGCGAACTTCGCGCGCCGTCCACCATACTGAAAGAGACAGCAGCACCAATAGCAGAAGCAACAACGCCGCTTTGAAGCGCTTCGCCATGGCGGGATTCGAAGGCGGCGCTGGCGCGGCTTGGGCATGAGCGAGATGCACTACTTTATCTTGCTGGGTGGTTAACGCCGCGCCCCGCGGCGGCCCGGAACGTATCGCGGCAACCCGAGCGCGCAGCGCGCGAAACGCCCGGATCAGGAAACGGGGCCGGCGAAAATGGCGATTACTTAACATAAATGTACTAACCGGTCAGTCTAAATAACAGTGGTACCACCATCCCATGCAGCCCATCCGCACGTGAACTTATCCTCGTCAAGCCGGGCGTCAAGGCCGGGGGGTTGCCGACGCCTGCGTTCGACTCAGTTCCCATTCCACCACATCAGCGTCAAGCCAAGCTGCCCAAGCACACAAAAACATTTATTGTGTGGACATTTTCGCAAAAAAACAACGGCATGTCTCATTTTCGCGCGTGCAATACTACATCGGCGCCGAAAAACGCCAGCCGTAGAGTTCGTGTGGCATCTAAAAGGATGGTCGACTAGCTGAACGATTACGTCCACCAGGCGCACTAGCTAGTCTAGCAGCGCGATTCGCATGGGCGTTTGACGTGACACAAAGGCTCAAGTTCAAGATACCTGAGTATTCCAATCCGTCAATTTGCTTGATGGGAAAAATGTCACAGCTTAACTTTGTCGTACTCGAGCCCCATTCGATCGAGCTCGCTGCACATGGCTTTGAACGCCGCCGCCGCCTGGATCGGTTCGCCCTTTACGCCCAGCTCGATATGGCGGCGGGTGGCGGCATCGCCCACGCTGGGCAGGCTGAACACTTTCACCGGCGGGTAGGATGTTTCGAGCGCTTCCATCAGGGGTGTTAGGGTCGACTCGGCCGTCCCGAACACCAGCACGGCGTGTTCGGCGCGCGGTTCTTGATGGAACAAATAAGCATAATGGGTGTCGAGCACCCACTCGATCATGGGCCAGGCCATAACGGGGAAACCCGGCACAAAATAATGCGAGCCCAGCGCAAAGCCTGCGATCCCATTGTACGGATTGGGAATGAGGGCGGCACCTTCGGCAAATTCGGCCATCTTTAGGCGCTGCAGGTTTTCCGTCGAGCGCAAGTCAACTGGCCGGCCAGTTTCGCGCCCCATTTCAAGGATGCGCTGCTCGATATGGACCTTGCCTTCGGCATGCAGCACCAACGGCAAGCCGAGTGCGGCGGCCGCGGCCTGACGCGTATGATCGTCCGGCGTGGCACCGATGCCGCCGCAGGAAAAAACGATGTCGTCACAGCTCATGGTGCGCCTTAGCGTGGCCGTGATGAAGGCCGGGTCGTCGCCCACATATTGCGCCCAGCCCAGTCGTAACCCGCGCGCGGCCAGTATTTGCACGACCTTGCTGAAATGCTGATCGGCACGTTTGCCGGACAGGATTTCGTCGCCGATGATGATGAGCCCGATAGCCATGATTTCCTTCACTTAAGTTAGGGTGGGAGGCGCGCCGTTCGTGGCCGCACGCAAACTAGCTAGCACCGCCAGACAATAATACTCAAACCACAAGCCGGTAAATATGAAAATGAGCACATACAGCCAGATCGAGGCTGCCGCCAAGAAGGGAAAAAATACGACCGAGATCACGCTGCCGCCCAGCCACAATATACCGGGGATTGACCCGGCCGCGCCCGACACGATGCCAATGGCCAGTAATGGCCAGCGATAGTTGCACATGATCTGGTCGCGCTCGTTTTCGCTAGCGTAGTTGGCCAGAGCATCGTACGCGACAACGCGGTACGTCAGCCAGCCCCATAGAAAAACTTGCACCAGCAGCGCCAGTGGCGGCAGCAGGTACAGCGGCAAGGTCACAAACCAGACGACTATAAAGATGAGGAAGCAACGATAGGTCGTGCCAAGGCTGCCGCGCCAGCTGCCGCCGAATTTTTTTTCCAGCAGCGGGTAATGACGGGCGCCGACGTGGCGGACGATGGCCGGCATGGCGCCGATGCCGATAAAAATGAGCGCCGTCAATATCATCAGCGGCAACAGCAGCAACATGGCGATGAGCGGCACGATGACGGGCTTGAACAGACCCAGCCCAAACGTCGTCAACACGCCGCTACTGATCCTAAAGCCGTCATTCGCCTGGAACAGCATCTGCACGCGATCCATCAAAGGCTGCAGCCCCATCCACAACAGCACGGCCCACAGCGCCAGCGACAACAGGAAGGGAACCACGCTCAGCAGCAACATTCTGCCGTGCATCTGCGACAGCAGCGCCCGCCCGTAAGCATGAATGACAGCGCGCATCAGATCGCAGTCGCTTGCATGGATTTGGCCATCCGTTTCGGGCCCATCTTGGTGGCGCCAAAAATCCGCGGCGCTCGGGGCGAAAAATTGGGCATGTTGGCCACTTTACTGGGCATGATCAGGATCCGCAGTGTGGCATCGCTGGGGCACGACAAACACGCGGCGAGCCCCGGGATGGAGCAAACACAAAAGCCAACAAGACACCGAAGCCTACGCAGCATGAACGATCCGCTTCAACACGAAAAGGTCATTTTACGTGGAAACAACATCGGCAACGGATTTAAACCCGAGGATTCCCTCCGGCGCCGATTTTCTTGCCGCATTAGCCTGCAATGGCGCTTTGCAACTGCTTGCACTACAATCGTCAATTTCCCCTATATGACAAGGAACATCATGTCCATCATCACGACCGATTCCGGCCTGCAATATGAAGACATTATCGTTGGCGACGGCGCCGAGGCGCAAGCCGGCCAGAACGTGAGCGTTCATTACACTGGCTGGCTGTGCAACGAGGACGGCAGCGCCGGCGCCAAGTTCGATTCGAGCAAAGACCGCAACGACCCGTTCGAGTTCCCGCTGGGCGCAAGTCGCGTCATCCAGGGTTGGGATGAAGGGGTGCAAGGAATGAAAATCGGCGGCAAGCGCAAACTGATCATCCCGGCTGCATTGGGCTACGGAGCGCGCGGAGCGGGCGGCGCGATTCCACCCAACGCCACTTTGATCTTTGAAGTCGATTTACTCGGCGTTTAACCAACTGGGCCAGCGCCGGACCATGCCTGCTGGCCCGCGCTGAGCTCAAGCATGGCTGGCGCCACCGTTGCGCTCGCCATACCATCCATGTGGCTCCCCACATCAGGAGGGCGGCATTTCCGCTGCCGCTCGCTTGGCACTAGGAGTCTGTCGGAGTC
>PKWL01000085.1 GCA_003133225.1 Janthinobacterium sp.
GGCGTTGACCGATCCGTTTAGCGATTGCAAGACATTGCCAAATAAAATCGGCAAAGTGAAAAAGAACAGGGTTTTGGCGATAGGGCCTTCGACTAGGATGGTGCGGGTATGAACGGCGGCTTGCTTCATTGGGCGTTTATTGTTAGTTAAAATAAATTGCACGCCAACTACTGGGTAAGCTGACGTGCCGCTAGGCACAGCATATTAGGCGGGAAGGGCAATCATAGCAAGATGCGCAAAGGGGCGCTGCTCGTGCGCACTGTCTCGTCCCTGTGGATGAGCGTACTCAAGACGGGGGCCCGAACCATGCTTCTTGGTCTGACGGTTCATTCGAAAAATTGCCTAGGCATTTTTCACAAAAGAAGGCGTTGTTCGGGACAGCTAAGTATTAAAAGAAACTTTCCTAGGTCAAATTAACAACAATTAATATATCGCAAAAAAAACATTTGCTTACACTTGATACAGAATCCATGTCGCTCAATTTGCTAATTCGGCCGTTACTTGAGCGTAAGACAGATCATTTGATCAACTTGGCAAACTGGAGAACGAAAATGAAAAATACAAAGACCGTTGGAAGAGCAGTCGTACTGAGCGCCCTGGTTGCCCTAATCGTTGGCGCCACCGGCAGCGCATTTGCAAGCGATACCCAATGGCAAAAAAATCACCCAAGGCGCGAGCAGGTCAACCATCGCTTGGCAAATCAAAACAAGCGGATCCATGCCCAAGTGAAGGCCGGCGACATGTCGAAATCGAAGGCGGCAGCGCTGCACGCAGATGATCGAAAAATCCGCCAGGAAGAACGCGACATGGCAAGCCAAAATGGCGGCCATATCACGAAAGGGCAGAAGGCCGTCCTCAACCGGCAGGAAAATGCCGTGAGTAAGAAGATCGGCGGCTAAAATTTCCTAAGTAACACGCTTTTGGAAAAGGCCCGCTTCGAGCGGGCCTTTTCCTTAGCGAGAGTGCAAAGTGCGAGCGCGCGGCAAAAGCGTTCCACTATCGGGTCCTGGCATCGATCAGGCGTCTGTCGCCCATAGGACGCGGGCGCTGTGAACGCCCGTCGCCGCTTACCCGGCATCCGCTGCTAAATGCTTGCCGCCGCTTGCATGGCCCTCCATCGATGCGACCCCGTTACTTGGGGGGCGCGCGGAAGGTTGAGGCAAGGCCTTGCGCGCGGCCATAGCTCACAGCACTTTGGCGCATTGCACGTAAGTCGTTGATTAACAAAGTAGTTAACGCTAATATTAGGTAAAATCCATGGCTTAGGGATGGAAAATGACCAAGTCCGAACTGATCGAGCGCATAGTTGAGCGTTCCCCCCAATTGGCAGCAAAAGATGCGGATTCAGCCGTCAAAAATATTCTTGACGCAATGGCTGCCGCTTTGGTGACTGGTCAGCGCATCGAGATTCGCGGTTTTGGCAGTTTGGGCCTGACCAACAGGTCGCCGCGCATGGGCCGCAATCCAAATTCGGGAGACCAGGTGATGGTGCCCGAACGGAGGGCGCTACATTTCAAGCCAGGTAAGCATCTGCGCGCGGCCGTCGCCGCGACGCTCGGGCAAGCGATCATTGACAACATTGCTTAAACGAAATTACGTTCAGGAGATTCGGCCCGGGCGCCCTTGCATAGACACTCCCACTGAAAATTCGCACCCATGCGGCTTTTTCCCCTTCGTCAATGGACACAAGCCGCCTAGGCAAAAAAATAACGTGTAGTCGCGGTCCCGTTGAGAAAGGAGGGAAGGGAAGAAGGGAAGTTCAGTCTAGAGAGCGGCAGCTGGGACCGGGAAATTCGTAACACACTCACCCCGAAAAGGAGACACACCATGACCGAAAAGACAGCCAGTGTGCACTGGGAAGGCCAAGGCAAGACCGGCCAAGGCGAGATCAGCACCGAGACTGGCGCGCTAAAGCGCTACCCGTATGGCTTTGCGAGCCGCTTCGAAGACGACCGCCGAGGCACCAATCCCGAGGAGATTTTGGCAGCAGCGCACGCTGCATGCTTCACGATGGCATTTTCGTTCGCTTGCGACAAGGCAGGGCTGGCGACGACCGCTATCGATACCAAGGCCAGCGTGCGCCTGTCCAAGCAAGGTGACGGCTTCGTGATCGACCGCATTGCGCTGACCATGCAAGCGACCGTGCCCGGCATTGACGAAGCGACGTTCCAGCAGATCGCAGCGGCCGCCAAGCGCGAGTGCCCGTTGTCAAAAGCGCTCGCGAGTGTAGCGGAGATCACACTGCAAGCGACCCTCAGCTAGGAAATTTGGCCCGGAAATGTGGCTTGGGCCCCGCGCTTCTGGGCCGCCGGGGAGTGTGGAATCCCGGTTCAAGTCTCTGAAGCATCCGAATGAATGTAAAAGACGTGATCTTGCCGAGGATGGCAAGGCTGACCCACTAGGCGGTTCATGGATAACTGGCGTTTCCGGCGTTTCATATTCGCTTTAAGCGCATCATGAGCGCGACGTTGCCTCCAAGCTGCGATTGTTCGATAGCGCAGAGCATGCCGCAAACCCCTAGCGTTGTGGCAGGCAAGTATCCACGCCTGATACTCGCCACCACTATTTTAGCGTCTAGTCTCGCCTTCATCGACGGTTCCGTCGTCAACGTGGGCCTGCCCGCAATCGGACGCGATCTTGACGCTGACGGCGCGGGCTTGGCGTGGGTCGTGAACGGCTACTTGCTGCCACTTAGCGCTTTGCTCCTGCTGGGTGGAGCGGCCGGCGACCGCTTTGGGCGCCGCCGCCTGCTGCTGCTCGGTGTCTTCTTGTTCGCGCTAGCGTCGCTTCTGTGCGCGGCCGCCCCCAATCTCGGCTGGCTGCTGGCGGGCCGGGTGTTGCAAGGAGGCGGTGCGGCGCTGCTGATGCCAAACAGCCTGGCCATCCTCGGCTCGAGTTTTAGTGGCGAGGCACGGGGCCGTGCGATTGGAACCTGGGCCGCCGTCGGCGCCGCTGCCGGCGCCATCGGCCCACTGCTCGGTGGCTGGCTCATCGATGTTGTTGGCTGGCGCGCGATATTTCTGATCAATTTGCCGATCGCCGCGCTCGCGCTGCTTCTGGGCGCGCGCTGCCTGCACGATGCACCCAACCTTGCGCGAGCGGGGCTCGACCTGCGGGGGGCGGCGCTGGCCAGTATCGGCTTGGCCAGCCTGACCTGGGGCTTGACGGTGGCCTCCGGTAGGACCGGCACGGGCGGGACGGCGGCGGCCGTTGGCATCGTGTTCCTGCTATGGTTCGTCCAAGCAGAAAAACGGGCTGGCGAAAACGCGATGTTGCCGCTTTCACTGTTCGCCTCGGGCCGCTTTTCCGGGCTTAACTTGCTGACGTTCTTGCTCTATGGTGCGCTCGGCGGACTGATGGTGCTGGTGCCACTTGTGCTAATTAACGTGGCCGGCTACTCGACAACCGCCGCCGGCGCGGCCCTGCTTCCGCTGCCGGTCGTGATCGCGCTCGCCTCGTCGACGATGGGGCGCATCGCAGTCAAAACCGGTATGCGCCTGCCGCTAACGCTCGGTCCGCTCATCGTTGCGGCCGGATTTTTGCTGGCCACCCGCATTGACGGGGACGGCAGTTACTGGCGCACCACACTGCCGGCCATGCTGGTCGTCGCCCTAGGCATGGCCGTGACGGTCGCGCCGCTGAGCACGGCCGTGCTGACGTGTGTCGAAGTGGGTCACACGGGCGTCGCTTCCGGCTTCAACAGCGCCGTCGCGCGCTCCGGGGGCCTGATTGCTACTGCGCTGCTGGGTACGATTCTGGCTATGCACGGCGCGGCGCTGGTGGCGGCGTTTCACGTAGCCGCGATCGTCGGCGGCGCCACCGCGTTCGCGGCCGCGGCATGTGCATTTCTTTGGATCAAACCGGCGCTGGCATCGCCTTGACGCGGCCGGCGCCTTTAGGGTTTTTGGTCGCAGATGTGGCCTTGGCAACCGTATCGAGCATATCCACGCGTTTGGGGCGCGGCGTCACTTCACAAGCAATCCTAACGGTTTATCTGGGCGGACCAAATGGATGCTTACTGCGCGTTGGAAAATTCCTCGAACGCCGCCAATGCGTTGGCCGAGTACATCATGGATGGGCCGCCTCCCATGTAGATCGCCATCCCCAGCGCCTCTTCGAACTCGGCTTTTGTTGCTCCGAGCTTCACGAGGGCTTGCACATGAAATCCGATGCAGGCATCGCAATGGGCCGCCACACCTAAAGCGAGCGCAATTAATTCCTTGGTTTTTTTATCGAGGGCGCCGTCGCGCGAGGCCGCCCGGGCCAGGTCGCCAAACCCCTTCATGACGTCGGGAATGTCCTTGCGCAACGTGACAAGATGTTTCGAGACCGTTTGGGTCAGGTCAATGTAGGCGGTCGGAGAAATGCTCATGGTCATCCTTAAAGAAGTTGATGATGATAGGGTTTATTTTTGGTTTGGCAGGGAATGCTTGTGCGCTCCCGAGCAGCGGCCCGATGATGGTGGTGACAGGTCCTGGTACGAGCGTGCCCGTGCCGTTCTTCGATGGAAGGCGGCGGCGGCCATTATTCATTGACGGGTTCCTTCAGTTACAATAATATATTGATTTACATTATATTCTTTAATATATTGAAGTCAATGTGCAATCCATGAATAAAGCCACAAACCCATCACATCCCATCATCGACCTTGAGCTGCTGCGCGGTGCGGCGTCGCGCGCGGTCGGTGCCCTGAAATTGCTGGCCAATGAAGACCGCCTATTGTTGCTGTGTCAGTTATCGCAAGGCGAGCGTTGCGTCAGCGCACTGGAAGACGAACTAGCCATCCGCCAGCCAACCCTCTCGCAACAACTCGGCGTGTTGCGCAGTGAAGGGGTGGTCAAGACGCGCCGACAAGGTAAAAATATCTATTACAGCGTGGCCGAACCGGACATGCTTGAAATTCTGGCGTTGTTGTACCGCCTGTACTGTCCCAAAGGAGAAGTCTGATGTCCATCGCCTGGAATGCGTTCACCCCTTGGTCCGCTCTGCTCGGCGGCATGCTAATTGGCTTAGCCGTTTCCCTATTTGCGCTGCTAAACGGCCGTGTCGCCGGCATCAGCGGCATTCTGGGGGGGCTGTTACGGCCGGCAAAGGACGATGTCAGCTGGCGTGCCGCTTTCCTATTGGGGCTAATTGGCGCACCGCTGGTATACGCGATGTTCGCGGTGCTGCCGGTACTGCAGATCGACGCGGGAAATGGCGCCCTGCTTGTCGCTGGCCTACTAGTTGGCCTTGGCACCCGTTACGGCTCCGGCTGTACCAGCGGTCACGGCGTCTGCGGTTTGTCGCGCCTGTCGTTCCGGTCTGCCGTGGCCACCGCCATTTTCATGGGAACCGGTTTCGCGACCGTGTTCATGGCCCGCCACTTGTTTTCTGCCTAAGGAGTCATCATGTTGATACTTGCATCGCTACTGGCCGGTCTGGTGTTCGGACTGGGTCTGATCGTGTCCGGCATGGCCAATCCGGCTAAGGTACTGGGCTTTCTCGATCTGTTTGGCGCCTGGGATCCGTCACTGATGCTGGTGATGGCGGGTGCCATCACGGTGGGCCGCTTGGCCTTCTTGATCGCAAAACGTCGCACGCGGTCTTTCATCGGCGCCGAGATGAAACTGCCCACCGCGCGCAAAGTCGATGGCAGGCTGATGGCGGGCAGTGCGCTGTTCGGTATCGGGTGGGGCATGGCCGGCTTTTGCCCTGGCCCGGGTTTGCTTGGTCTTGGCATGGGGCAGCCGAAAGCGCTGGTGTTTGTATGCGCAATGCTCGCGGGCATGGCCCTGTTCGAGCTTATCGAAGGGCGCAAGAACGCTGCTGGAGCGCGGGCCGAGTGACGGCGCGCCATGCCAAATGCGATCAATTGCTTGACCGTCTTTGCCGACCGCTCCATCAGTAACGGGGCGCTGCTGCCGGTTCCGCGCGGCGGGTGGCGCGTGTTTCTGGCTTGGGCGAGGAATGATAGGCGGGAGAAAATTTGACGACGAACGGCAACTCTGGGTGCGGCCAACAAAATAGGGTAGTGGCTGTATTCTGGGTTTTCAAGCATTTGCCTGGCTCGCTTTTGGCTCCCGAACAGGATCCATACGAGGGGGGCAGGTGAATCCGTCAGCGACGACCCAATGGTCATTTTCAGCGGCGTCCGATCAGAGTCTGGAACGGCAAACTGTTGACCGAAAAGTGGAAAGGCCTGCCAGAATCGTTCAAGCCTTCGATCAGGAAGCTGGTTCACGAGCTCGCATGGGTGATTGAGCGCGGGGCAAAATCTCCACACCAAAGGAAAATTAAAATGAATTCAAATTTTGCGCAAACGCCGCAGCCGCCATATTACGCCGTGATCTTTAGCAATCAGCGTACGGTCGCAGACAATGGTTATAATCTCATGAGCGAAAAAATGGTCGAACTCGCACTTAGGCAACCCGGTTGCCTGGGCGCGGAAAGCACCAGAGGAGCGGATGGCTTTGGTATTACCGTTTCTTATTGGGAATCTGAAGAGTCCATTCAGGCATGGAAGGCTGATCCCGAACATCTTATCGCACAGAAGTTGGGGAAAGACACGTGGTATTCGCATTATGAGCTACGCGTTGCCCGGGTTGAGCGCGCCTACGCCGGCCCGACCGGCCGCTGACAGGTTTTTCAGTTGAAACGGCCCCTCTGACCCAAAAAAGGAAAGCTGAAGATGAGCATAACGGCACTGGTAACGTTGTCCGGGCAGCATGCATCGCTGGTGCCCTTGTCTCATGAGCATCAAGACGACTTGATCGAAGCCGTGCAAGACGGCGAACTCTGGAATCTTTGGTACACGTCCATACCGACACCGGACAAAATGCAAACTGAGATTGACAGACGTCTGGATCTGCAGCGGAAGGGCACGATGCTTCCCTTTGCCATCATAGAAAAATTGACGGGCCAGGCGGTCGGCATGACGACCTATATGAACGTCGATGCCGTCAACCTACGTGTGGAAATTGGCTCCAGCTGGTACCGCAAGCGCGTACAGCGAAGCCCCCTCAATACTGAATGCAAGCTCATGTTGTTGACATATGCTTTTGAACAACTGCACTGCATCGCAGTGGAGTTTCGCACTCATTTTTTTAATCGCCAAAGCCGCGCCGGCATTGAGCGACTGGGCGCCAAACTGGACGGTATTTTGCGCCAGCATCAATTAGCGCCCAACGGAACCTTGCGTGACACCTGCGTATATAGCATCGTGTCCGGCGAGTGGCCGACAGTGAAGGCACACTTGAATTACCAACTCGACAAGCCACGGAATTGACCGTTGTTTCAGTGCACCGCCGCATGAGGCGACAATTTGGATTTCAAATCATGCCGCGCACCTTCCTGTTTGATAGCCCAAGCGCCATGGCCTGGGCTATCAGTTATTTTGGACGTCTTGGTAAAATCACCCAAGTAGAGGTCCTGGGACCCAGGCGCCGATGCAACTCAGCCGGCTCAAAACCCTTGGAATCGTCGCAGCGCACGGGGTGCTGGCCGCCGATGTAGGTCACGAATATCGACAGCTGCCAATTCATGGGCGCCAACACGCGTTCGGCCGGGACGTTCACGCTATCGGCCTATCCGATGTTGTACTGGGAATTTTTTCTCCGGCAGCTCGCTTTGGCGAAAAACCCGCCGCCCTGTTGTGGCGCAAAGTCAAAGTTTTTCCTTTCATTCGGCGACTCATGGTCGCAACGCGACGAGGAGCCGCGCACGAGATGCTTATTTTCGATTGATCTCGATATTTTCTTTGCTGCCGCTATTGGACACAGCGATCATGATGCCAATACCGACCGCGATCACGACTCCGATCACCGTCCACGTTGCGCCGATGCTAGCCAGAATACCTAATTTCCAGAGCGCCGCCAGCAGACCGCAAATCAAAATAAAAAAACCAACCAGATACATACCTGCCCATTTCATGGCGACTCTCCTGAAGGGATCAATCAACGTCGATTTGCAAACTTAGCTTCCTCCGTAGGAGGCGGTTCGAAATCGATGCCATTTCTTCTTGCTAGTATTTACAGAATATATACCAAAGTGGGCACGGTCTGTGTGCTGGCGCACGAATTAGGAGATGCCTTCAAGATCGTTCCGCACCTGCGTCAATAAAATGTGATTGCGGCATCAGATTACTTACAACACAGAAGCCGCCAAAAAAGCCATGCGATCATCTATTGGGTCGGGTGCCAATGACCTTCGCGGGCGGTAGATTGGGCTACGTTGATGATGTTTGCGGCGGTGTGAATGGCTCGGGGGCGAATGGGTTATAGCGCCGCAACGAGCAGGCCGGATCGTTTCGAGATCGAACGACCTGTTGGCACCGCAGGCGATATCGGGGCCGGCGTCGACGTTTGCGTGCGGTAAAGACGCGGCCGTGACTGCGGCGGCGTGGATGGCTCGGGGCAAATGGTTGCGGCGCCGTTGGGGCTTACGGCCGCGAATGGGCGGTGCCGGGACGTCGATCTCGTTGGTGACGCCAAGGCAGGGCGTGCTGGTTGCGCTGCATACATCGACGGCAGCGCAACCACCACGGGCACGATGGGAAAACGATGACGGCTCGCTAGTAACGAATTCGATCACGTCAGCGATCGAAGGCTTTTCGCGTCCGTGATCCCGCTGCCGACAAATCCCATCGCAACCGAATGACTCACCGGCACCGAAAACCCGTCGATGGCGCCCCGGGGCGCCAGGGAGCGAAAACCCCCGCTACGCGGCCCAGTCGAAGCCCGGCAGGGGGATGCGGCCGAAACTCATGACGGCGGCGGACGGGGCGGCATCGTGTGCGTCGTGGTCGGGATGTATCGGCGCCGGGATAGCGTGTCTTGGGCCGCGAGTTTTCGGGCGTGACAAAGTTTACGGCGTCGCGGTGGGCTTGCGGTTGCGAAAGGCGGGCACGAGTGGTTTCGGCAACTGCGCCAAGATAGCGGCGCACGATCAAGCCGCGATGCTGCGGCCTAATGCAATCGCCTCACCAACCAATACATCGGCTTGCTCATTATATTTGTCGCCGCTGTGTCCCTTGATCCAGCGCGTGACGACTTTGCGCGCATCCGCTACAAGGTAGAGCTGCCGCCATAATTCAAGGTTCGCAACGATCTCCTTTTTGGAGTTTCGCATACCATTTCGCTCCCAACCGCTCCTCCACTCGGTTAAGCCCTTGAGGACATACTGGCTATCCGACACCAACTCTACCTTGGAACCAGCAGGAATGAGCAAAAGACCTTCTATTGCGGCTGTTAACTCGGCGATTTGGTTGGTGCCGTGCCCAATGAATCCCTTGTGGTGCGAGACGATTTTTTCGGGCGAAATGATAACCGCTCCCCACGCGGCAGGGCCGGGATTAGAGGGTGCCGCGCCCCCGTCAGTGTATGCGATCCAGCTCATAATTTTCCTTTAATGTGACAAAATTTCTTTTTTTGATCCGTTGCTGGTTGCTCTCGCAGCGTCACCCTTCGCTTTTCCATGAAAAGTTTCAATGCGTCGCAGTGACTATCTCGGTGTGCCGAAGAGCTGGACCCAGTAGACGCCCATCTTGCTCGTGGCGTTGACCGAGAACGCGGCGCCCATCTCGGTATAGGCGTCGTTCATCAGATTCGCACAATGCACCGGGCTCCTGATCCAGCCGGCAATTGCCTCTTCGGGCGAGAGCTGGCCTGAGGCGATGTTCTCACCAATCATCCGGTAGCGGTAACCCGCGCGCGTGACACGCTGCGCGGGCGTTGAGCCGTTGCGCCCGGTATGGCTGAAATAGTTGTTCGCGGCCATGTCGGCGCCATGAAGGGCCGCAGATCTCTCTAGGGCCTCATTCCAGATGACCGGCCGCGCGGAGCCGAAGGGCTTGTCGCCGCAGTTCCGCGGTACGGAACGTGCATCATTGACGAGCACGAGCGTGCGCTCGACGATCTGCTGGCGCGTCAGGCCCACCTTGGGCGCGAACGGCGAGGCGAGCACGATCCAGATCTGGTTGCCGCTTTCGTAAGCGCCAACTTCTGATAGTTCCGGCATGCCGATCTGGGAGCAAAACCGGCTCGCGAGTAGTGTTTCGAGCCGTGCGCGCAACCCCGTCCCGGCGAGGGTGATGACCTGCACTTCGGTCATGCGGTAAGCCGCGGACTTGAGCGCGGTACCGAGCGCTGCGCCGCGCGCCAGTCGGGAGGCCGTGACGTCGAGCGCGCCTTGCGGGACGACCGGCGGCGCGGCCGCTGCGCAGGAGCCACCCGGGGCGCGTAGGCGGTTCACGATGCGCACCACGTCGTCGGTCTGCGCCTGTGCGCACGGGCCTGAAGACAACAGCGCGCAGAACGTAATACGGAGAATCGTTTTCATCAGTCGTTATGCTCGCTCTTCGCGCGTCGGCTCGCACGGCGGGATCATCATAAACCAATATCCAACCGTACTCTGGCTTGGCAATGTTTTTGGGTATTCTGGAGCTGCTTTGACCGGCCCGCGCCTCATCGCTCGCGAGGTTTGCCGCCTCCAATTGATGCCATAGATCTCAGGAAGCGATCCCGAGGATCACTCGCTGAAACCGGGCCTGTGACCGCAAGGCGCGGTCTCACGGTGAGAACTCGTACGGCTTTGGGGAGGGAACCAGATGTGGTCGTCTCCCATTGGCCGGTTGCCGGCGGTCGCAGGCACCACTGGACTGGCCGCTTATGCGTTGCAGACGTTAGAAGCCAGGCGATCATCCGCATCGGGTCGGGTGCTGAGGAGCTTCGCGGCCGTGGTGGCGCCGTGATGATATTTGCGGCGGCGTGGATGATGTCGGAGGCGAATGGGTTACGACGCCCCGCAACGTCCAAGTTCCGGCTCGTTTCGAGACCGACGTCCTTTCGGCACCGCTTCAAGTCATATGTGATATCGGTAGATGTCGCTGCCGTAACTTGCTCCGGCGGCGTAGGTGGCTTGGGGGCGGATGGGGGCGGTGCCCGGGCTGCGATTCCGTTGGGTTGCGGTGCGAGATGGTGTTGATGCTCGCAAAAATTGCGGCGTCGCCCGTGGGTGGGGCGCCGCCGTTGAGGGCGTTCGGGGCCGCCTGGTCAACGTCGATAGGTTGGCGATCGAGGATAAGGCGGCACGCGAGGGTAGGTAGGCCGGGGTGACGCCGAACTGGAAATTTCGGCGCCGCAAAAGGGTTCGCGGCCGGGATGGTCCCGCGCGAAGCATTTCAGCTGCGAAATACGGTTGCGGCACGCTGAACATGAGGGTTTCATGGGCGAGGCTACGGCGCCGCGAGGGCGATCATGCCCGCTCTATACGCCACGGACCGGAATCGAACTTAATCGAACCAATGACGACCAGATGCATGACCGTCCGGCTTGCGGACATTCAAAATAGCCACCCGATCGGTGTCAATTCGGTGAGTTGGCACCAGGTCAAAAAATAGCATAAAATAACCAAATGGCATATAATAACTTACCAAATGGAGGTTTTTATGAAGGCAGCAAAAGCGGTTGGCGTCAGCCGTGCGACCAATTCCGATCTGTTCAAAAGTATTGTGTTAGGCAAAAGTATCGTTGGCAGCGACGCGGTGAATTTCATCCGTGCCGGGGTGCCGGCATCGATCTTGAAGGAAGCCAGCAACTTCTTAGGTGTTCCCGAAGCGCGTATCTTTCGGGCCGTGCATATGCCGGCCACGACGGCCAGCCGCCTGGTAAAGAATGCGGCAAGAATGGATGCCGCGATCACGGAAAGGGTGTATCGCATGGGGAATACCGTCAAGTTGGCGATCGATGTATTTGAAAGCAGCGAAAGGGCGGCGGAATGGATGCGGCAGCCCAACAGAACCCTGGGGGGCGTCGCGCCGCTTGAACTGATCGATACCGAACCGGGTGCAAACGCTGTCCGGCAAGTGCTCAATGCGATCGCAACCGGGGGCGTGGCGTAATGCTTATTTGGCGCATTGCGCAATCGAAATGGGCGTTAGACAAATTGTGTGCCGGCGCCCGTAACGAAGGAGGGCGTTGGAATCCGGCCGGCATGGCGGCGATGTATGCGGGAACTAACGTGGAAATATGCGCGCTCGAAATGTTTGCCCACATTGCAGGCGTCGACCATCCTCCGCTCAAACTCGTGGCTATCGACATTCCGGACAATCCAAAACTAACCTATACACCGGCGATCATGGATCTTCCGGCCGGATGGGCGGACCTGCCGGTATCGGCGGCATCGCAGCAATTCGGTGGTCGTTGGCTTGGCGACTCTGGCCAGTTGGTGATGTTTGTTCCCTCTGTTCTGGTGCCGGAGGCAATGAACGCAGTCATCAATCCAACGCACCCGGATTACCAACATGTTTCGTTGAAGATCATACGGGAGTTTACCTTCGACAGCCGAATGTTCAAATAACATGCGCGATATACCACCTAACATAATCTCATCTTTACCCAGAAGGTCTTTGGCTGGACACGCGGACTTGTGTCGCGTCGCGCATGAATTGCCACATGACGCCGCCGTTGATTTAAATGTGAGCGCATGCGCTCCGCAGTCGTCCCTGGAATGATCGCTGCCGTCATGGCCGCTGCCGATCGCATGCGACATCGACCTAGCGATGACGGTAACAAAAAAATCCGGGGTTGAACGAGCATGTGCCGGCAGTCAAGCGCATTCGCGCTGATGGTCAGGGGGCCGCAGCGCCGGACGGTTTCAAATTTGGCGATAACCGTCTATCGTGCGCAAAATTTGAATGTCGGCTTACGCCACGTTGCAAACTTCCAAAAAAACACGCGATTGATTCGCTTCGGGCTGCGCATTGTTGCGACGTGATGATGTTTGCCGCGGCGCAAATGATGCCGGTGGCGAATGGGCTACGGCACCGCGACTACCATGCCGGATCGTTTCGAGATTGAAAATCCTATCGGCACCGCACCGCACCAAACCTCGCGATGTCGGTGCCGGTGCCGGTGCCGGTGCCAGGTATTGTCGAGCCCGGGCTTGCGGTTTCGTGCACACAGGTGGCGAAGTAACGGTGCCCGACACGTATTGCGTGGGGTAGAAGTCGGCGCCGCGGCAGTGCTTGCGACAGCGTGGATGGTTCGGGTGCGAAGGGTTACGGCGCCGCAACGACAAACGCCAGATGGGTTTTGAGATCGAAAGTCATGTCGGCATCGGCGATGTTGGTACCGGCGTTGACGGATTCGCGTGCGGTTGAAGTCGCGGCCGTGACTTGCTGCGCGGGCAGTTCGCGCCCGTGGGAACACGCTACCTCGCAACCGAGTGTCTTCGCCGCCGAGGAGCGCTTAGGTGCCGGGCAGGGCGCCCGCGCGAAAAACTATTCGACAACGTGTGGGCTCTATGGGTGTGGCGCAGGGGGTGTTGACGCGGCCGAGACTGGCGGCGGCGGACGGACAGGCATCGTGTGCATCGTGGTCGGGATGCGGTGCCGGCTGTGGCGGGTCGTGAGTTGTTGGGTGCGTCATAGCTTGCGGCGCCGAAGTTGGCCTGCGCTTGAGGAAGGTTAGTCATGAGTGGTTCGCGCGCGCGAAGGACCGCACCGAGAAGGCGTTTGCTGCGGGGTCGCGGACGGTGTCGGTGCGGAGAACTGGCCGGTTTCGGTCTGTATTTGTCGGTCATGCCTCTTTATGAACCGGCCAGTTGCGGCGATCCTTAGAAACTATGTATCGTGTTGAACTTCCCACAATGCAAGGTAAGCCTGTGGATTTGATTAGAGAGGAATATATAGAATCAGTTTTTCATTTATGGAATAATAGACGAATGGCTAATTTGAATGACATTGCTGTCTTTGTGAAGGTTGCTCAGTTTGAGAGCTTTAGCCGCGCGGCGCATGCCATAGGTATGCCCGTGTCCACGGTCAGCCGGAAAGTATCCGAGCTGGAAGCACAACTGGGCGTGACTCTCTTACAAAGAACAACGCGCAAATTGACCCTGACCTCGCAAGGACGGGATTATTTCAATCAATGCAACGAACCACTGAATCTGCTGTTCGACGCCGAACGAGTGTTGACTCAAACGCAAAAGATACCGGAAGGATTACTTAAAATTTCGGTACCCGTGATTTTAGGACAAGAACCATTTTTGGAATTTATTTCCGGTTTCTTGAAAAACTATCCGCGTATCAAGATTGATCTTTTCATCACCAATCTTTTTTTGGATTTGATCGCGGAAAATATCGACGTCGGCATTCGCTTTGGCGAATTGAAAGACTCGACATTGATTGCCAAAAAACTTGGCAGTCAAGTCCGTTATGTCGTCGCTTCGCCAGAATATCTGAAAGGCCGAAAGCCTCCGATTAAACCAGAAGATCTTCAGCTGCATCAGTGTGTCTTGCTCAATGGAAAAAATAATGAATCAGAGTGGGAATTAGTGAATGGGCGTAAGCACACTAAAATTCAGGTTTCAGGCCCTATTTCGAGCCGTGACTTCCAATCGATCAGCACTTTTGTTTATCGGGGACATGGCATCGGGTTTTTGCCTTCGACCTATTGCGATGACAAAATAAAAAAGGGCGAACTTCGCAGATTGCTTCCTGATTGGACCTCTAAGCAGTTTGACATTTGGGCTGTCTATCCAACGAGAAACTTCCTGCCGTCAAGGCTGCATGTGTTTCTTGAAGCACTGAAGGCTTGGAAAAGCCCACTATGGATATTGCCGTAATGTTCTCGGGCTTCGGAGTTAATCAAAAATAGGGATTCTTGACCTTACTGGTTTGAATAAAAGACAGCGGATCGGCATTGATCATTTCTGCATGTGTGGTTGGCATACTATGCGGCAAACCGGGATAAAACTTTAGCGTGCCATGTTTTAGGAGCTTGACTGAAATCGCACTTGTCGTGGCGAACGGACAAATCTGGTCATCCTCGCATGCAAGAGAAGGACCGGAATATCAATCGCCTTAAGATCGTCGTAAAATCCGGTCTCGGCAAAAACGCGTATGCACTCCCATCGCTTTGATGGAACCCATCATGCCCTGCCGCCACCAGTTCTCGCGAATGCCCTCGGAGGTTTGCGCGCCCGGGCGATTAAAACCGTAAAAAGACATCGTGATATCTTTATAGAACTGAGAACGGTGGTCCGCAGTATTATCGCGGATGCTATCGACAACGGCCTTTGGCACGCCATCAGGATTTTTTTCGGACCGCATGAAAGCAGGCGCAATTGAACCAACGAGCACGGCTTTGGTGACACGGCCCTTGCCGTATTTAGCCACATAACGCGCTTCCTCGCCGCCGCCCGTTGAGTGGCCGATGTGAATGGCATCCTTGAGACTAAGTGCTTGGGTTACTTCAGCAACATCCGCCGCGTAAATGTCCATATCATGGCCCTTGTCTGTCTGCGAAGAGCGGCCATGGCCACGACGATCATGGGCGATTACACGAAAACCGTTGCCCAAGAAGAACATCTTCTGCGCATCCCAGTCGTCCGCAGTCAGCGGCCAGCCGTGATGGAAAAAAAAGCGGTTGGCCCGTGCCCCAATCTTTATAGAAAATTTCTGTGCCTTCTTTCGTGGTAACAATGGTTATTGAAAGCTCATATTTTTTATTCTGCTGTTCGCCCAGCCGTTCAAAGTCATTTTCGATCTCGGGGTTTTTCATTACGTCGTCCCACGAAATCTCCCAAGTGATTTTCTGCATCGCCGGGCTTGCAGAAGCCTCGCTCTATCAGTATTTTGATTCTCTGCTGCGTGGCCGGTTTCCCCATCGAAGCAACGCAGGCATCCCATCCGGATTGTATTTCGATATCAGGTGGCAAACTGGCGACGTCGACTAGGCGCTTGGTATCCATGATTACCCGTTTGTCGAAGGAGGCAATTCGGCTGGCAAGCGCATCAACAAATCCGTCAAGGTCGCCATCTGGCAACGACCGGTTCACATAGCCGTAACGCTCGGCCAGCTCGCCAGGGACGTCGTCCGCGCTTAGAATCACTTCAAGGGCGCGTCCTCTTCCCATGAGGCGCGACAGTCGCGCCATAACGGCACCACCAGGCACCAGACCGGCGCCGACTTCAAACTGCGACAAGATGGCTTTCTCACGGCTTGCGAACCGCATGTCGCAGGCAAGTGCAAGTTCACTTCCCATACCTGTCGCCCGCCCGCGAATTAACGCTATCGATACGACAGGTGCACGGCTGAGGCGCGCCAGCATCTCGGGCCATGGATGCAACCCTGTGGGCCCAGGAGGGGCATGCGCCAAATCGTCAAGGTTTGCGAGAAAATCTAAATGGATCAGAAAGAAACCTTCGACGGCACTGTCAAAGACCACCACCTTAACTTGCTCGTCGGCTTCGATTGCCGTGACGATCTCACCCACTTGCGGAAGCATCTCCGGACCGAAGATGTTGAGCGGCGGGTTGTCAATTGAGACTCTCCAATATTCGGGCGAGCGCTTGACCAGACGTATCTTAGATGGGGCGCTTTCGTCACGCGGCTTTTGCAAAAGTGTCATCTTTTTCTCCTTCGTTGCGTCGAGCGTCTGCTGTAGATCTGGCACTAACTGATTTTGGTTTGATCGCTTTTACCGGCTCACTTCTCCTTCCCGTTGAGTGCCGGGAGAAGAAGTTTCAGAAGCGCTTCATCAGAGAACGGATTCTGACCTGAGATCAGCTCGCGATCTTGAAGGACATAGCTCTTCCATGGAGCGACCACACTCACGTCACCGCCCGCCGCACGCAAGGCGAAGTCCGGGTAGAAGAACACCTTGCCACCAATCTCAATCGGCTCCCGCTGCTGCTCTTCCTCTGTCGAAAAGATGGTCATCTTATATCCAGAATATATCCAATCTTGAGCCTTTGCCCGCGCTCCAGCCGCATCGTCTGCCTTCAGCGCGCCGACCACTTCAGACGCATTCGGAAGAGTCGCAAGAAGTGAAATCGGGCCATGGCAGAGCACTGCCGTAGGTTTGGACGCTTTATGAAAGTGTCTCAGCACGGTGCCAGCGTCGGGATCATCGAGAAGATCGATCATCGGGCCATGGCCGCCGGGGACGAAAACAGCGTCATATTGATCCAGGCCCGACGCAATGACATCCGAGATGCGAGCTGGGTTTTTGAGCCCAGTCAGGCTGTCGCGGAAGCTTAGATAGTCCTGAAGCTTAGCCTCGTCCCCACCGAAGAACATGGCCGCAGCTGAATTGACATCCATTTGCGGCGTGTTGCCTTTCGGGTTGGCGAAAGTGATTTCGTAGCCATCCTTCATCAGGGCGCGAACCGGAACCGTCAGCTCGTTGAGGTAGTAGCCAGCGCCGGAATAAACCTTGCCATCTTGCAAGGGCAAGCCGTGACCGCTCGATACTAGTACCAAGACTTTTCCTTTTGTTTTCATTTTGTTCTCCTTTTTGAAATCGAATCTGTTTTCCTGAGATCTAAGCTATCCAGCTATCTCGAAAATGATTTCCAACTCGACCGACGAGATCGGCGAACTCCAGTAAATTGAGATACCGCTCAAAATGAGACCGAGAAGGATCGGCACATTCAGCCAGTGACTCCAGCGCACCAGGAGATGATGCCTCTTGGCCACGAGCACGCCCGGCTGTTCCGGTAGCGTGCCCGCGGAGATCGCTTTTTTACGTGGAGTTGTGGAACGGCTCATTTCCCGGCGCCCTACTGCGGGCTGCTGGCGGATGCGGCCACGAATTGAAAGATCTTGTTCGTAGTGAGCGTTCCGTCCGGAAGCTTCTCGGTCGGCGCATAGATGATATCGCCGGCGCCCAAGGTCACCTTTTCCTTTGCAACTAGCGTAACCGGGACACCGGCAGGTATCGAAATCGTCTGCGAGCCGTCCTGATACCGAACTACCAGAGTGCTACCGCGGCCCTTCTCTGCCGAGCCGTTCGTCATGCGGGAGTGCGAAGTGGCAGGGCTGGAGACGGAGCCATTTGTCATTCTGCTGTGATTGGTTGCGCCTGACGCATCCGTCAAAACACTACCTTCCGCCGCCCCGCGCAGTTCCTTGGGAAAGATGATGACCTGCTTGGCGAGTTCTGTGCTGTCCGCCTGTTGCACGGATGGCACGCCGACGTAAGAGCTTGGGGTGACATGGCTCAAATCCGACGGTATCTGCTTGTAGGTTGCGAGGGGCTGTTTGACTATGACGTGGACGACGCCTGAAGGTGTCGCAACGTCGAGCGAACTGCCGGTAAAAGACTGGACCTTTCCCAGAACACCGGAAATCGGGGGCGCTGGCTGCGCCTGGGCCCAGGCGATGTCTGGAATTACCTGCGCGGCCACGATAACGACCGCTGCGAAATGTAGTAGCGGGTGTTTCTGGAAATAACTCGCACTACGGGGTTTGTCGCACAATACTGTTTTGAGTTTCATGTCGATTCTCCTTTTCAAACGAATTCGGACACGGGCGGGAGGCTAGGCAACATCCTTTCGCAGGATGCCGGTCTTCTCGCCCAGGAAGTTCAGCAATCCTGCGTTTACTTCTTCCGCGTGAGTCCATGTAATGCAATGCGGACCGTCCTTCACGGTCAGCAGGCGCGCCCCTTTGATGAGCTTGGCGGTGCGCGATCCCGTCGCCGTGATAGGAAGGATGCGGTCGGCATCCCCTTGAATCACCAACGTGGGCACGTCGATGCGCGCCAGGTCCTCGCGGAAGTCTTCATGCCAAGTAGGGACGCACGCGAAGCTGGCGGTGGCAGAGGCGCCAGCCGCGACGTTCCAACTGGCCTGGACGACTTGTTCGCTGACACGCTTTCCCAGGAAGACGTCAGTGTTGTAGAAATTTTGAAAGAAACCGGTGAAAAAGGCATACCGGTCAGCCGCTACCGCCTGTTGGATCCCGGCAAACACGCCGCCATCCAGCCCCTCTGGGTTGTCCGCCGTCTTGAGCAGGTACGGCGGCACCCCGGAGATGATCACCGCTTTGCTCGCACCCTTGGACCCGTATTTTCCGAAGTAGCGTGCCACTTCGCCCCCTCCCATGGAGAAGCCGACCAGCGTGAAATCCCGCAGATTCAGCTGAGTAACCAGCTTGTGAAGGTCTTCTGCAAATGTGTCGTAGTTGTAGCCTGCGGTTGGCTGGCTCGACTTGCCGAAGCCTCTGCGGTCGTAGGTGATGACCCTGTAACCCGCATCCAGCAGCGCCGGTACTTGCTTCTCCCACGAAGCCCCGCTCAATGGATATCCGTGGATCAGGACAACGGGTTGCCCCGAGCCGTGGTCTTCGTAGTAAAGCTCGATGTCGCCTGAATTTTCTTTTTCGACCGTCAAATAGGGCATTTCGAATCTCCTTTTTTAATTTGATGAATAAAGATCTCACTGGTAGGCACTGTGAGATCACGTTCCGACCAGCACTCCTTACTATTTGCTGTAATGCATACCTGCATCCACGTGAAGCACCTCACGCGTTCGACCGGCCGAGGAGTTACCGTGAGTCTTTGGGGGCGGACAGAATTTGTCTAATTCGTTCATGGAAGGCTCCTTTGCAAATCTGCGATTCGTTCGGGGATGTTCCCCTCTCTATTTGATCCAGCTCCGACGCAACGACATCCGAGATGCGAGCTGGGTTTTTGAGCCCAGTCAGCCCCAGTCAGGCTGTCGCGGAAGCTTAGATATTCCTGAAGCTTAGCCTCGTCCCCACCGAAGAACATCGCCGTAGCTGAATTGACATCCATTTGCGGCGTGCTGCCTTTCGGGTTGGCGAAAGTGATTTCATATCCATCCTTCCTCAGGGCGCGAACCGGAACCGTCAGATTGTTGGGGGTAGTAGCCAGCGCCGGAACAAACCTTTCCATCTTGCAAGGGCAAGCCGTGACCGCCCGAGACTAGTACCAAAACTTTTCCTTTTGTTTTCATTCTATTCACCTCAATTTAAGGTAAGCCTGCTGATTTGATTAGAGAGAAATATATAGAATCAGTTTTCCATTCATGGAAAAATAGCCAGATGGCTGATTTGAATGACATAGTTGTCTTTGCGAGGGTTGCTCAGTTCGAGAGCTTTAGGCGCGCGGCGCATGCTATAGGTATGCCCGTGTCCAGGGTCAGCCGGAAAGTATCCGAGCTGGAGGCACAAATATTGTCTGTAAGGCGATCGACAGGACGAGCCGGGCGGCTCATGACGTTATGGGCGCCGCGTTCGAAAAAATGCGGAATGCGCGTCGCCTTAAGCGGACGTCGCCGGTTTGACTCGGTTCAAATGGCTGACTCCGACAGCCTCCTAGGCGACTTGAAAAAACATCGAGGCTGTAGCCCTCGCGCCGGAAATGCAGCTAGCACAGCGTTCGTATCCGTTTTTTGAAGCATTTGCATCCCAAAGGTACGAAATTGTGATGCGAATTGGATGCAAAATACATTAATTGTTTTAGTAATATCAAACTATGTGACATCTATAGGAAAAGTAGATCTGCTTCAGTGAGCCAAATGACGTGTTCGTCCCCGGTTTAATCGTTGGCAAACGTACCAGTTGTGCCTTGCTGGACTGTGACTTTGCAGAACTGATCATGCCGAGCCCGGCTGCGGCAATAATCATGGCCGCGGTGGTCGCCGGGCTACTTTTGAACGAGTGGTAATGGCGTTCGCACAGCGGCCTCGGCCAACGTGCCGTGCCGGAAAACTCTTAATGTGAAGAACCGATAAAGCCTCGGACCAACTCCGCGATCTCATCTGCAGCCGTGTCCAACGCAAAATGACCGGCGTCGAGAATGTGAACTTGAGCGTTCGGCACATCTCGGCTATAGGCGTCAGGCTCCGAGAGGTCGAACGAAAGGTCATACTTACCCCAGATCACCAGCAGTCGTGGTTGTCTCTCGCGCATCCAAGCCTGCCACTTGGGATAGGCGTCGACGTTTGTGCGGTAGTCGTAGAAAAGGTCGCTTTGAATGTCGGCTTGGCCGGGCTGGTTGAGAACGGCAAACTCATCGGTCCAGAGATCGGGGTCATAACGTTCCACGTTGGGATCGTTCCCTACATGGCGCGTCCGCGTCGTCGGCAGCGATAAGAGATTTGTGCGAAGCGTGCTTTCATTGGCAGAGCGATCGGCCCAAAAAGCCCGCCTCGGCCTCCAATTCGCGCCCAGGCCTTCGTTGTGCGCCACGGCGTTCTGGACGATGAGAGCCTCGATCCGGTCCGGATGGGCTAAGGCTATGCGAAAACCAACGGGGCCGCCATAATCCTGCACGTAAAGCGTGTAGCGCGAGATACCGAACGCTTCGGTGAAGTGATTTATGATCTCGGCGTAGTGATCAAACGTATATGCAAATTTTTTCGGCTCCGGCCAGTCGCTGTGTCCGAAGCCAGGGTAATCGGGCGCGACAAGGTGGTAGCGATTGGAAAGCCGGGCGAAGAGGGGCTCGAACATCCGCGATGATGAGGGAAGTCCGTGCAGCAGGAGAAGCGTCGGTGCATCTTTCGGGCCGGCCTCTCTGTAGAAGATGGAGAGATCATCTATCTGTGTCGTGCGATAAAAAGTTGGGTGTTCCACGGACTTTCCTTTCCCTCAGCTTGGATTAGCAATTGAATGGTGCGAGAAACACAAAAACCACCATTGCCATGCGGGAGAGCTTCAGGCATCGGGAGGGCGAGCCGAAAAGACGCATCGTTTACCGGCGCTTATACGGGCTCGTTCACCAATGCGCGCGGTGTTTCCCGTGTTCCTTATCGTCACGATGCACATCACGGATCCCCTTTTACCCCGCCACCTCGAAAATGATTTCCAGCTCGACAGGGGCGCCGAGCGGAAGGCTTGCGACGCCATACACCAAACGGCAGGGCCTCCTGTCTGTTCCGAAGACGTCTTGCAGCAACTCAGAAGCGGCGTCAGCGACTTTCGCCTGTTCGGTGACATCTCCCGAAGTGGCCACCGACACGCCAAGCCGGACGATCCGCGTCACTTTGTCGAGCGATCCCAAATGCTGCCGGGTAACCGCAAGGGCGTTGAGCGCCGCCAGGTGAGCCGCCTTGCGCCCCGCTTCGACATCGAGCTCTGCTCCAACGCGCCCTATGAATTTTGCCACGCGGTCTTCCGTGGAAAGCATCCCGCTCAGAAAAAGCAGATTGCCCGTCTGTACCGCTTCCACATAGGCGCCGAACGGCTCAGGCGGCGCCGGGAGCTGGATGCCCAGTTCTTTCAGCCGCTGCTCTGCGCTGGCCGGCCGAGAGTGCTCGCTGAGGGTTTGAGCATAGGTCTTGCCATAGGGATAGAAAAGCTCCTTGCGGCCATCCTTCCATGCGGCCTTCATTTCCGGCGTCGTGATGTCCCAATCAGGCCGGCACTTTCGGGTGACTGCACGGAGATCCTGGCGGAGATCCTCAAGCGTCGGCCGGCCGAAGAACCAATAGCCGTTGTAGATCTTATGAACAATGAGGCCCGGTTCCATAACGATGACATGGGGAATCATCGGATTGTGATCGGGATCCGTGTATTCGGCGATATCGAGGTCTTTCTGAACGATTCGTCCGTCATCGGACAAGAACGTCCAGTGGGCGCCGACGCCCGAGCGGTACTCGTTAGTTAGAGTGATGTTGTCGGTGCTGATCGTGACCAGACGACAATATCCAACTTCCATCTCGCGGTGGAAGTGAACCAGGAGTTCGGCTTGCCGGTGGTCTTTCGGACAATACCCGCCGCGGCCAAGCACCAGAACCATCGGATGCTGGCCCTGCAGTTCCGAAAGCTTGCGGCGCTTCGTGGTGTGATCTGTCAGTTCGTAATCGGGGAAGAGCGCACCGGGAACAATGTTGGATCGCATGGCTAGAAAGCTCCTTTCGCAGCCGTATGCAGCGAGGCACATCGGTGTGTGACTGCTCATTTTCAGAGGAAAAGTGATGAAAAACTTGGCTTTGCTAGCATCACATTCGCCCATACCAATATTCTAGGAATCTTCACGACATTGTGATTTGAGCGCCGTCAAAGGCGCCGGGCCATAAACATCCTAGCTTTACCAACGTTGTAGAATAAAAATTTAGCGAATCCGTGTCCGAATTTTAGATTTTTGTATGCCCGCGCGCCTATATTAGGTATGCCTTGGTGCGCTTGCCTGAGCAAGGGGCTTGTGGTTCGCATTCACGAGTTGGATCGGAACCTTATTCGGACCAGCGGGAAGACCATTGAGGTTGATTGGCTCCCCGCTTGCGTCTGCCCATTGCCAGCGACAACGTAGCGAATGCCATCAAGCAGTATGGCATTCGCTACCCGGGCGCCCTCGACAACCGCTACGCTACCTGGTGTGAATTTGCGGGTGCTTAGGGCCAGTTGTTGCGGCTGACCGAAAATTGACCCACCTACAAGGGGTATGCTGATCGAAAATTGACCCAGGTGTTCTACTACTCCCGCCTACATTATAGGCAGGAGAAAAAAGGTGATCACCATGGAAATTTTAGGCAAGATTCGACGGATGTACCTGCGCGACAAGTTGTCGTTACATGAGATAACGAAGCGCACGGGTTTGTCGCGCAACACAATACGCAGCTGGTTGCGTAAGCCCGAGGACGAGACCGCGCCGCCGGCGTACGTCAGGGAAAAGAGCTCCGGAAAATTGAGTCCCTACCACGCCACGCTGGAACTGGCGCTCAAAGCCGATGCGCTTCGCAACAAACAAAACCGGCGTACCGCCAAGGCGTTGTTCATCCAGATCAAGGCTGACGGCTATGCCGGCTGCTACTGCCAGGTCACCGCCTTTGTCCGCGACTGGCGTGGGCGCGAAGGCAAGGCGCCGCACGCCTTTGTGCCGCTCAAGTTTGAATTGGGGGAGGCGTTCCAGTTCGACTGGAGCGACGAGAACCTGGTGATCGGCGGCATCTACCGGCGCATGCAGGTATCGCACATGAAGCTGTGCGCCAGTCGCGCCTTCTGGCTGGTGGCCTACCCGACCCAGGGGCACGAGATGCTGTTCGATGCCCATACGCGCTCGTTGGCTGCGCTGGGCGGGGTGGCCCGCCGCGGCATCTACGACAACATGAAGACAGCCGTCGACAAGGTCAAGAAAGGCAAGGGCCGGACGGTCAACAAGCGCTTTGCCGCGATGTGCAGCCACTATCTGTTCGATCCCGATTTTTGCAACCGGGCCTCCGGCTGGGAAAAGGGCATTGTCGAGAAGAATGTACAGGACAGTCGCCGGCGCATCTGGATCGACGCGCAAAGCCTGAAGTTCGGTTCTTTCCATGAACTCAATGCCTGGCTGGGCGAGCGCTGCGAATCGCTGTGGAATACGCTGCGTCATCCGGAGCACCAGCAATTTAGCATCGCCGAAATGCTGGAGCAGGAGCGCGCCGAAATGATGCCCATGCCGACGCCGTTTGACGGCTACGTGGATAAGTCGGCACGGGTGTCGAGCACCTGCCTGGTCAGCGTGGACCGCAACCGCTACTCGGTGCCGTGCGAACTGGCCGGTCAGATGGTGAACACCCGGCTCTATCCGAATCGCGTCAGCGTCGTGGCGGCCAATGCCGTGGTGGCAGATCATGAGCGGCTCGCCGATCGGGGTCACGTTCGTTACGACTGGCAGCACTACATCGCGCTGGTTGATCGCAAGCCGGGCGCGCTGCGAAACGGCGCCCCGTTCGCCGACATGCCCGCGCCGCTCAGGCAGCTCAAGCTTGGCCTGTTGCGACACGAAGGCGGCGACAGGGTCATGGCGCAGGTGCTCGCCGCCGTGCCGGTGGCGGGGCTGGAAGCGGTGCTGGTCGCGGTGAACCTGGTGATCGAGTCCGGCGCGCTGAGCGCCGAACACGTGCTTAACGTGCTGGCGCGGCTCACTGCCTCCCCGCAGCCGGAGAGCGTCGAGACGACCCTGCTGCTCAAGGAGGCGCCGCTGGCCAACACCAGCCGGTACGACAGCCTGCGCGGCGGCGACGGCGCCATCATCGCAGTGGAGGCCGATCATGCGTGACATCACCAACGAACTCAAAGAGCTGCGCTTGCACGGTATGGCAAGTGCCTGGACCGATATGTCGGAGGCGGGGACGGCGTCAAAGGAGTCGTTACGATGGCTGATCGAACATCTGCTGCAGGCCGAGCATACCGACCGGGGTATGCGCTCGGTGAGGCACCAGCTCACCGCCGCAAAATTTCCTGTGCATCGCGATCTGACGGGCTTCGATTTCGAATCGAGCAAGGTCGATGAGCGCCTGGTGCGCCAATTGGCGACCCTGACGTTCACCGACACGGCGCAAAATGCGGTCCTCATCGGCGGCCCCGGAACGGGAAAGACGCACCTGGCCACCGCCATCGCAGTGAACGGCATCGCCTCGAACGGCAAGCGGGTGCGTTTCTATTCGACGGTCGATCTGGTCAACATGCTCGAACAGGAAAAGCGGGACGGCAAAGCGGGACGCATCGCGCTGTCCCTGATGCGGATGGATTTGGTCGTACTTGATGAGCTCGGATATTTGCCGTTCAGCCAGGCCGGCGGAGCCTTGCTGTTCCACCTGCTCTCCAAACTGTACGAGCATACAAGCGTGGTGATCACGACAAATTTAAGTTTCGCTGAATGGTCGAGCGTGTTCATCGACGCCAAGATGACCACGGCCCTACTGGATCGGCTGACCCACCACTGCCATATCGTCGAAACCGGCAACGAGTCGTATCGCTTCCAGCAAAGCTCGATGGCGGCAAAGAAGCGAATCAAGGCGCGCGAACAGAATCGAAAGGGAGGCAAGATAGAACCGCCGGAAGAACCATTTTGAAATCGCGTCGGCAGACAACGTGAGGTATAAGGTAAATCGTTTATATCGTTTGCATCGAATCATCGACGGCAAGGGGAATTCGCTACGGGCTACGCCCTGCGCTAATTCCCCTTGCTATTTGGTATACTTATCCACAGCTGCCAGAATCAAACGCAGCGTCCGCCCCTGGGTCAAATTTCAATCAGCAGGGTGGGTCAATATTCAATCAGCGCCAACAGGCCAGTCATTTGCGGCCAGATGAGGCCACTTCGAGGTGTTGATTTTGGTACTTGGACAGGGTTACTTTTTAGCCTGGTTTCACGGCTTTTGCAACGTTTATTTTTCCTTCCCTCAGCAGGTTTGTCCAAAGGCGGCTGTTCCTACTTGTCGGGTTCGCTTTTCGAACAAAGTTTGTCCTGATCTGGCGTCCAATTTGGTTGGGTTCGGTTTTTTTGCTTTACTCTTTAACATTCTTTCCTGGA
>PKWL01000136.1 GCA_003133225.1 Janthinobacterium sp.
GCGCAATAACGCCAGTATTCGCAGCTGGTGGGATCGGCGCTGGACTGCTTTCCTTTGCCAAGTTCAGCCGCATGGGCCGTGCCGGAGCGGTCGAAGGGCAGCACCGGCAGCGCTAAGGCGCTGCCCACCAAGACCCGTCCTATGCTGCGCAAGGCGCTGCGGCGGGACGTCGTGTGCGCCATTTTCCGAGCCGCCCGCTCCGACATTCTATCGAACCAATTCATCGCTATGCTCCCTTGTTTTGTTGCTCTAAAATCTGGACCCGACCTGCAGCGCGCTCCACGCGCCCGGCGGGCTTTGGCTAAGCTTGTAAATTGACGTATTGCTGGATCGAGGCCACACCCAGTTCCTTGGCGGCAAACAAGCTCTCGATTTGCTCGCGCGAATTGACCAGTCCCTTGCTGCGGACCCGGCCCTGTTCGTCGATCAGCACGCCGTACGGCAAGCGGCTGACGCGATAGGCCATGCCGAGTTCACTCGACAGGACATATTGAAAGTCGCTCAAGCGGGCTTTTTGATAGAACGCCATATGTTCGGGCAGGTCGCCGTCGCTGGCTAGAACCACCCGCAACCAGCTGCGCTCGGCGCTTTGGATATGGCGCAAAATGGGAAGCAGCTTCTTGCAAATCGGGCAAGTTGGCGACACGAAGAAGAGCAAGGTGCTAACGTCGCCGGCGGCGCCGATCGCCAGCGGCGCGTTCATCAAGTCGGTCAAGGAAAAGCGGGGCGAGGGCTCGCCGATTTTCGGCCCCGAATCCGTGATCAAGGCCCCCATCGGCGCGATGCGTTCGTACAAAACTCCGACCTGACGCGCCAGCGCCAGCACGGCTAGCACCAGAGTTGCCACCACCAGCCACAACACACCTTGCGAGGCCCAAATTGCTTCATTCATTTTCAGCTCCTTTGTTCGTTAAGACGGGGAAGGTTGGCCAGCAGGTAGTCTGCCGTCAGATACAGGCCGATGAGAGCGCCGCCGCCGGCCACGACGGTCACGCTGTCGATGGCCAGCAAGGTGCGCGCCGTGCTGTCGCAGGCGCAAATGGCGAGCAGCACCAGTAAGAACACGTTACGTCCCAACATCGGCCAGCTCAAACTGGAGCCGGCGTCGGCGACGCCGCAGCCGCAATCAATCCGGCTGCGTCCACGCAACAAGTTGATGGCGATGGCAAGGCCGAATGCGCTAACGAGAAGTGCTACGGCAAGGGCGGCAAAGGAGCGCGCCCTGCTTGCCATCAAGGCGAGCGCCAAAGCGAGCTCGAGCCAAGGCAGGAAGCGCGCTAGAGGACGCGCCAGCGCCTCCGGCAAGAGGCGGTACTCGACGACGATTTCCTCGAAATACGCCATCGCGCGCAACTTGGGAATGGCGCTGGCAACTAAGATGCCGGCGACGCAAAACGCGGCCGTCAGCCCCAGAACGGGATCGACCTGAATGAAGGAGCGCCACATCACTGCATCTCCACTTGCACCGGCATGTCGCCCACCGGGGCCATTCTGCGCTGCAGCTTCAAGCTGACGGCGTCGTAGGTGGTCAAGCTCGCCGTCTCGGCATTGATTCCGACCAAGAGAGGCGCGCCCTCATGGGTGGTGGCGAGCGCCACTTCGTGATGGGCGGGGACGCGGCGCAACAGCTTCTTGCTGGCCAAATCGAATTCCCAGATTTCCTGGGCCGCGCTCTTATGGCTGCCCTCCTTGCCGTGGGCATGCATCGCCAGATACAGGCGCCCCCTGGCCGCATCGATGGCCAGTGGCCCGTAGCCGCCCGGACGCCAGCCTTTCATGCTGCCAGTGTCATTGGCCAGCGCCCATTTGCCCAACAGCTGGGGCGCGGCGCCATCCAAATTGACTTGGTGCAGCACTCCCTTAAACGAGATGAAGTAGTAGCTGCTGCCCACTTTCTCGCCGTGAATGAACAAGGCGTCGGCATCGGGGCTAAAGAACTTGGCGCTGCGGTTTTGCGACACCGGCAAGCCGTGCTCATCGAGCACGATGGTGAGGAGCGTGCCGTCGCCGCACAGCGTGGAAAACTGGGCGCTGCCAAAGGACGCCGGATAAATCGACCAGCAGCCGGGCGTTGCCACTTCGCTTTGCATGGCGCGCTGGGCCAGATCGACGACGGAAACGGACGTGGCCGGGGTCGCGCCCTGGACGAAAACACGCTTGCCGTCGGCCGCTATTTGCAAAAGACCCCGATACGGCAGCGCTTGCGCACGCTTGGCCGTCAGGGCCACTTCCCCTTTCAGCTTGAGGTTGTCGAGGTCGTAGATCTGCAAGACGTCGGCGCGCTCGCCCTTGTCCAGTCGCGAGTAGTAGCCGGCGCTAATTAACAGTTCCTTGCGGTCGGGCGCGAGCACGAACTGGCCCAGATAGCCGGTTGCGACCATTCCAAGATAGGTGCCGGTGGCGGCATCGACGATGTGCAGCCGGCCGTCCGCGATGTGGCCAATCGCCAAGTCCGCGACAAAGGCGCGCGCCGGCGTCGGCGCCGCCAGCGGCTTGACCGTCAAGCGCTCCGCCGCCTCTTCCGCCCTAGCCGAGAACAGGCAGGAAACGAGCAGCGCCGCGACGAGAATGCGGATGGAGGGTTGCATGGGTTTTTCTTCCAGTCGCATGGGTTTTTTTCCTGAACAGGGTCTGAAAACGGTCGCCACCTTGCGCGACAAGAGAATAAATAATAGGAGATGCGGCGCGCCTCCCGTTATCCCGTTTCCGTAAAAATCAGTGAAAAATGCGAAAATTGTGTGAAAAACCTATTCTAAAATATGGCGCAGAGAAAAAAATAGGTGTAATCGCTGTCGCGCAAATTCGACCTAATTCGACCTGCTAGCTGCTGGCGCAACAACATCACCGTATTCAATATGGCTGTGGATCTATGCTGCGCGGCTGCGCGATTGCGCTACCGCGGGCGGCGGTTAGCTGTTATTACGCAATATCTAGTGGGTCGGACCAGGCGGAAATAAGAGCGGAAGGCTTCCAACCAATTGCATTAATGCAATCTACCCGTCGCGCGGACGGCTCAGTCGTTCGTGTGACAACATTCCCCGGTTCTGCCGCGTCCCATGGTGTCGTCGTGAAGTGTGATCCCATCAGGTCCATTCGAGTTACACTCGAAGCGCGATCGGTGCTAGAACTGACATTGCCCGAAGGCGACCAGGCCCCCCCTCAAAGGAGACAATGAGGTTCATGTCAGTTCGTCCGGTCACGCCAGTCGGGGTCGAGCCGCTAAAACATTGCGCGACTCCCTTCGTTAGGGTTGCGCCTTGATGGGTTTTCCCATTTTGTTCAAGGCACGTGAGAAGGAATCGCCATGCGCGTAGATATTTACCGAAGAGCCGAACACGACGGAGTGTTTTCATACTTGGCAGTGTCTGAAGGCAAGCCCATCCCGCAAGAGGCCACCAGCACGGATTGGGAGAGTGAAGCGCGGGCGCTGGAGATCGATGAGACGGCCGTTGCCCTGCCGAACTATCATATTGCCCTGCCGCTCGAACAAATCGCCGCCAAGGGTTATGCGATCACCGCCTTGAAGGACATGACTGCGTCACGTCACCCGTCCCATTAAACGATGGGGCAGACTGCAGCTTGAATTCGCGTGGCAGGCGCGCTGCCGTAGCTATTCGAGGCGCGCAAATTGTCAGCGTGAATTAGCACCTGAGCCACGGAAAAGCCGCTGATGCCGTCCGCCCCGACCGACAGCACGAGAGCGCGCAGGCGCGAGCGGGGACCCCACTGCACGGCCTTGATACCATTGTTTTGATAGATGCCGATGACGGGCGTATCGAGCGCCGAAGCGATATGAATTAACGCGGTGTCGGGGCTGATAATGAGGTCGGCCCGATCGCACAGATCGAACAAACGGTCCAAGTTGCCTTCGCAGTTGATGAGGCGGCCAGCCACGCCGCACTGCTCGAGCACGCGCGCCGCGGCGAGCTGAGTCTCGTCATTGCACACCAGACACAATAGGGCGTGCGGCGCGCGCGCGCCTAAGCCTTGCATGATGGCGACGGCCTCGTCAAAGGGAACGGTGCGACCCGGGTCGGCCGCAAACAAATTGAGGACGATCAGCTCTTGCCCAAGCGGTAGCTGTATGTCGAGCTCTTGGCAACGGGGCGCGAGCTTGATATCGTAGGCCAGGTTGAAGTCGCGCCTTTGAAACATTTGCGCCAGCGCCTCGCGGCAACTCTCGATCTGGTGCCGCACTTCGCCTCGGTTATAGTCGCGCAAGTCGATCACGGCCCCGGGCCGCGCCAGCCACAGCAGCAGACGATTTTTCTCGCTGCGCATCTTGTGCCAAGTGACAATATAATCGAAACGTTCGCGGCGCAGCGCCAGCGCGGTCCGGATCAGCTCGAGCCAGCCCGGCTTTTGCAAGGGCCATCGGGTCTTGATGTCCGGGTCGCGGGCCCAGAAGGGGGCAGTGACGCCGGCCACCGTGGCATGAATCTCGCACAGCGGCGCATGCTGGCGCAGCCCCGCCACGAAAGCCGTATTGACGATCGCGTCGCCCAGCTTGGCGTCGTGCGAAAAAAACAGCACTTTCGATGGCGGCGCCGCGCTGAGCACGCCGCCGTCGCCATTAATACTCAACGGCCACCTCCAGCGCGCCCAGCGTCTGCTCTAGCTCGGTCTGCAGAGCATCGGACGGCGCTACGCGCCACTCGTCGCCGAACTGCAAAGTGCAGCCCACGCCCTGCGCCTCGATCCGTATAGCGATCGGCAAGCCCGTGTCACAGCGGTGCGCCGTCAGCACTTCCTGGATGCGGCGCGATTCGATCGACGCCGGCAGATACAGGCCGAGCTGGCGGCCATACTGGATGCGTGCGGCGACGATGTCGAAGGCTTTTTCCGCCGTGATGCGCAGACCGCCCGAGAAACGGTCTTCCGACACCTTGCCCATTACAGCCAGGAACTCGTCCTCCTTGAAAAGGCGCTTGTTGGCGTCGAACAGTTCGCTATACACGGTTACTTCGACGACGCCACTCTTGTCATCTAACGTCACGATGACGATCTTGCCGCGCTGGGTCATCTGGGTGCGGATACCCGTGATAATGCCGGCCATCATGCGCGGCTCGCGCGCTGCAACCAGATCGGCCAGCTTGGTGCGCGCAAAACGGCGCGCTTCGGTCGCATAGGAATCGAACAGGTGGCCCGACAAGTAAAAGCCGAGCGCGATTTTCTCCTCCGTCAGGCGCTGCCGGTCATTCCATGGCGCCGCCTTCACGTAATCGGGCGGAGCCTCCATGTCGCAGTCGTCGCCAAACAGGCTGACCTGGTTGGCATCCCGGGCCTCCTGCTCGGCGCATTCCATCGCAAAACCAACGGATGCCAAAAGGATAGCGCGATCGACCAGGAAGCCGTCGAAGGCGCCGCCGCGGATCAAGGAATCAATCGTGCGGCGGTTGATCTGGCGCTTGTCGACCCGCTTGCAAAAGTCGAACAGGTCGGTGAACGGGCCGCCATGCTCGCGCGCGGTGACAATGGCCTCGATTGCGCCCTGGCCCGAGCCCTTGACGGCGCCCAGGCCGTAGCGGATGCGCGTGATTGGTTGACCCGACACGGATGGCGCCGGTCCATCCGGCGTGAAACGGTAATCGGACAAGTTGATGTCCGGCGGCAGCAAGGTCAAGCCGCAGATGTCGACGTCGATCGCGTCAGCGACCAAAATCTTGATCTTGTCGGTGTCATCCATGGCCAATGACAAGTTGGCGGCCATGAAGGCGGCTCCGTGGTGCGCTTTCAAATACGCGGTATGGTAGGACAGAAGCGCGTAGGCGGCCGCGTGCGACTTGTTAAAGCCGTAGCCGGCGAACTTTTCCATCAAGTCGAATATTTCATCGGCCTTGGCCTCGGACAAGCCGTCCTTGGCCGCGCCGTCGCGGAAGATCTGGCGGTGCTCGGCCATTTCCTCGGCTTTTTTCTTGCCCATCGCGCGCCGCAGCAAGTCGGCGCCGCCCAGCGAATAGCCACCCACGACCTGCGCCATCTGCATCACCTGTTCCTGATACACCATGATGCCGTAAGTCTCGGACAAAATCCCTTCGGTGCGCGGATCGGGGTAATCGAAGAGCTCGCCGTGCTTGCGTTTGCAAAAATCCGGGATCAAGTCCATCGGCCCCGGCCGGTACAAAGCCACCAGCGCGATGATGTCCTCGAAGCGGTCGGGGCGCGCGTCTTTCAGCATGCCTTGCATGCCGCGCGATTCGAGCTGGAACACGGCCACCGTCTTGGCCTTGGTCAGCAATTCGTAGGACGCCTTGTCGTCGAGTGGGAGGCGGGCCAGATCGAAGTCGGCCTGGGCCGGATCGAGCTGGCGAATGTAGCGCACGGCCCGGTCCAAGATGGTCAAGGTGGTCAAGCCCAAAAAGTCGAACTTGACCAGGCCGACCGCTTCCACGTCGTCCTTGTCATATTGCGACACCACATTGGCGTCGCCGCCTTGGGTGTAGAGGGGGCAGAAGTCGGTCAGCTTGCCGGGCGCGATCACGACGCCACCGGCATGCATGCCGATGTTGCGGGCGATGCCTTCCACCTGCTGCGCCAGTTCGAGCAGCTGCTTGACTTCTTCCTCGTTTTCCAGGCGTTCAGCCAGGAGCGGCTCCTCCTTGATGGCGTCGGCGATGGTGACCTGCTTGCCCGGCTTGAATGGAATCAGCTTGGAAACCCCGTCGCAAAAGTTGTAGCCGAAATCGAGTACGCGGCCGACGTCGCGGATTGCGCCCTTGGCCGCCATGGTGCCAAACGTGGCAATCTGCGACACGGCGTCCTTACCGTACAAGTCCTTGACGTGCTGGATTACGCGATCGCGCCCTTCCTGGCAAAAGTCGATATCAAAATCGGGCATGGAGACCCGTTCCGGGTTCAGGAAGCGCTCGAACAGCAAGTTGTAAGCGAGTGGATCGAGGTCCGTGATCAACAGCGAATAGGCCACCAGGGATCCGGCGCCAGAGCCCCGTCCCGGTCCGACCGGGACGCCATTTTCCTTGGCCCACCGGATGAATTCGGCCACGATCAGAAAATAGCCGGGAAAGCCCATCTTGATGATGGTGTCGATCTCAAACTGCAGACGCTCCTCATAGCGCTGGCGCTGCGCCGTCCGCTTTTCCGCATCCGGATACAGGTAGACCAGGCGCTGCTCCAAGCCGGCTTTCGCTTCGGCGACGAGGAATTCTTCGATTGTCGTGCCAGGCGGGGTGGGAAAGTTCGGCAACTGCGGCTTGCCCAGCACCAGTGTCAGATTGCAGCGCTTGGCGATTTCCACGGAATTTTGCAAGGCGAGCGGAAGGTCGGAAAAAAGTGCCTCCATTTCAGCTTGCGTCTTGAAATTTTGCTGGTCGTTGAAGCGCTTGACGCGCTTGGCGTTGGCCAGCATCTCGCCTTCGGCGATACAGGTGCGCGCCTCGTGCGCAATGAATTCGTCCTGCGCCAGGAACTGCACGGGATGGGTCGCCACCACGGGCAGGCCCAGTTTGGCTGCCAGGGCCACCGAGTGGCGCACCTGCAACTCCTGGTTGGGCTGGCCGCCGCGCTGGATCTCGACGTAAAAGTGACCTGGGAAGAGGGCCTGCCAGCGCCGCGCGCAGCGTTCTGCCAGCGCCAGGTTGCCGTTTTCGATGGCGATGCCGACGTCGCCGAAATGGGCGCCGGACAGGGCGATCAGGCTATTTGCCGGGCTCACTCCGGGCAGCAGGGCCGACTCTGTTCCCGCCAGCTCATGCAGCCATTCGGCGCGGATTTCCGCGCGCCCTCTGTACTGGTTGGTCAGCCACGCTTTCGACAGCAGTTCGCACAACTGCAAGTAACCCATGCGGTTTTTCGCCAGCAGCAAAAGGCGCGACGGCTTGTCGCGATTGTCGTCATTCGTGATCCACACGTCGCAGCCGGCGATCGGCTTGATGCCTTTGCCGCGCGCGGCCTGGTAGAACTTGACCATGCAAAACAGGTTCGATAGGTCCGTGATGGCCAGCGCGACCTGTTTATCGCTGGCGGCGGCATCGACGACGTCATCGATGCGCACCAGGCCGTCGACGATCGAATATTCCGAATGCACCCTCAGATGCACAAAAGCGGGCCCTACAGCCTTGCCGTCGACATTATTTAGGCCGTTAGTGTCTTGCATTACCATTTCCATTTTGCCGTCTGCAGTTTCAATCAGCCTCTATTTTACCCGTCCGAAGCACGCTTCAGAGCGTATCGCAAGATGCTTACAATCGAATTTATGATGTTTGCGATTCGCACTGACCCAGACCGGCGCGGATGGGCCCGCTGGCCCGGTTGGGGTGGTGATGGCGCAATGCCGGTCGTGATCGCTGACAATTATGCTGGGGAAAAATTTTACTTGACGACCTGAATTTTTCGTTCTGTTTTATGCTGCGCGCGCCAAATGAAATCCTCGATGCCACACTGCGGTACGTACTCGAGCACGATACGCAACAACATCGCGCGCACCGCCTCATGATCGAATTGATCGCAGGCGGCCTCTAGTTCAGCCAGCAGATCTTGCAATTGGGCCCAAGGAATCTGCGCTTCTTGGGCGCGCATGATCAAAGGATGCCCGGTTCCCTCGACATTGTCGCCGATTAGCAATTCCTCAAACAGCTTCTCGCCGGGACGAAGGCCAACGTAAGCAATTTCGATGGTGCCACCCGGGGTCTGTTCGACCTTAATCTCAAGCCCGCTCAAATGCACCATGCGCGTAGCCAGATCCACGATCCTCACCGGGTCGCCCATGTCGAGCACGAACACGTCGCCGCCCTCCCCCATCGCCCCCGCCTGCAGCACGAGTTGCGCCGCTTCTGATATGGTCATGAAATAGCGCGTTATTTCAGGATGCGTGACTGTGATCGGACCGCCGGCCATGATCTGTTTGCGAAACAAGGGAACCACGGAACCGGAAGAACCCAACACATTGCCAAAACGCACCATCGAAAACTGCGTCTTGACCTGTGTGCGGGAAAACGCTTGCAAGATCAGCTCCGCCAAGCGCTTGGAAGAACCCATCACGTTGGTCGGGCGAACCGCCTTGTCGGTCGATATCAGCACAAACCGCTTCACCTGCGCGGCCATTGCGGCGCGCGCCATGCTTAGGGTACCCAATACATTGTTGCGTATTCCTTCGATCGGATTTTGCTCGACCAGCGGGACATGCTTGTAGGCCGCCGCGTGATACACGGTCTCGACACGGAAGGTGCGCAAAATCCTCTCGCACTTCTCAGTTTCCAAGACGGATCCAAGAAAAGGTATCAGCTCGGCGTCAACATGCAACACCTTGCGCAAGCCCTGCAACTCCTGCTCGATCGAATACAAGGCAAACTCTGACATTTCCAGCAAAATGAGCCGCGCCGGATGCTGGCGCAAGATCTGGCGGCACAATTCGGAGCCAATCGAGCCCCCCGCGCCAGTCACCATGACAGACTTGCTGCTAATGCACATGGCCATCAAATCATGATCGGGCTCGACGGCATCGCGCCCGAGCAAATCCTCAATCTCGATTTCGCGCACATCCTGCACACGCGCGAGTCCACTCACGAGGCTTTTGATCGGCGGCGTCGCCAGGGTCTTGATCTTAAGCGGCTCCAAATTCTCCAGAATACGGCGCTGCCGCGCCTTGGGTAAGGACGGCATCGCCAGCAATATCTTGGTGATTTCCTTTTCGACAATCAGGTCCGGCAACGCGTCCGACGTATACACGCGAATGCCGGCAATCGTTGCCCCTTGCAGCTCTTTTTTGTCATCAATGAACGCGACCGGCCGATACTCGCTTGAATTTTGCAAGGCAATGGCCAGCTGATTACCGGCAGCACCTGCGCCATAAATTGCCACCGGTGCCCCGCCAGCTACACCACTACGATGCGCAAAATATCCACGCGCCAGAAAACGACTGGCGGCGACATACAAGATCGCGCTCACCCAATAAATGCCGAATACGCCGCGCGAAAAACCAATCAGGTGTGTGGCAAATGCCGCCAAAGCAACCAGGACCATCACCGACAGCGTCACGCCCATCACAACCACATACACAATCTTATGATCAATAAAACGAATAACAGCGCGATACAATCCGAGCCGGATAAAAACAGGAATCGAAACGATGGGGCAAGCCAGCAGCAACCAGCCATATTGCTGCATTAAAGAAATATTCAAACTGTCATAGCGCAGCCAAATGGCAACACAAAGAGTCAACGGCAAAAAAAATCCATCCACCATAGCAGCGACGATTTGTTTATGCAGGCGAGAAAGATTAATCGGGTTCATCAATATTATCCAATCCATTCCAATTAGCGCAGGAAGACCACCTGGCAGCGCGCAGCAACTCAACATGCGTAGGGCGCGCCCCTTGCCGATGATATTTCCGCGTTAACAAAATCAATATAAGCTCAATGCGTGACGCCGTCCCGTCGCACCACCTTCAACAGGGTCAGAAAAATGATCTTCAGATCCAGTCCAAACGATTGGCGCCGCACATATTCAGCATCCAGCCTAACCTTGTCGGAAATCGGCAACTCGTCCCGGCCGTTGATCTGCGCCCACCCGGTCAGCCCCGGTATCACCTGATCCACGCCATACTCAGAGCGCAATGCTACCAGATCATCTTGATTAAACAGGGCCGGGCGCGGGCCGACAAAACTCATATCGCCCTTGAAGATGCTCCACAACTGCGGCAATTCATCCAGACTCGATTTGCGCAGAAAAGAGCCCACAGGGGTCAAAAACCGCTGTGGATCGGACAAAAGGTGGCTCGCCAGCGCTGGCGTATCAAGGCACATGGTGCGGAACTTAGGCATTTTGAAAATCCTATTGTGGCGGCCGACGCGGTCGGACCAATAAATGACCGGGCCGGCGGAAGTCAAGGCAACGACCAAGGCGACGACGATGACCGGCACCAGAAAAACCAGCAGCGCGACCACGGCCATGAAAAGGTCAAATGCTCGTTTCATCCTAAGACCAATCATCGATGTGCCAGAAAATAGGCGGTTGTCCTATTGACTGCCTCTTGCATGCTCACTACCGGTTTCCAGCCCAATTGCAATTTGGTATGAGCGATATCAACTTGCAAGGAATCCAGCAGGCGACTGGCAACGGCCGACTTGCCGAACAAGGCGGCAAGCCCCGCAATTATTCCGGCAGGCAATGGCAAAAGGCAGGATCGGCGCCCCATGGCCCCGGCAAGCATGCGCAGCAACTCGGAAATACTCACATCATGCTCATCGGACACCAGAAAAGTCTGGCCTGCCGCCACCGGGTGATGGGCGCAGGTCACCAACAGATCAATCAGATTATCCAGTGCCACCATGCTGCGCCGGTTATGAATTGACCCCAATGGCAAGGGCAGGCCCATGTTGGCAAGCTGCATCAATCTGAGAAAATTTGCGCGCACGCCCGCACCATACACCAGGGGTGGGCGGACGATGACCACCTCCAGCCCCGTTTCCCGGGACAAAGCCAGCAATGCCTGCTCCGCTTCCATCTTTGAAATGCCATAAGAATCAACCGGCGCCGGCGCATCATGAAAGGTAAAGGGATGGTCCGTTGTTTTTTCCCCGTTGACCTTGACGCTACTGACGAAAACAAGCCGCCGCACGCCGCAAAGCAGCGCCTGCCTGGCTAAATTTAATGTCGCTTCAACATTTACTTCTCGAAAAGCAGCAAGAGGGTCCTTGGACGTGTCATGCATCACATGAACCCGCGCCGCCAAATGGATCACGGTATCACATCCGATCAAATGATTTTTCCATTTCGTCGCAACGCTCAGATCGCCAACGGCCCGCTGCTTGTCATGATTCGCGTGACGCACAACGGGCACAAAATTAATATCGCGCGCCTGCAATGCGACGCACAGGGCGCTGCCGACAAAGCCGTTGGCGCCGGTCACTAGAACTTTGTTCATCCGGGCATCCCTGCCACTTCGCGAAACAGGGCTGCGTAGGCGCGTCCCAAAGCCGGCCCGGAAAACAACCGCTCGTAACGGGCGCGCGCGGCGCGCCCCATGCTGGCTGCCAGGTTGTCATCGGCCAGCAACACATTCATGGCCTGCAGCAATGCTTCAGGCGACTGCGGCGCAACCACGAAGCCGGTTTCTTCATGCGCATTCACGTAGGAGGTCCCGGTCCCGATTTCACAGCAAATCAAGGGACGGCCAAACATCGCCGCCTCGACCAGGACCATGCCATACGCTTCGGAGCATAAGTGCGACGGCAACACCAGCGCCCGACAGCGCTTTAACAGCGCCACTTTTTCTGCGTCGCTAACTTGTCCGGCGAATATGACATTATTGGCGCCCGTCTTTGTTGCCAGCGCCTGCAAACTTGCCCCCTCTGGCCCGGAGCCGGCAATGACCACCTTGGCGCCCAGAGTTTTCGCCGCCTGCACGAGGAAATGCACGCCCTTGTAATAGCGCAAGACGCCGATGAACAGAAAAAATGGCTCGTCCGCCCCAAGGCCCAAGCGCGTCAAAATAGAGTCATCGCCCTCCTTTGGATACGAGCGCTCCTCAATACCCAATGGAATCACGCGCACCTTGGCGCGGATATCCGGATGCGACAGGACAGCACTGGTTCGCGCATAGGAGGGTGAATTGGCCACGATGACGCGCATCTGGCGCAAGGTACGCCACATCAGCGGTGCATAGGCAGCGCCGAGCCAGCGCTGGCGTACGACATCGGAAATATAGGTCAGTACGGCTGGCCGGCACGGGCGCACGGCCGCGTGCAGCACATCGGCAAAGGGCCAAGGAAACAGGTAATGCACGACGTCCGTGTCACGCGCCAAGCGAGAGAACGTCGCAAATGCCGCCGGCCCGCCGACATCACAGGAAGCGGGAGCGGCCCAGGAACGGCAGCGCACCACCCGCGCCTCGGGTCGCAGCAAGAGGTCCGGTTCAGGCTGCGGCGACAGCGTGAATATCGTGTTAGCCACGCCGTGGGCGCCGGTCGATAGCGCAATCTGGCGGATGGCCTCCTGCAGACCGCCTGGTGGATCAGGAAAATAGGTCCGATATACATGCAACACCGATGGGTTCACACTAACTGCTCCTGTTCAGCGCCTGCAATCCGACGGCAACGCCACGTCACGGCGCAAATCGTCGTAAAGGCACGGTTACCGATCTGCCAGAAGGCATCGTGCGCCACGCGCCCATCCCCACGCAGGACGGCACGGCCAAACTGATCCGGCCCGAAATCGCGTGCAACGAGGATGCTAATGGCGAACGACACCGCACCAACGAAGCCGGTGGCCAACCACTGAGCGCCCATAAAACGAAAGGTCATCGATAGGTTTAGGGCACGGGTCGGAAGCACAACAGGCACAACGGCCTTCGTCACGGGCGGCCCAGGACGCGTCGATAAACATCTTTCGTCATCGCCGCCGTGCGATCCCATGAATGGGCCCGGGCCCTGACATAACCTTTTTCCCGAAGGATACTGGCCAACTCGGGATGCTCGAGCAGGCACAGCATCGCCGCGGAGATACTCGATGCATCAAAGGGATCGACCAACAATGCCGCGTCCCCCGCCACCTCGGGCAAAGAGGTCGTGTTGGAGGTAATCACCGGCGTGCCAGCAGCAAAAGCCTCAAGAACCGGCAGCCCAAAGCCTTCATGTAAGGAAGGAAATACCAGCGCGACTGCGCCTTTCATCAGTGCCAGTAGATCCTGGTCTGGCACATGCTTCAGCCATAAAACCGATGGCCCATACTTGCCTGCAGCAAGCGCCTCCACAATTTCATCGCACTGCCACCCTGCGCGCCCGACAATCACCAATGGCACTTCATTTCTAATACCTTGAGGCAGCATCCGATAGGCTTCTATAACTCTGGCGATATTTTTACGCGGCTGCAAGGTGCCAAGGAATAGTAAATATTTATCCGGCACACTATAGCGGCGCAAAGTCTGATGCATCGTACCCATGACGATTGGCCGAAACCAGCGCTCATCGACGCCAAGAGGAATCACGCTGATTTTTCCAGCGGGCACGCCAAAATGCTTTTCTATCTCCTGTTTGGAATACTCGGAAATCGTAATGACATGGGTAGCCCAATGGGCTGAGCGGCGCCATAGCGCGTTTTTGACCGCCCTCAATTTCATCGTCACCCACTCAGGATGCGAGAGGGGGATGGCATCCATGAGGGTCGCGACAACGGGCAGTTTGCCGAGATTGGGAATTAGATGATCCGTTGCATGCATCAGATCAATTTTTTTGCCCATGCGAGCCGTCCCTGGAAAAGACAAGCCGGAGAGGGCCGAAATTGCAGCGAAGCGCGCAAATCGGCCACACTGCAACGTCTCATGCGCAATTTCATTCATTGGTGGCAGTGAAGCGCCATATGACATCGGGACAAGATTGACATCTTCCGCATCCACGAACCGCTTCATCAATTCGCGCGTGTAACTACCGATTCCGTCAACCCCGCCCGATTCCAGGCAGCGCGCTAGCACGGTTACACCAAACCCGACCCGGATCATGGTGCGTTTGAAGCATGCTCAAGCATGCAGCGCAATGTCTCCTGCAAGGGCGGCATTGGAATCTGCCCCACTACACCGAACAATTTTTCCGGACTGCCACACAAACGATGTATTTCGTTGGTTCGCACAAAGGCAGGTTTCACCTTGACTTGCAACTGATGGCCGGTGATCTCGCTTAACAATACAAGTACAGACTTAAGAGTCACAGGTTTGCCGCTGCAAATGTTGTACACTTCGCCTGATTCTGCCTTTTCCAGCAACTGCAAGTAGGCTTCGCAAACGAAGCGCACATCGTTAAATTCGCGCTCCACGTCAAGATTACCCAACTCAACAGCACCTTTACGCCGTGCAAAATGCGCCACCAGCTTGGGGATGACAAACGACTCGGCCTGCCCGGGCCCAGTATAGTTAAATGGGCGCACAAAAAACAATGGCAAGCGATCCAGATAGGTGCGCGCCATAAATTCCATGGACAACTTGCTCATCGCGTAGTGATTTACCGGGGCTGGCGCCTGAGTTTCCTTAATGGGTGACTGCTCGCAGTTGCCATACACATTGGCGCTACTGGCAAGCAGAACACTGCGCGGCGGGTGCGTGAGAGCGGCTAAGGCGTCCAGCAGATTGAGCGTGCCGATCACATTGACGCCATAAAATTCGCTGGCATCCGCATGCCCCACAAAACTGATGGCGGCCAGGTGGACCACGGCTTCAGGCTCCACACTGGAAAGCTCATCCTTGAGAGCCTCCCGATCATTCAGGTTGGCCTGCAAAGCGACCACTTCATGACCATAGGCGCGGGCGCTCGCGACAAAGTGCTGTCCCGTAAACCCATTAGCACCCGTGACGAGAAGCTTCAAAACGAGACCCCATCTGCATTGCGTCGTAAATCAGCTTCCACCATCATCTGGCACAATTGCTCCAGTGTGGTCTTGGGCTCCCAACCCAGTTTGGCTTTCGCCTTTTCAGCGTTACCAATTAGCAACTCGACTTCCGCCGGGCGGTAAAACTTGGGATTGACGCGCATCACAGTTTTTCCGGTAGCAACGTCCACTGCCGTTTCGCCTTCCGCCGCCCCTTTGAAGTCAACTGTAATGCCCGCCCCCTTGAAGGCCATGCGAACAAAGTCGCGCACGGTTTCGGATCGGTTGGTGGCCAGCACAAAAGTATCTGGCTCATCAGCTTGCAACATGCGCCACATGCCTTCCACGTACTCTTTAGCAAAGCCCCAGTCGCGCTTGGCATCGATGTTACCGAGCTCCACGCAGTCCAGTTTGCCCAGCTTGATCTTCGCAACGGAATCGGTAATCTTGCGCGTGACAAACTCGCGCCCGCGCAGCGGACTTTCATGATTGAACAGGATGCCGCTGGAACCAAAAATGCCATAGCTCTCGCGATAGTTCACGGTCATCCAGTGCGCATACAGCTTGGCGACACCATAAGGGCTGCGTGGATAAAAAGGCGTGTCTTCCATTTGCGGGATGGCCTGCACCTTGCCGAACATTTCGGAGGTGGAAGCTTGGTAAAAGCGGATTTTGGGGTTGATCAGCCGAATGGCTTCCAGCAAATTTAAGGCGCCAATACCCGTGATCTGCGCCGTAGTAGCCGGCTGGTCGAAGCTGACACTCACAAAGCTCTGTGCCGCGAGGTTGTAGATCTCATCCGGCAGAACCTTCTGTACCAGCCCAATATTGGAACCCATGTCAGTCAAATCGTATTCCACCAGGTGCAAGTTGGGATGGTTCTGAATGCCCAGTTCCTCAATGCGCCAGAAGTTGACTGAACTGGTGCGACGGTAAGTGCCGTAAACCGTATAGCCCTTTTCAAGCAACAGTTGAGAGAGATAGGCACCATCTTGACCGGAGATACCTGTGATAATTGCGGTAGTAGCCATTTTTTATTTCTTTCTAAGAATAAACGCTTTTCGGTACGGTCGCATAATCAAATGAGACCAATCAACCTATTTTGTGACGCCGGCGCCGCAGGGCCCGCAACAGCCAGTACTGGCTGATCATGATTAAACATGCCGTGCACTATGAGTACTCTCCGTGAGCGCGTCGTTCCAAATAATGTGGACAGAAGTACTCAGCTTCATTCACTAAAAACCCGCAAGGGGGCTACAATGTTATCTAGATTAAGCAAGTTTTCAGTTGCTCCCCAACGGTCCATTACGCCGGTGAAATAATTTGCGGCCGCAACTATTGGCTTTGCTTTGTTCGATAATATAACAATATCGATGAGCTTCTGTGCATAGTTGCCTGGCGTAAATTTACTTTCAGCCCATTCCTGGCCTAAGATGCCAAAGTCACACCTTAGTTCTAAATTTTTATATAACAGTTCCAACGCAGATTGAAGGCTGTTAATTTCGTTATCTGGATCTATTTTCTTAACGCATGAATCGGGGAGTTCGCTATAAAGGCCGGTATCAGTAACAATCGTCGGTTTTCCATAAAACATCGCCTCAACGGCAGGTGCCAAGGCGACTTCAAGACTTGGCAAGCAAAGGCAACTAATAACGTCGGCCTCATCAATAGCGTGGGCCAAGGTGACATCATCCACCGCCCCAGATATGACCAGATCGACCCGACAATTTCTTGCCAAGGCAGAAAGCTCATGTACGGTTTCCGGCTGTATGCATCCCACCAGACGATAAATTGAGCGTTGACGCAGCAAGGAACTGTTGCCGATGGCGCGTATCACGCTGTCAACCCGCTGATTCAGGTTGATATGGCCGATCGTCAATATTCTGAATTTATCGTTATCAGAACTACAAGAACGCTTATTGTTTGACATTAGCCTCGGTGCATCGCACGCTAGTGGGACGATATGAACAGGGCCGGGACAGGAGTTGAGTATTCGCTCCACCCCCTTATGGCGATGGCTAATTACGCCATCAGCCATCGAGCAAATCCATTCGGTCATTGGAGCAGCATCGCGTGCCACTTTAAAGGCATCATCATTGTCATAGCCAAAAAAGCGCTGGGCAACTTCAGCGCCATACCAAGTTCGAAGTGTCGCATCAGCTTGCGGGCGGTGTAATTTCGCCCAGTCAAAAAACAAGCGGCCAAGGAAACAATCATGTAGGCAAACTATTCCGGGAAAGCGGGGAAGCCACTCTAAACATCCATGGTGGAAGTCATAATTATTCCCCATCTGATAAACCAGGGTATCCGCATCCAGAGCAAGCCTGCTTACCTTATCAGCATCGTTCCATGGGATTAACTCAGCACGAAAATCATGCGTTGTACTACTATGTAAACATTCATTTTCAGTCCTCACGATGACGACTTCATGGCCCTGAACAACAAGTGCACGAGTAATAAGACAAGCCATACGAGCAATTGCCGACTCTTGAATTGTCGGGGTAAATAAGGCTATCTTCATCGCAGCAGAGTCTCCACCGTTTTTGGCCAATTGATGCCAAAGCTGAGGCAGAGATCTTTGGCTGCCATACCAAAAGTTTGAGTGCGGGCCAGATTCCGCCAGACCGAATCCATTGCATCTGCAAGCGATGCTGGGGTCGCTTCGGCAACCCAGCCCGTTTCCTCATGCTTGACCAAACCGAGCACCCCACTGCTATCGGTGGTCGAGATCAGGGCCTTGCCGGCAAGCGCAGCTTCCATTTCAATGTAATTAAAAGAGTCTTCATCCGATGGCAAATAAGCAATCGCAGCCGCCCCATTAACATATTGCGCGTACGTTTTGCGCGGTAAAAACCGCAGGTCCAACTTAACGCGGTCGCCCAATCCGAGGTGGGCGACTATTTGTACCAACTTCTCGCCATCAGCGGGTGTATCGGGCGGACCGGCAATGATGAGTTTCACATTTCCGCCAGCCTGACTTAGCGCTTGCAGAAGCAAATACTGCCGCATTACGCCATTTATTCTTCCACCGGCAAAAATATAGTCCCCGGTTTCGCCACCTATGAACAATTCAGGATCATTCATCGGTGGAAGCAAAATTTCAGCGTCAAATCCATTGAATTTTGCCAAGCGCTCGCGCGTTATCTCTGAAGCGGCAAAAATTTTGCTGCTCTCCTGGAAACTTTCGTTATCGGCATTTTTGACCAATGTACGAATACCACCAAAGGAAATGTCCGTTTGTCCCGCATCAAAAATATCATAGGCTTGACGATATTGATGAAACAACCACAGAGTTTTTCGCGGGTGGCGGATAAGGTAAGCCGGAAATTTGAGAGCGATCACATGATCGACGTTCCACAATTCGAAAGCACGCACCATCAGCATCTGTGATGGAATTTTTGTTGCCGGTTCCCATTGGAAGGGAATACGTAATATCTCAGCGTCATGTCCAGCAATAATCACGTTTTTTTGTAGATTAATCGCCAATTCCTCAGCCCCCCCCCATACAAAGGGGGCCATATTGTTAACTATAAGCACCTTCATGCCAGCAACCTACTTAGAACATGCGACCAGGAAATATTAAGATCAGTTAAACGCGCGCAAGCATTTTGTCCCATTACTTCGGTCATTTTACGGTCCAGATAGAGTTGGTCCATGGCTTCGGCCAACGCCTGCGGAGTAGGCTCCGTAACAAAACCATTAACACCATCCTCGACCAATTCAAGTACGCCCCCAGAATCCGACGTGGTCAGAATAGCCTTTGAGGCATGGCTTGCTTCGACACTTGGATAGCCATATGAGTCCTCATCGAGCGGCAAATAGGCAGCGGCCAAACAATCCGCCAAAAATTCCACTTTTTCTTCTTCGCTGATCCAGCGGTCATCCAGTTTCACGCGCTCCTGTAATCCCAAGCTGGAGATAAGACGCTGCAACTCATTTGGGTAATCCGGGAGCGCGCTTGTGCCACATAACCGCAAACGTACTGTAGTTCGTGTGTATTGCATCGCTTCGACAAGCAAGTGCTGCCGCTTGTGATGTTCGAGGCGGCAAATACATATGATCTCGTCGTTGTATCCCCGGCAGTGAAATCGTTCGGACTGAAACACGGGGGGATACAAAACCTCGCTGTCGACTTTATTAAAATACTTCAGTCGGCTTGAAACCACCTGCGAGTTGGTGAAAATGTGCTTAGCCTCGTGCAAGGCCGCCGTGTCCGCTGCATGCAAAGCATCACGAATCCCCCTGTGTTTGGCATCATCCGGGCAGCCGCGGTAGGGCCCTTGCCATAAATCATAAAAGGAACGAATATGATGTATGAACCACAATATTTTATGCGGATGGGAGATTAAATGAGCTTGCGGTCGAAAGCAAATAACGCGGTCTGCCGATGTCAAATCAATCCATCGAAAAGCTGCCATTTGCTGAAACACTAAATCTGGTGCGTCAATTTCCGGTAAATAGATACGCTCGACGTGATGGCCCTCCTGGTCAAGCATCGCTTGAAGCCATTCAACTATATTTCTTGCTCCGCCATTTATGAACGGAACAAATGTCGAGCACAATGCTATTTTCATTATTAGGCCAAAGCCCGTTTCAGACCTTCGGCAATCCGTTGCACATCGTCTTGGGTCAAGTCCTGGTGGGTCGGCAAGTTAATCCCGCGCTGCGCCCAAAGGTCCGCCACTGGAAAAACCGCGTTCTCTCTATAGGGTGGAAGCACATGCATAGGATAAAATACCGGCCGGGTTTCAATGCCCATTTCGTCGAGCCTGCTCATGACCCGATCCCGTTTGTGCTCATCACCGTCGCGTAGGAAGATGTTGTACATCCAGAAGACCTGTTCGGCCCAATGCTGTTGCTTAGGCAAAATTATTTGCCCCTCCAAATTCGCCAGCGCATGACTGTACCAGCTTGCCAGCCGGTTCCTGTCCGAGAGCGACTTGTCCACTGTCTCCACTTGGGCCAGTCCTATAGCGGCTTGAATATTGGTCATGCGGTAGTTGTACCCGACTACGTTGAACCAGTAGCGACGGTTCGGATCCATGCCTTGGCCGCGAAGCAGTCTCAGCTTCGCAGCGAGCTCATCGTCATTAGTTGTTACCATGCCACCTTCACCGGTGGTGATGATTTTGTTGCCAAAGAAGCTGAAGGTCGCACAAGTGCCCAATCCACCTACCCGGCGCCCGAAAACCTCTGCGCCATGGGCCTCGGCCGCATCCTCAACCACCCACAGGTCGTGACGGCGGGCGATTTCGTTGATTGGCGCCATCTCCGCCGGGTGCCCGTAAAGATGAACTGGAATGATTCCCCGAGTTTTTGGGGTTATTCTGCATTCAATGTCGTTTGGATCGATATTCATCGTCTCTGGGCATACATCCGCCAGTACGGGAATCGCGCCACAATAACGAACGGCATTGGCCGTGGCGATATAGGTGACGGTCGGAATAATGACTTCGTCACCTGGCTGCAGATCCATTCCAACTAGGGCGAGATGTAGAGCCGTAGTCCCATTATTCGTTGCAATTGCATGTTTGACACGACAGAATCCGGCGAATGCTTCCTCAAACGCGCCAATGTATTTCCCGTTGGAAGAAATCCAGTTGGTATCCAGGCAGTCAAGTACATATTTGCGCTCGTTACCCGTCAGGTTCGGCTGTGCTACAAAAATACGATTCATCATTTTCTCTCTACGCCATTAACTATTTAATTACTCGCGCCGGCACACCGACAGCAGTTGCACCACCATTGATATCGGAGATCACGACTCCGCCGGCGCCGATCACGACACACTCACCGAGTGAAACCTCCGGGATAACCTTGCAGCCAACGCCCAAAAAACTTTGCCGACCCACAACCACATTGCCTGCCAGCGCGCATTGAGGCGCTAGGTGAACCGCCCTTCCGATTTGGCAGTCATGATCAACTGTTGCCCCAGTGTTTATGATCGCGAGATCGCCGATCGCTGCGTCTGCGTTGATAATGGCGCCCGCCATGACCGCGATGCCTGAACCCAATTGTGCGCTAGGTGAGATGATCGATTGAGGACTGATCGCGCTAACCAACTGGTATCCTTGTTCAATGGCAAGAGTGGCCAAACGTTCTCTGAGTGAATTAGAACCGATAGCGACAAACAGCCTGAAATAGCCTTCTTCACGCAAACGCTCCAGATTTTCATCGCCTTTTAGAACCGGGACGCCAACGCAACTTTCCGGGCTTTCTGCACCACCGACACAATAGGCGACCAACTCCCCCATCGCCTGAAGCAACTCAATACAGACTTTTGCATGGCCGCCTGCACCAACCACAACGATTTCTTTTTTCATGTTGTCGTATCGGCTTTCGTCCATGCAGGTGAGTTTGCGCGCGCAAAGAAAAGATTGACGGAGTCCGAATTTTCTAGTTGCTCCAATGACCAATCTTCCAGCCCTCCAGTATCTGGATTGATCGCCCGATAGCACAACCCAAGGTCTGTAAATGCCGATAGCCAATGCTGCGTCGAACGGTCAGCGCGCTTCAGGTGCGCCGAGCGGAATTTGACGACCAGCGCGATACCAGGATTGCGCTTGATCACGGCCGCAGCACTTTCCAGCACTTCGAGTTCCCCACCCTCGGCATCGATTTTTATAAGGTTGACTTTTTGGCACGACTGAATGATTCGTTCGTCCAGTCTTACCACTGGCACGTCAACCGATCTCGCACCATTCCCGTTGGAGGCACACCTTACGCCTAAGAAAAGTTCTTGGTGACCGGTTATATTTGACACCGCCGCGTGGTGAATTTCCGTTATCCCCGAAAACCCGTTCAGCCACACAGATTTTTCAAGCAAGCGTTTGCTCGGCTCAAAGGGTTCGAAGGCAATGATTTTACCACTCCCCTGCATTGCTCCAGCCGCCGCTAGCGTATGGAAGCCGAGGCTTGCTCCGATGTCGACAAATACATCACCAGGACTCAACATACGTTGGATCAACAGACGTGTACCCCGTTCAAATTCTCCGGTATCGACTAGGCATGCCAACATGGCATGGTCGGATGCGGGGCAAAAAACATAGCCAACTTCTGCCTTAACCAAAATTTCGCCTAAGTCGCACGCAATCGCGACGCGCCGACCAGCGCAGCCGTACTGCTCGACTCGATCAAGGCGAGGAAACGGGTTCGATGCATCCACCTGCATTTCCCGGAGTACGGCGACAGACATTTGGCGCAGTTCCTGACGCATGCCGGCAAAAACGCGCTGCCGTTCTCCGAATATGTCTTGTCTTAACGACTCTCTGACCGTCTGCATCTCCCGCAGCAAAACGGCGGACATTTTTTGTTGCTCTTGCAGAGACAATGCGCCTAGGCGAAGTACGTCTTGATGGAGCGCTTCTGTGAGGAACAGCCTTAATCTGAACGCAATGGGCCGGGAAATAGGCCTAAATAGGCGGTAAACCAATCGCACAATTGGCCGCAAACGCTTCCTCGCGCAGCCAAACACGCCAGCCTTCGATTGTTTAGGAACGTTTACGTTCTCTGCCATAAGAGGATGTTCAAGGTGGACCGAATTGTGCTCGACATCCGGCGGAAACGCCTGGCTGATTATACGTTTGGCGCTTGAAGCAAAAGCAATTCCAATGTCCACACCATCTCTATGCACTTGGTTCATCGAGAACATTACCCTCCGAAGTAGGCTGCAGCAACCGAATTTGGATCACCGTCCATGCGGATTTTACCGTGTTCAAGCCAAATGACACGATTGCACACATGCAAGATCAACTCACGCGAATGACTGGCAAGGACCAGAATGTTGGTGGCTTGGACCAATTCAGTCATCCGCATTTCAGCTTTGTGCTTGAAGCCTTCATCGCCGACCGAGAGCCATTCATCCATCAAAAGAATTTCCGGCCGAACGATCGTGGAAACCGCGAATGCCAAGCGCATGTGCATCCCGGTCGAATAGGTACGCAACGGCATATCGACAAAGTCGCCCAATTCGGAAAACTCGATGATATCATTGATCTGTTTGCTGATCTCAGCCCTTGTCATTCCTAGCAGGCCACCACGGAAATAGATGTTTTCTCTTCCAGTTGATTCCGAATCGATCCCAAGAGAAATGTCGATTAATGACCCGATTTCTCCATCAATACGCGCACTGCCCGAAGACGGCTCATAAACGCCGCTAAGCAAACGTAAAAGTGTACTTTTTCCAGCACCATTATGGCCAACGAGTCCTACACGATCGCCGTCTTTAAGTGTGAAGCTCAAACCTTCCAATGCACGTACAATAACACGGCCTTGCTGATCAGCCCCGAGTTGCCCACCGGTTGCAACTTGGATCAAACGCTTCTTAAGAGATCTACCACTTGCATTATAAATAGGGAAATCAATACAAACGTTGTTAAATTCAATAGACGCCATAATCTCTTTTTTTCATGTTGTTACAGCCAGTATGCGATGCGCCGTTTATAGCGCCCATAAACCGCTACTGCCATGCTCCATCCCACCAATGCCAGTACCAACGATACAATCCAATTCATCGTACTCGGCAATTGACCAAGCAGAGGGGCACGAATAATCTCAAGCAAATGATAGACAGGGTTTGAATCAAGCAAATAAATTCCCGCACGCGAAGGTAGGAGATTAGGCATCCACATGATTGGCGTTAGATAAAATACGACTTGAAGAACGCTTCCGACAATTTGTGGCAAATCGCGATATCTGGCACAAAGGATAGCCAGAATCAATGCCATCCAGGTCAAATTAACGACTGCCAACAAAAGGCCTGGGATGCTAATAAGTACGATCCAGCTAATTGGCTTACCAACGGCAAGAAGAACCAGTGGAAATATGACGATATTGTGCGCAAGAATCAACGTGTTCCGCCAGATCACGCGCAAGATGTGCACAAATAATGGAATAGGAAGTTGTTTAATAATCCCTTCTGCCGCAATAAAACTGGTACATCCATCCGTGATGACGGCGGATATGAAACTCCAGAGTATCATTCCAATCGCAAGAAATGGAAAAAACTCGGCCATCGGGGATTTGAAAATTTGCCCAAAAACGACCCCAATGGTACCAATCATCACTCCCATGCTTATGGTGAGCCAAAATGGTCCCAAGGCCGACCTTCGGTAGCGTTGACGGACATCCTGCCAACCGAGCATACCCACCAAGGTGTAGCGCCGTGTTGCCGCAGCTATGTCCGAAAAGGCAATAATTGTGGATGCTTTGCGCATTAAAAATACCAAGTCATTGAAAAAATCAACCATTCTAATCTAGCGGGAAGGGCACGTCATCCTTTTTGCGCGATTTTGCCCAGTCCCCCTCTGAGCGGCGCACCAGACCCGCTAACCCATTTGGGCAACTTCGTCCATATTTGCAGTCCACCGAATTTCACCAATCTGGCCGCCACCCCGCACATCCCACGGCATTCACGACGCGTGACCGCGAGTTGCCTTTGCCCGCCTTAGTCGCATCCCTGAACTCAACGACCGGCTCATCAATCGTGCCGAACGGAACGGGTTTGCGTTTCGCCGGCGCGGCTTGCTGCTGGTCGCCGCATGCCTCGGCCATACGTTTGGCCTGCGCGCCAGGCATGTAAAGCGCGCCACGGCCGACCAAATCGCTTTCGGCCCGTTTCTGGGTCGGAGCTGCATCAATGCCTGCTGCTTCGCTGCACGGCGTCCACGAATGCGGTGAACGGCGGATGCAGAGCCGCACCATGTTGCTACTCGGCCGGGGCTATCCTCGCGTGGCGCGTTGCCGCACCTGATGTGACTGGGCCGCACCCGACCTGGACGCTGGAGTTCTTTGCTCCGGACGAAATCCGGGAGCGCCCACCTGTTGATCAAAGTCAAGCAACCTACGAATCCAAAACTCAACCAAGTGGTGCGCCTGATCGCGCACCTCAGAGGCTTCCTCAGCCGCAAGAGCGGAGGCGAGCATGGCGTGAAAACGATCTGGCCGGATCCAACGCGGCTCATGTCGCGGTGAGAACACTATACGGGATTGTCGTCCGATCCCGAAGTAGAACCGGGTGCCACTATCCACCTCAATGACAATCACAAGGCATGAGTACGGGCATGGAAACCTATGCTGGATTCACAAAATAATCGCTCAAGAAGGGACATAAAACGTTGTTCGACGGCGCCAGTGTTCAGATCAAGAATTGTTGATCGACAATTATCCTGGCCGGCGTGTTGACGCGGACCAAAGAATGCCAACACTGTCAAAAGCAGCGATGCAATGTCGTTACTGAGCTATGAACTGGAAGCGATTTGATGAAAGCGATATAGTGGTTGACGAAGATCACGGGGGCGAAGATACTTGCGCTCGCACGCGATCTGCCACAGCACTTCAAGTTTGAAGGGTAACTATTGGCTCTGTTGAGGGAGTTAGTATCAGCCGACGTGGAGGAGGGCCTTGCCATGGATTGATAATAGTCAACTACCGCTAGTGCGTTTTTTCTGCCAGAGCGTAAAATTTCTCTGTTAACCGTTCAGTAGCGCACCAAGGTATGCCAGCAGATACATGCCGAGCATCGCCCGATAGGCCTCAGAACCCCTGCACAATGGAACGACGAGTGTGACATCCGCATTTTTTCTGGTCGTGAATAGTCGATGGCTAGTGATTAATTCCAAGTGGCAAAATAACTGTGAGTTAGTTTTGTTAGGATTTGGCTATATTTTTGAGAGACACCATGTTTAAAAGAAATAAACGCATCCTCTGGTTACTCAACCACAAGACCCTTATGCCTTACGAGGCCAAGCTCTTGCTGCAGCTCGGATTCGAGGTATTCGTGCCAAAAGTTATTCCAAAGGACGCGTCATTTCGTAGCGGTACCGTCGATTTCTCGTATGACGGGTCGCTAAGTATTCCTGAACGCGCGCTTGGTTGCCTCAACGAGTTTAACTTTTATCAAGACGTGTGGCCAACCGAAATCGTTAAGATCGTAAATCGATATTTTGGATCGGCGTTCGTGATTCCCCACGCCATTCAAGTTCCGGAAGCGTTGCATAAATTCGAGGGAAAAATTTTCTTTAGGGCGTTTGGATTAGACAATACACAAACCTATTTGCGCGCGCTGGAGACACTGTATGGGCGGAAGATTTTTGCAACGATCAAGGCAGTCGGCGATAGATTCTGGTTTGCGGAAGGCTACGAGCAGTTGCACGAAGTTGAGCCGCAACTGATTCAAAGGCGATCATTGTTTCTACCTATCGGCGTTCCCGATTCCTTCTGGAAGTCTGCGAATACGTGGACAGGCGAGGATAAGAAAATTATGTTCGTATGCCCGAATTGTGTGACCAATCCATACTATGCTGCAGTTTATACCAAATTCAAGGCTGATTTTGGCGATCTACCCCATGTCATAGTTGGCACACAAGATGCGCCTCTTGATGACCATCATGTTATCGGGTTTGTAAGCGACGAGGAGCTCGAACAGCTTTATCGCAGATGCGCCGTCCTCTACTACCATTCAACAGAGAGGCGCCACGTTCATTACTCACCCATAGAGGCAGTTATAAGCGGCATGCCGATTGTTTATTTTGCAAATTCCTTGCTCGACCAAATTGCGGACAATGACAATGAAGGACGGGTTGAAGATATTGATCAAGGCCGAACTATTATTAAACGAATTCTTGGTGGAGATACTGCTCTCACTGACCGACTGCGTAAAAGCCAGGAAGACATCTCTTACAAATTTTCCGGAGAGTACTGCGCGTCAGTTTGGAAACAAAACTTTGTAGATAAGATGCTTGTCGCCTATCGCCAGGAAAACATTGCCAAGGTGATTACAAGAGAGACATGGCGATCAATAATTAGCCCTATAGCAAAAGGCCTGACCAAAGTATCTTTTCGCACCGAATTACCAATTCCAGAAAGATGGGAGATTTTAGACCCATCAGCGAATGTCATTGATGAGAGAGAAATAGATCTGAGCATCGATTTTACCGACCTGCAATACCCGTCTTTCATACAAAGTGTTACCGGCATATCTGGCCCGGAGTTTTGGGGACGGTGGAGTGTTGGGCCGAAAATCGTTATTTCATTTACGGAACTGCTACCGAAAAACTTCAAACTCACCATTCTGGGATGTGCGCACGGGTCGAACATGGGCACTCCCATCCGGGTCAAAATTGGTCGGACCGCGCACACCTTCACATTCACTGGCGGATTTGACCAGTTTCACCCAGTCTCCCTGGATTTCGCGCTACGCAAGAGGGTGAGCGATCTGGAGATAACTGTCCCAAGGCCAATCATTCCTGATGGAGATAATCGAGCCATCGGGCTTGGCTTTGTCCGCTTGCACATTGTTCCAATTTGCTCGCTCGGCACTACGGAAGAAAGCGCGATTAGCACATGAGGCGACGCCTGCGCAGGAAAGTGATGATGCGTCCCGCGCGGCTTGTTATGCCACTTCGGGCCACCAATTCCCAACAGCGCGTTAAATTTCTCGGCTTTGTCACAATTGCTAACTTAGTTGAGCCCGATGGCTGAGATCTATTATTCGCCCAGCGGCTCCCGCCGCGGTGTCACCACATACGTCAGGTGCAAATTCATTTCGCGCCGCTCTTCAAACTTACTGGAAATGCGTCTGGTCTATGTCTCCCCCTGCGTCGCGATCGATGTCACGTCATCCGATTTCTCGCAGGGAGTGCCGGTGTCGGGGAATGAAAAGAATACTGAAAAATGGTCCTCAAAAGACAGGTTTGGGGTGGTGCTGGAAACAGCACAATTGAACGAATCGGAGCTGGCAGAATATTGCCGGCATAATGGGCTGTTCGCGAAACAGATTGCTGCGTGACGGGAAGCATGCCAGGAGGTCAACGCACAAACCGTAGAGCGCACGCGTGAACAGCGCAAGGAGAAAGCACTGGTAAAGGCAGCCGCGCTGATCATTCTAAAAAAACGCTCAGGCGATCTGGGGGACGGCCCGAGGACGATTGATCGGGATCCCAGATCGCCGGTTGGCGATGACATTGATGGAAGACGCCGTTGGTAGTGGTTGCTAGCGTGCGCTTGCCTGCGAAACGCTGGAAATCAGTATGCGTTCCTATCCGCGCTGGACCCGGAACGGCGAGGCGGTCATGGGCGACGGCCGCAAGGAGGCTATCCGTGCGGCGCCGGCAAACAAGCTTGGCGATCAGGAGCGAGAGCAACTTCTGGAGGTGGCAAATCGCTTTGAATTTGCCGGTCTTCCGCGAAGCCAGACCGGGCCTACCCACGCTGACGAGGTGAGCATTTGGCATCGGAGTCTACTTGGTTGACCTATCTCATGCAGCTGCCACATTTCTCCGCCTCAGCACATCATCGGACGGCGCATCGCTTCGTCATGACGAGCTACCGCGCCGCCGTTCGCCTCGCCTTATTGAGAAGTTACCTTTTTGAGAAGTTACCTTTTCAGTAAGCCCAAGTATCCTCAAGTATATGGGATTTTGCCGAAAATATTGAACTGCCCAATTGGACAAAATTTTGGAAAACGAAATTTCCGACCGCAGCACTTGACTTTCTGCGAGTAGCCTCCGGTATAATGGCCTTTCCGATAGAACGCATCGCTTTGCCTGCGGGGCGAGCGGGAATGCAACAAATCCATCACCGATGGTAGCATACCAAAGGGTCAAATCCGTCACGACGTATCCATCGATCGTTGCAAATGTTAAAGGTAACGGTTGAGCCGCCCCTCAAAAGGACGTGATTAGGGCAAGGCAAAAGACGTAGGTCGGCACCGAGGTAACGGTTGGCATTATGTGGAAATTTAAGTAAAGCGAGAAACCCTTGAGTTGTTGCCCTGCAGAGCAAAAATTTGTATCCCATAGTGGCCTGGAACAATTGACATTGTTACCAAAGGATTATGTGACTTCTATAAAATTATTTGAAATCTCATTAAGATAGTTTTTACACGCCGATTTCATTTCGTTCAATTAATTTAACTCGCGACTAATCAATATAGTACCTGCTGCAAGGGGATTAAAATTGGGGCATCAAATTGTTGTAAATAGACGTCAGCTGATTGTTTTAGAGTCGCTTACGCTACTGACATTATTGATTCTGATTTTTTGGTCGGTGGAACCACTCCTTGAAGAGTGGAGTATTTTAAATGCGTTCAATGCACACGGGCTTGGTTACCTCCAATCTTTTGCACCAGAAATTACTATGCGCCCGCTTCATTTAACCCCTTTCGTTATGGAGTGGGTTCTAGGCAATGGCCGCCCCGTAGGTGTTGCTGCCGGAATCGGTGTGTTGCTGATAATGCGATACTTCGTCGTTCGTTGGGCCGTGTCCCCATTCTTTCACGGACATAGCCGTTGGATAGCAGCAACCTTGGCGGCTGTACTTGTAGCATGGCCGGGGGTCTGGCTGGGACGTTTTTCATCGGCTCAGTTGTCCGCTGTATTTTTTTTTGCGGCTCTAGGCTTTGCCATACGATTGTTTGAGCGATGGTCGTCAGCCTGGGCTATCGGTTGCGCTTGCAGCGTATTACTCCTGCTCATGACCTATCAGGGGTTAGCTCTGTGCTTGATAGCAATACCGTTTGTATCATTATTTTGGCACCCAACTGGTGATTCTATGGCCACAGCCATAGAGAAAAACGAAAAATTGAACAAAGCGGCACGTATTCTTTTAGCAGTGACTGTGGGCTTTGCATTCTACGGCGCCTACTGGTACGTGATGTCCCGGGTGATGGGTAATGCGGGGTACGAGGGCGCATTAGCAGCAGATAGCAGCCGATTGCTGTCGGCTGCGGGCCTTTGGTCGCACATTGAGGCTGCCTTTGCGACAGCATATGGGCAGGAGGCACTCTTGCTGCCATTTTTGATACTGATAGCCCTATTTTTACGTTGGCATGAGTCGGGAACGTTAGGCTTTGTCAAATCTCGTTTTTTAACTGGGTCTGTATTGTTCTTGTTTGTTGTTTTGCTTCCACTTCTATCACTAATCTACGTTAACGAATTGCACATTCACGATATCGACAGAGTATTATTTCCAGTTTCTATGGGCTTCGTTCTTGTTTGCATCGCAATACTGAGACAATCTCAAAACGAACATCCAGTTCACTCGAAGTTGTTAAGTGCCTCAATAATTGTTATGACCATCTTAACGATGAGTGGTTTGGTCGCACATCAGATCAAGCACTATGGCTATATTCAAAATATCGTCATAGGCCAGACTTTAGCTGCCACTAAACAAAACAACTCGCTGTCGGTAGTTGTTCGGGATATGACAGGAACGCTTGGGGATGTTTATACACTTTTGCCCCCGACTTTGACGGATGCACTCTCTGTGTACGGAAAAAGCATCACAGCTACTATTTGCACTCCATCATCAGTAGATCGGATTCACCCAGTTGCACGGCGATATCCGATCCCGTCTACGAGGCGCTGCGAGGAACTGCCTGCAGCTCCTGATAACACACTCTTTCTCTCGGCACGATTGGTCGATGGCTTACTGACTGTTGGCCCCTAGTTTACAACTGCAGACGGGTTTTGAGTCCGGCATCCGAAACGTTGCACACTTTCAATCCGCACAAATGCGCGCGTATTTACTACAATCAACATATAAGTAAAGGGGGGGATTGAGATTGCTACCCGTCTACACCACCAAGAATACCCGAGTTCGACAGTTCGCGCTCCATTTCAGCGTTTTTGCAGTTGAGCGCTCTATATAAATCAAGCACTTATGGTAATTTTTCAGTCAATTTCTGTTTGTCATGAAATTTTATTTATTGATATACTGTTGCGCGATATTTAAGTAACGGCAGTTTATCAAAGTCACTACCTCCGAACCACGAGAGTACGTTCAGCTAGTCGAAGCGTATCGCGATGATAATGACCGTCCCAGGCTGCGCACCGTTGCGACGTTGGGCCGACTCGATCACCACAGTACCAAGCTTGAATCGGTGGTTCTTAACCGACTGCGATCCGGACTCGAAGCTCGGCGTCTTGCGCTGGGTCGAGACCGTCACCTTGCCCGGCATCATGGCCGAAACGATTGAGCATCGTCGGCTTCTACGAGTAATGGACGCCATGGTCGCGCATCAAGAGGAGTCGATCACGTGCTCGCGGGCTTGCTGCGTCCTTTGGTTGATCAGGACCTGGCAATGGTGTTCTACGACATGACGACGATCCGCGCGAAAGGCCTTTCCCAGCAGGATGACGATACCCGTAAGTTCGGCATGTCGAAAGAAGGCATGGTGGCGCGCCAGATCATGCTGGGCATGGTGCAGACCGTAGATGGTTTGCCCCGCTATCACGAGGTATTTGACGGCGATACGGACGAACTCACCACCATCAAACCGACCATTGAAAAAATCGTCAAACGCTTTCCCGCCAAACGCGTCATCGCCGTGGCCGACCGCGGTTTGCTATCGACCGACAATCTAACGGATCTGCAGACCTTCAGTCTTCCGGGAGGCCGGACGCTGGAATTCATTTGGCAGTTCCAGGGCGGCGCTATAGTGACTTCGTGGACCTCCCTGGCGCCCTTCCAAGCGACGCAATGCATCGATGCGAAGCAAGAAGTGTTAGGCGAGGCGGTATGGAACAATTTGAGTCGCCCATGATCCGCAGGTTGCCTCTGAGGCTGGCGCCAAGCGCGACAGCAAAATCCATGCACTTGAGCAGCAAGCTGCCAACTGGACTGGCAAACTCGACGAACAAGATACCGGAAAAAAAAAACGCGGTCGCAAGCTGTCTGACGGCGGCGCCCACGCCCGCTTTTACCACGAGGTATGCGATGCCCATCTGGCGCGCATCGTCAAGGTTGACCTCAAAAGCGAGCTGTTCACATATATCATCGACGAACGGGCGCTGGCCCATGCGCGCCGCGGTCACCCATACCAACGAACTGACACCCAATGAAGTAGTTAAACGGTATAAATCGTTAGCTGATATTGAACGCGATTTCCGCGTCCTCAAATCCGAAATCGAGATTGGGCCGATCCATCATCGGCTGCCAGAGCGCATACGGCGCGCATGACGCGATCTGCTTCATGGCCCTAATTTTGTATCGCATCACGCGAACCCGATTGCACGCCAGCGAAACCGCGCTCTCGCCAGAGCGTGCATTGGCAACAATTGCCCCTCTTGTAATGGCATAATTTAGAGGCGCCTCTATATAAATCAACCGCTTACGCTTCCAACTGTTGAACTCGGGAGATCTAACCATGGGCCTTCGCATGGGTGGGCGGCATTGGCTATCTGTAACACCTCTATGGCTTGCGCCTTCAGGCTTCGGCCGGTAGCGCTGAGCGCGACATGTACAATCTTCCTTACTGCTAGCCGTGCGCCGAATGGCTGAATGATGCGATTCAGCGTTGACTGGAAAGTTGCTCGGCGCTGCCAACCCACGCGAATGTAGGTAGGTTTAGGCACTGGGCGGTCTGAAAACGTAGTATTTGTTCATCAAATAAGAAACGACAACATAGACTATGCTAGCAAGGATTTGACTAACACCCTTCTGGATATCCATCTCATGCAAGAGGATCAACAAAACTGCAAAATTCGATGCATATGCAAAACTAAATACCAAAAGAAATCGAACGATCTCTCCAGAATGACGTTGCTTGCTGCGAAAAGTGTAGTTTCTGCTGAGAATGTAGGAAATGATCAACGCAAGTCCATATCCAATAATATTGCTAACTTCAGGCGATAATCCGACCAAATACATACAGGCGAAAATAATGCTGTAACCCAGCAAGCTATTGGATAAACCAACAACAATGAACCGAAAAAATTGATTCATGCTGCTCGAGTAGCCTGAAGCCAATATTGCCCGCCCAATGGGAGCCAGCCTAGTCGATTTTCCAACCCGGTTAGGGCTCCAAGACTTGGTGGAACGAAAAGGCAGTAGGCCTTACGCTCCACTAAAAATTCAGCTTCGCTAAGCAGGCTCATCAATTCAGAGGGCTTAAGAAGCACTGCGTCTTCATCGTATTGGCAGGTACTTACAATGCCGCGTGTTATCGGATTATAAGGGTTATGCTCAAATACAAATAGTTTTCCATCAGGGGCCAATCGACTAAATAACGTTCTTGCGGCGTTTCTCCGTTGATCAACAGGGATGTGGTGAAATACCCCCGCAACGAATATCAAGTCAAAAATGCCCATTTCCGTGGCATTACCATCTTCAGCTACGAAGTCAAACTCGGGGTTGTCACGTTTTGCAATTTTGAGACTAGCCAGCGAAATATCGGAGCCTACAATAATCGATCCAGGAAAGGCATTCTGCAAGAACGGAATATTACGACCGATCCCGCAGCCATATTCCAGCACCCGACCGACAGGCGAAGTAAACTGTTTGCGAACAATATCAACTTTATACCGCGCGAAATATCCTTCGTTTGTAGCAAAAAGCCTCGTTTTTTCGTGTAATAGTTGATTGTAGTTTTCGGTATAGTCGTCAAAGTCAACCGGATCAGCCATAATAAGAAATTTCCTCCTCAATAATATAACGTGGTCGCTTTTTTACCTCCTCATATATCCCGCCAATATAAGAGCCGATAATCCCCAAGACAACGAGCTGAACACCACTGAACAATAACGAAAATACGACCAACGTTGTCCACCCATTTGGGATGGTTCGATCAATGAAGTAGTCAATCACCGCGATCGCCACAAAGACGAAAGCAAGAGCCGCGAATCCAATACCTACAAAAATCCCAAGCTGAAGCGGTTTCGTACTGGAAGACAAGATACCGGCCATTGCCAATTGCAATACTCGAGAGAAGGAGTATTTCGACTGTCCAGAAAACCGCTTTTCCGCAACATATTGCACACTAATTTGTGGAAAACCAATCCACGAAAATAACCCTCTAAGGAACATATTTCTTTCTTGAAATTCCGTCGAAATAATTCGTGCTACTCGCGCCGACACCAACCGAAAATCCGCTGCATTAGCATTAATTGGGACATTCGATATATTACCCAAAAGACGATAGAAAATATTTCCTGCCACTTTTCTCACGTAGCTTATATCCTCTGTATCTCTGCGAATGGTATAAACTATATCATGCCCCTGGCGAAAATTATCGATAAGCTTTGGGATCAATTCCGGCGGGTGTTGTAGATCGCAATCCATCATCACGACAACATCTGCATCCAAAGAGTTCTCAATACCGGCAAGCAGCGACATCTGATGACCAAATCGAGATGACATTGAAAGTACACGCGCACCGGGATTCTCAGCAACCACGCCCCGCAAGACATCCAACGTATTATCGGTGCATCGATCTACGACGAACAGAATTTTTGCCTCGACATCTTCGAGTGAGTTCAATACCCTACGTGTCCTTGAATGAAATTCCGATATGACCTGCTCTTCATTGTAAACCGGTGTAATTACGGTTAGTTTAAGTTTCCCCACTTAATCTCCTAAGCCTAATTAATTCCATTGTGCTAGTAACGTCGGCATAAATTGCCGGAATGTCATATCCAATATGATTAGATAATTCAACTGCCGCTCGAACTATTGTAGGCTTGAGACCATGGGTGACTAGGCAACGATCAAGAACCTCTCGCATCGTGCTAGGCACTCCGCTTCCAACATGATATACGGATCCAGAACGCCCAAACATCGCAATTGCGAGAATTTGGTCCGCGGCCTCGTCAGTGGACAGGTAATCCCGAACCGCAGAAAGCGGACCAATGTCAATTACGGATTTCCGGCCTGCCAGCACGTCCTGAATTTGCTTTTGTACGCGACCGATAAACAAACTCTCCGACAGGTTGGGACCGTACAGGTTAAAAATTCGCGCCACCACAACATCTACCCCCTGCAGCGCATAGACGCCAGCGAGTTGAGTTTGCCACGCCTTGGACATACCATAGATTGACACTGGCTTCAGGACCCGACTCTCGCGAACTGGATTCTCGCCATGCGCCACGACACCGTACTCCGCTGCAGACCCAATCAGTACGACACGCGTTTTACGTTCGGATACCTTGACCGCATCCAGAATCGTCCGTGCTGCTGAGACATTCACCGAATAAATGTCATTAAAATCACCATCAAATAATGCCGCGAGGTGCACCACTAGATCCGGTGCATGTTCCAGGATAACTTCTGAAAGTCGTTCTTGGTCACGCACATCTAATTGCAGGGATGTCAAACCACTACGACTGGTCTCCAGGATACGAAACTGGGTCTGTTGACGAAGATGGGCAACAACGGCTTGCCCCAACGCTCCGGCAGACCCCGTAACCAAAACTATCTTTGTCACAAGATACCCAATTTTTCCGAAAGCTCAACAAAATTCTCGTTAGCGTATTCATAATCGTCGGGACGACCGATATCCAGCCAATATCCATCAAATGGTCGGATCGCAATTGGACGATTATTGGCAAGCCCATCAACCATCAAATTGTCAAAACCATAGGCCGTACCGCGTGGCAGAGCATCAATCACGGAACGATTAATGCAATAAATTCCCATACTAACATCAAAGTCGTAGGAGGGCTTTTCCTGGAATTCTGTCAAATATTCATTATTGTCGTACCGCAGAACACCAAAATCTATTTTGACCTGCCTATTATAAACAGAAACTGAAATTTGACTACCCGTCTTCACATGCTTATTGAAAAAAAATCGGTAATCTAAGTTACAGAGAATATCCCCATTCATTACCAAAAAATTTTCCGGCAAATCTTCAATTAATGTGAGGGGACCAATTGTACTTAATTCTCTTTCCTCCAGCGAATAATCTAGTTTTACTCCAAGTCTGGACCCATCACCAAAATAGGCCATGATTAGATTCGATAAATGATTTACCGCTAGCGTGATGTGTGTAAAACCAGATTTCGAAAGTTGCATAATAATAATTTCGAGAATCGAATATTTTCCACCCAATGGAACTAAAGGTTTGGGGATCAATGTTGTGTACGGACGCAGTCTAGTTCCCTTGCCACCTGCCAGAATGATTGCTCTCATTACCACCCCTTAAACATTGTACAACCAGGCTTTATAGCGTGCCAAATTTTCTGGTTTCAGAAACCATTCGACCGTTTCAAAAAGCCCTTCCGTCAACTCGAAACGAGGTCGCCATGGCGTCAATCCGGTAATCAAGGTATTGTCCCCCATCAGTCGAAACACTTCTGACGCGTCTGGCCGAAGCCGCTGTTCATCTTCGAAGATATGAGCATTAGGATTTAACTGAGAAATCAGAATATTGGCAACGTCTCCAATTGAATATTCCTTCCCAGTCGCGATATTTATTTCCTTCCCTACTGCCGCGTCAGCCTCGGCTAATGCGATAAAGCCGGCTGCGGTGTCCTTGACATAGTTGAAATCGCGAGTGGGCGAAAGACTGCCAAGCCGCAATTCGGTATGCCCCATCAACAACTGTGTAATTATTGTAGGTATCACTGCCCTGGCAGATTGCCGCGGGCCGTACGTGTTAAACGGTCGAACGATCACAACTGGTGTATCAAATGATCGGAAAAAAGATTCAGCAAGTCGATCTGCGCCAATTTTGGTTGCGCTGTAGGGCGACTGCCCCTGAAATGGGTGTTTTTCGTCAATTGGCGTGTATTGCGCGGTGCCGTAAACTTCTGACGTAGATGTAATTAAAATTCGCTCCGTACCAAGCTTTCTTGCGGCTTGGAGAACGTTTAGTGTGCCTTTGATATTGGTATCAACATAAGAATCAGGTGAATGGTACGAAAACGGTATTGCTATTAACGCCGCGAGGTGAAACACAACACCGCATCCCTTCATCGCCTCAAATACTCCATTCGGGTCACGTATATCGCCTGGAAAAATATCAAGTCTTTTTTGTTGTTCAATTGACAGCGTATCCAACCAGCCCCAAGTATTAAACGAGTTGTAATAAACGAATGCTCGGACATCATAACCTTGGCTCAATAAAGCCTCAACCAAGTGACTTCCGATAAAACCATCCGCTCCAGTTACCAATATTTTTTTTGATGATAAATTCATTTATAACCTCGAAATAAATTATTTAACCAGTAAATAATTATTACTACTACTACAGTATTTGACTGTCCGGGTTTTTCGGCGACACGTAGGACGATGCTACCCTTCCGAATGATGCCATAGCCGGTTTCCGACGCTTCCGGCTCAGTGCCAAAGGTAATCCGCTTGCCTGGTCAGGTACTTCAGATACTCGCTTACTCACTGCCGAAGCGACTGCAGCCCGGTTAATGATCAGGCGGCCAGCACAGGGCACCCACGAAACGCGGCGGCAGCGATAACGGACTCGGTGTTACCGGCAAAAGACTGTCGAACATAACTGTTTGCCAAGTTCTTGCGCCGTTAAATCTGCTAGCCTTGCTACCGCGCGATACTCGTCTTCAACATTGAAGAAGAGTTTGAGGTCCATCATGGTGAGCACTTCACCAACATCAGCCAGTCCGGACCCCGCAACAGGCCTTTCGCAACAAACTATGCCCATTCGCCAACCGGATGTAGGGCTTAAGATATACTCGCAACAAACCTACTGGCGACGGGAGCCTGCGCCGTTGTCGATATTAATTTCAAGACAAAATGTTCATATCATATACTGATTACGCGGAAAATTTGCAGAATAAGCGAATAACAATTACGCATAAAAAATCTTGCTGTGCATTAATTCATAGCCGTCAATTATACATTGCTGCATCGCCGAGCGAAATACTTGACACGTAAATGGGCACGGTGAAATTGTTCTAACTGTCCATGTCTGGTTGAGTTTTTCGTCATACGCAGATAGTCGAAGAATAAGCGGATGTTGGCGTTAAAAGGGCGCATTTTCTGTTTTCTCTAACATGCTTACTGTCGCGCCGCCGCGGCCCTTGAGAACACCGATCGCGAAACGACGCAATCGCGTGACAATTTCCGGCCCGGGCCCTGTTCGGCTAGTAGGCGGCCTTCGTTGACGCTTCAGTCGATCATAAAGTGGAAACTATCGACGGTCCAGAGCCCTTGCTTGGTGGCAAGCACGTGCCAGTGCTGCTGGCGCCCGGGCAGATGCAAGCGGATACTCAAGCACAATGCCCGCTTTTAGATGCGCTGATGATTAACTGGTGCGACCTCGTTACCACCGCACAGAATGGCAAAGAGACGTTTCGCAATGCTTGGCCCCCCCCCCACTTCACGAACGCCAACGTCGCGGCCATCGCCACGACAGCCCCCGAGCGGTGGAAGATAGAGAACGAAAACAACAACACTCGCAAAACGAAGGGCTACAACCTCGAGCACAACTTCGGACATGACAGACGGGCAGAATCAGTCTTGTTGGCCGTCCCTCCTGGTTCATACCACGCTCGACTGGATTGATGCGCCATTATCGTGCCATCCGCAACGCGCTACCTTCCCAACGCATATTTTTCGAGCATACCCACCTTGCCCGTGCATCCCTTTCGATGACTGGAATCATCTGATGCGATTCCTGCTCAATTGTCTCAAGGACAGGTCGCCCACGGGATCGGCCGCTTTATGACCCCTTTTTAAATGAGAACTGTTGGTAGTCACCGTGGCACTAATGATAGTAAGCGCCGCGCACTCGAATTAGTGCCTGTATAATTTGCGCCGTGCAACGTCCGTTGTTGATGGCGCGGAAGGCGGCGCCGCATTAGCGCCCATCCGCCCTTCTTCAATTTACATCTGATTAAATGAACAACCTAGCCAATCAACGTATCGCGATTTTAGTGCCTTGCTACAACGAAGCGCTGACGATTGCCGCCATCGTTCGTGATTTCCAAACTTGCCTGCCTGACGCCTTGGTCTACGTGTTCGACAATAATTCAGCCGATGAGACGGTGCGCATTGCGCGAGAGGCCGGCGCCATCGTTCGCCAGGTGCCATTGCAGGGAAAAGGCAATGTCATCCGCCGCATGTTTGCCGATATAGAAGCTGATATTTACATCATGGTCGATGGCGACGATACTTACGACGCCAGCGTGGCGCCGCAACTGGCGCAACAGTTGGTCGCCGAAGGTCTTGATATGTTGGTCGGCACCCGAGTTTCGACTGAACAAGAAGCCTATCGCTTCGGCCACCGTCTCGGCAACAAGATGCTGACCGGCTTTGTCGCGCTCGTGTTTGGCCGCACCTTCACTGACATGCTCTCCGGTTACCGCATTTTCTCACGCCGTTATGCCAAGTCGTTTGCGGCCCACTCTGCCGGTTTTGAAACCGAAACCGAATTGACCATCCATGCGCTTGAATTGCGCATGCCGGTGGCGGAAGTGGCCACAGCCTACAAATCCCGGCCCGAGGGGTCAGTGAGCAAACTCAATACTTACCGCGACGGGATGCGGATCCTGTGGATGATCCTGAAACTGTTTAAAACGGAAAAACCACTGGCTTTCTTTTCTATCGGTTTTTTCATTTGCATGCTGGCATCCTTCGGGCTGGCAATTCCCCTGCTGGAGACTTATATCCAGACCGGACTGGTACCACGTCAGCCGACGGCCATCCTATGCACCGCACTGAGTTTGTTCGGCGTCATCATGCTCTCCTGCGGCATCATTCTTGACACGGTCACCAAGGGTCGCATCGAACAAAAGCGCTTTGCCTACTTGGCTATTCCGGCGCCATCAGCAAGCGATGACTAAGACGCGCGCAGAAATTGTACGCTTCGCGCTGGCCGGTGTCGCCGGTCTAGTGACCGACGTCAGCGTGCTGTACATGACGCTTGCGCTCGGGATGGGATGGTATGTCGGACGCGTGTTTTCCTTTCTAGCCGCGGTGTGGGTAACCTGGCAGATTAACCGACGCTATACTTTCGCAGGCATCGCTGACGGATCGATATGGCGAGAATGGTGGCGTTATCTATTGGCAATGATGGGCGGCGGATTGGTCAATTACGCCGCGTATAGTGCCATCATTGTCCTGTTCAAGGGCCTGCCGCTGCTGCCTCTGGTGGCCGTGGCCATCGGTTCGCTGGCCGGCATGACCATCAATTTCGTCGGAGCCAAATTTTTCGTCTTTTACCGCTAAGCATGGCGTTTTCAAATGAACCAACTACAACTAACCGTCCTCGCTCTTGAGGATGCAGGCGCCAGGTTGTGGGCGCGGTTGGACCATCAGTGCGCGCTGCGGTTCGCCTTGCTGCTGGTGCCGCTCGGATTTGGATTACTGTCCGTGTTATTGGGCCAGGACGATAACTGGGATTTGCACAATTACCATCTCTACAACCCGTATGCCCTGTTAAATGGAAAGATCGGCCTTGATTTGGCGCCAGCACAATGGCAGAGCTACTTCAACCCGACGCTTGACCTTCTTTATTATGGCTTGACCACGTGTCTGCCGGCCCCTGCCGTCGGCTTCATCATGGGTTATCTGCATGGACTGAACTTTATCCTCCTGCTGGCGCTCGCGCGCCAGATCCTGCATCCGACGAAAGCCGGTACCGCTGCGTATCGATTACCTCTGCTGCTGTCGCTCGCAGGCTGCCTGGGCGCGGGATTTCTATCGGAGCTGGGCAACACCATGGGCGACAACATGACTTCGCTCTTTGTCCTCGGCGCCTTGCTGCTGGTGCTCAAAGAATGGCCCCAATTGGCGCAGGGGGGCGTGCGCGGTGCTGCCGTGGCTGGCCTTGCCGGCTTGGTCATGGGGCTGGGAACGGGGCTCAAGCTGACCAATGCAACCTATGCCTTGGCACTTTGCCTGGCCTTATTCGCGCTACCGGGTAAAGTCTGGCTGGGACTGCGCACGTCGTTTGCGCTCGGCACTGGAGTATTGGCCGGGATCGCCATTAGTGCCGGCCACTGGTATTGGAAAATGTGGCAAGTATTTGGCAACCCTCTGTTCCCCCAGTTTAACGATCGATTCCACGGCCCTTTGGCCGCTTCGATCGGCATCGGCGACACCGGCTGGCTACCCAAAGACTGGACCGAAAAAGTGCTCTGGCCTTTCATTTTTACGTTCAACCCCAAGCGCGTGATCGAGCTGCCACTGATCCAGCTGATCTGGCCAATGTTGTATGTCGCTTTTCTTGTGCTGGCAGGATTGGGCTTGCGCGCGGCCATCCTGCGCAAGCCGGGCACCGACCCCATGCCGCCGCGCACGCGTTTTCTGATGATATTTTTCGCGTTGTCGTATGTGGGGTGGCTAAATCTGTTTGGCATCTACCGTTACCTGATTCCGTTGGAGCTGCTGGCACCCATCGTGTTCTGGCTGGTATTGCACCGGTTGATGCCGATGCCGTTCGCGCGCGGCGTGGCTGCTTATGGCTTGTTGCTGGCAGCGCTCGCCATTGTCCCATTTGCGACCTGGGGCCATGCCAAATGGAGTTGGGCCAGCTTTGCTGCCGATGTGCCGGTCATTGAACATCCAAAGGCTAGCATGGTCTTTACCGTGCATGGCGACCCTCCGATGGGCTGGTTGGTGCCGTTCTTTCCCAAGACGCTCGCCTTTGTCGCGCTTGGCTCCGGATTTCCAGAGTCGCAAGGCTACCGGGATCGGGTCGCGGCAATGATGGTCAGCCGCGACGGACCACTCTATGTCATGTTGCAAGCTGACCGCCACCCGCCCGACCAGGGTCGTTCGGAAGACGAACTAAGAACGGCGCAAGAAAATAATCGTATCGTCCTCGCCAAGGCGCAGTCGGTACTGCACGCCTATGGCCTGACGCTCGATTCCACCAGTTGCAAACCATATGAGGCGTTTGCAGGCAAAAACCGCTGGACCTACCAGCTCTGCAACGTCGTTAAATGATCACCCACCCTTGTCACGATGAAAATCTAACACTAATCGGTAATTCAGGCGTCAAATCGTTTTTTCTCTAATGTTATAATTCCGCGCTGATTGTCGAGTACAAGCAACACACGTTTAGTTCAGGCTGCCGACGCTCATTTCATATGCTGCACAGCTAGCCCAGCCTCGCACGCCCAATTAAAACATAGCTTTATGAGCATAATTTCCGAAGTTGTACGCCCCTTGACAATCCCTCCTTTCGCGCGAGCGGCGCTATGAACCCTAGCGTGCAAGTCTGGCTACTGGGTTGGCCCAAGCGCCGCCTGAAGGGGCCGCTGGTACGGCTGATGCATTTGGTATTAATCCAGCCGCGCCTGAACCGGTTGGCGCGCGGCATACTGCCGCATTTCCCCCGCTTGCAAACGCGCTTACAAGGCCTGATGCATCAGGCCGCCTTGGTGCCCGCGCCCCGCGCCAAGCTGGCCGAGCCGCCCTCACAAGCCCCCGGCGACCTGTCGCCGCGCACCTTACGCACGTACCGTGAACTGAAAAAAGCGCAAAAGGCGATGAGAAACTGATGCGCATTGTCATCGATCTGCAGGGCGCCCAATCGGCCAGCCGCTTTCGCGGTATTGGACGTTATTCGCTGGCGCTGGCGCTGGGCGTCGCACGCAACGCCGGCGGACACGAGATTTGGCTGGTGCTCAACGGGGCGCTAGATGGCGCGATCGAAGAAATCCGGCGCGCCTTCGATGGTCTGATCCCGCGGGAACGGATCCAGGTGTTCGAACCAGTGACCCCGGTCGCCGAACTGGTGGACGCCAACGGTAGCCGCAGCCGCGCCGCCGAATTAATGCGCGAATATTTCATCCAGCAATTACGCCCTGATGCCGTGCTGGTGACCAGTCTGTTCGAAGGCTATGTGGACGACGTCGTCACTTCGGTTGGTGCATTTACTAACGGCGCCATGACAGCCGTGATTCTGTATGACTTGATCCCCCTACTCAACCCGGCGGCCTACCTTGGTACGCCGTCGCAACAACAATATTACGCGCGCAAGATCAGTTCGCTTCGTCATGCCGGGTTGTTGTTGTCGATCTCAGACTATTCGCGGCAGGAAGCGATTGACGCCTTGAGCCTAGATCCTGCCCGGGTCGTGGCGATCTCGACTGCGGTCGATGCCAGCTTCAACGCAGGCCAGCCGGCTCCCGATGCGCTTGCCGCACTTCGCCGTCAATTTGGCATCACCCGCAACATGCTGATGTACGCTCCGGGCGGCTTCGATGCACGCAAAAACATTGATGGACTTATCACGGCCTATGGCTTGTTGCCAGCCGCCTTGCGGGCAGGGCACCAACTGCTGATTGCCAGCAAGTTGGAGGACAACGACCGGCGCACGCTGCTTGAACACAGCAAGCGCTGCGGCTTGGCATCGGACGAGCTGATTTTGACCGGTTACGTCAGTGACACGTCCCTAATCGAACTGTACCGCGCGGCGACGCTGTTCATTTTTCCATCTAAACACGAGGGTTTCGGTTTGCCGGCGCTAGAAGCGATGGCTTGCGGAACCATGGTCATCGGCGCCGACAACACGAGCATTCCGGAAGTGATCGGCTGCGCCGAGGCGATGTTCGATGCAGGATCGCCGCAATCGATCGCCGACAAGATCGGACAAGTGCTAACCGATGCCGCCCTTCAGGCGCGCCTGCGGGCCCACGGTCGCGTGCAGGCGGCAAAATTTTCCTGGGACGCCACGGCGCGGCGGGCCCTACGCGCCCTCGAAACGCATTTTTCACGGCACCAGACGCGTCGCGTGCCGGCGGCTGCGTGGTCACCCACCGGTGCCAATGGCGGCAAGCGGCGGCTTGCATTCGTGTCGCCGCTGCCGCCTGCACGCAGCGGCATTGCCGACTACGCAGTGCAGTTGCTGCCAGCCTTGTTGGAATATTTCGAGATCGAGCTAATCGTACAACAAAGCGACGCGGTCACACTGCCCGCTGCGCTGGCGGCGCTGCCACAGCATTCGGCTAAATGGTTCGTGCGGAACGCCCATCTTTACGACCAGATTATCTATCAGTTCGGAAATAGCATTTTCCACAGCCACATGTTCGAGCTGCTTCAGGAGCACCCGGGCGTGGTCGTGCTGCACGATTTTTTCCTGAGCGGCGTGCTCGAACATGAGCAAAGCAGCGGCGCCGTGCCCGACGCCTGGGCTGATGCCTTGTACCACTCCCATGGTTACCCGGGCTTGCGGATCACTCTGGCGAAGGAAGATGTTGAACAGGCTAAGGATGCCTATCCATGCAATTTGGCCGTGCTAGAGAACGCCACCAGGGTGATTGTGCATTCCGACCATGCGCTTAGCCTTGCCCGTTCGTGGTATGGCGCAGATGCTGGGCGCAACTGGACCGTGGTTCCCTTGCCTCGTGCGGCGCCGCCCAAACAGGACCGTCTCGCCGCGCGTCATGAGCTAGGCATCAATCCTAACGCGTTCGTGGTCTGCAGTTTCGGTTTTATTGCGCCCACCAAGCTCACGCATCAATTATTGCAAGCATGGATCGAGTCGTCTTTGCACGCCGACACGGAATGTGAACTGATATTGGTCGGCGCCAACCACGGCGGCGAATATGGCGTACAGGTCAGCCGGGCGATCTGCGCCGCCGGCGCCGAACACAGAATCCGCATCGTCGGCTGGAGCGATGATGACGTGTATCACCAGTATCTGCAGGCGGCCGACGTCGGCGTGCAATTGCGTAGCGTATCGCGTGGTGAAACTTCGGCGGCGGTGCTCGATTGCATGAATTATGGTTTGGCCACCATCATCAACGCAAACGGGTCGATGGCCGCCTTGCCCGATCACGCTGTCTGGAAACTGCCCGACGCGTTTACCCTAGCCGAACTGGGCGGCGCACTGGAAACCCTCAGGAGCGATACTGCCCGCCGCCATGCGCTGGGAACACAAGCGCGCGGCCTGCTGCAAACACGGCACAGCCCGCAATGCTGCGCGCAGCAATATGCCGAGGCTCTCGACTTGGCATACGCCGAATCGCACAGCGATCGGTATGCGCTGGCGCGGGCGCTGGCGGCAATGCCCGAACTGGCGGCCGATGACCAGACGCTGCAACAGATGGCGCAGGGCCTAGCGTGCACGCCCGACCCTCTGGCGCCGCGCCAGTTGCTAGTTGATGTCACGGGCATTGCGCAACATGATCTCAAGACCGGCATTGAGCGCGTGGTGCGCAACCAGGTAATCGAATTGCTGCACCGGCCTTTGCAAGGATTTCGGGTCGAACCGGTCTATCTTAGCGCGCAAGGTGGCCGCTGGCACTACCGTTATGCGAAACAATATACACGGCAACTACTTGGCATGGACAAAGGTGCGGAACGCGACCCTATGATAGACGTCAGTAGCGGCGACGTGTTCTACTGCGCAGATTATTCTCCCGGCACCGTCGTAGAGGCGGCCCGTAGCGGGCTCTACGATCACTGGCGCGCGCGTGGCGTGGAAGTTAATTTCCTGATCTATGATTTGTTGCCCGTATTGCGGCCGGAATTTTTCCCGTCCAACGCCGATATTGGACACGGCGCCTGGCTGGCCTGCATTGCCGAGAATGCCGATCGCCTGATCTGCATCTCGGATGCAGTCGCTCAGGAAATGATTACGTGGTTAGACCTGCACTGCGACACCGCCAGGCGCTTGAAGCTGGCGGTACTGCATCTTGGCGCCGATCTCAGCACCACTGTAATGACGCCAGAGCCAGTGCCGCCAGCGTATCCGCTGCTGCAACGGTTCGCTGCATGCCCAAGCTTTTTGATGGTCGGCACGATCGAACCGCGCAAAGGCCATTTGCAAACCCTGGAGGCGTTCGACCAATTATGGGCAAACGGCGCCCACGTCAATCTGATCGTCGTCGGCAACGAAGGCTGGATCCCACTAGCGCACTCCGAACGGCGCACCATTCCCCAGATTGTCAAACGCCTGAAGCGCCATCCGCAACGGGGCAAACGCCTGTTCTGGCTTAAGGGCATTAGTGACGATTACCTGCAACACGTCTACCAGGCCTGCATCTGTCTGCTCGCGCCCAGCGAGGGCGAAGGCTTCGGTCTGCCCCTCATCGAAGCGGCGCGCTACGACTTGCCAGTGCTGGCGCGCGATTTGCCAGTGTTTCGCGAAGTGGCGCAAGAACATGCCAGTTATTTCAGCGGCCTGGACGCCCAAGATCTGGCCGGTGCCATCAGCGCCTGGCTGGAATTAGATGCGCTAGGCGCAAGCCCTGCATCGGAATCGATGCCCTGGCTCACTTGGGAACAAAATGCCGTGGAATTACTCAGCGTGCTAGCCGGCCAGCGGCCCGAGAGGATTTGGTTCGGGCGTGACAAGGCCTGAACGCGGCTTTTTTGACCGGCATGCAGATCGCCGTCGCGCTTTTTTTGCGGGCGCCGCAGTCAAAAGTAGACGAAAGAAATACAACAAGATCCGCTTCCTTGCTATCAGCCAACCTGCATGGCACAGAGCTTATAATTCTGTCTGTCCAACAGGGATTGAGCCGTCGATTCTCAGCTTATGGACTGGTTGCCGCTTCGATTCTTAACCCCAGAAGCATCGTGTTTCATTGTAAGAGACAGTGCCGTTGCAACAATCGCCCCGCCTGTTTCTTGCCAGTCGGTGGACCGATAGCGTGACCGGATATTGGCCTCCCGTCGCTTTATTTCGATTGGGTGGTTGATATACCACATCAACCTCTCCGCCCACCGAGGAACATCCCAAGGATCAATATACTCGATCAGGTCGCCACCAACCTCGGGAATTGATGCCGCATTTGAGGCGAGGCAAAATTTACCATACGCAAGGCTCTCAGCGACCGGCAATCCCCAACCCTCGTATAGTGATGGGTACACGGTGAAATAGGCACTTTGGTATAGCCGCGCAAGCTCATTGTCAGAGACATGATCCAGAATACAAAAGTATGGCTGGATTCGTGGATCCAGCCTCAAATCGGACAGCAAATCGCCGATTCCCCATCCCAACATGCCGACGAACACCAATAATGGTAGGTCGACTTGACCTGCATCCACCAGTCGCGTGTAGGCGCGGTAAAGCGTATCGTGGTTCTTGCGGCGCTCAATCGTCGATACGAACAAAATAAAGGGGCGTTCAAGCACCTTTGCCACTACGTCGGATGGTGGCGCCCCGCAAACCGTAGCGATATCGCAACCGAGGCGTATAACGCCGAGCGCTGGAACCGGTTCTCCAGTCGTTTCCAGGAACTGGCTTAAGTCTCGTCGCGAATGCTCCGAAATGCAAAGGATCGTGTCGGCGCACCGTGCAACGTCGACAAAATATCGAGGGAACTTCGCCGCGACCTCGGCGACGCACAGATGTGGAAGGCGAATCGGGATGATGTCGTAACAAAACAGAAGGACCTTCAGCCCGAAGCGGCGCTTCAACTCGTACAGGTAGACCAGGTCCTTCTGGTCCCAATCTAGCCCCAGAGAGACGTACACGTCCTCCGCCGCGAAGGGCAGGCTTGCAACTGGAGACAATGCTGCCGGCGCCTCAGATGATGAACGCAAAACCTCATGTCCACGGTGCTGCCCACGTCGCATTACAGCTGCGGCTGCTCGCGCCACCCTATATGTGCAGACGAAGCCATGGAATGCGTTTCTCCCCGAAAGGGCAAACCGAAACATCCTGTCTCGGCAATAACTCGGAAAGTAATCTAGGAGCCCGAGTAGACGTTTCTTGCCCTGCTCGCCGGGCTCTCCATCAATAGAGATCGGGACTGATTTTGCGATGGTTGCGGGCGGGATACCGGCCCCCCCCGCATCAAGGCGAGCCAGGGCAGCGCTGATTTCCTCCTCTACGACCTCGAAATAGACTCCATGGACTCGATCGAACCGACAGAATCTAATGCTGGGTACGCTTGAATTAAGAAAGTGCCGCGCCGTTTCTGCCTCGACCCGGACGATCCCGAGCGCCGGGCGCCCCCAACCGAGCGTTGTAGTGACATCAAGCCAAATGGTCATGGCCTGATGCTCCTAAGCGTCAACAGTCGTGAGACCTCCCTCGGGACTGCAGCGAGGCATGCTTCCCAAGTCAACCGTTCTCGCATTTCGTTAAAACCTGAGATGGATTGTGCAATCCCCGGTTGATCAAGAACTGCGCGAATTGCCGCCTGAAATGCCGATGCCGAATCGGCCACAGTTACCTGCGGCAGCAAGCGATACTCCTCAAAGCCACGAAGCGCCGTGCTGGTGCAGACAACCGGCCGGCCCGCGTAAAGCGCCTCTGCCGTCTTGATGTTGGAGCCGCCACCCGCGCCTATCGGCAGCAGAAATGCGTGGGCAAGACTCTTCACGGCCGCGAGATCTTCATCGTCGAGTACCCCAAGTACGAGGAGTCTCGACAAATTGAGGTCGCGCCAACGCGAGTTCGACAACTCACGAAGCAGGTGCGGCCCAACTCCACCTGCAACAACCAGCTTGGAGCCCGCAGGAATGCAAGCCAGTGAGTCGCCCACAGCCGCGATGAATCCGGTGAAATTTGGCGGATGGCCGCTTGCGATGAAGATCGGCCACGGCTCTACTGGCAGCCTCGCTCGCCAGAGCTCCCGCCTCGCTATGTCCGCTACCCAAGGACTAATGCCGTTGGAAGCGTGGAGAACATTGGCAGCTCCATAGCTCAGCAAGACCGCTGCGTCCTCGCCAGTGACCGCTAGGCACAGGTCCGACTGCCTCGCCGCCAATTGTTCCAGCAGATCAATGTCTGTGATAGCTTGTTCTGAAACTGCAGTTTTACCGTATGCACTGAGTATCGCGCGCTTCATGGGTGCTTCGATATTTTGCGAACTAAATACCAAAAGAGCGCCGCGGCACTGCGGCACTTCCAACTGGAGCCTTCGCGCCAGCGGGTAAAGCCACGGCTGTTCTATCTGGATAACTTGAACGTCAGAAACGATGCCAGACAGAACCTGGCAAAAGGCGCTTTCGTCCGATACTGCGAACTGCCCCATCAGCACATCGGAGAGCTCTGAAATATGTTCGCCACCATACTGGCGATAAGGGCTATGGGAAGGAAAGGCAACATCGTTCGGCCCAATATCCGCATCCACATAGTCCTCCGCCTGGTAAAAGCCAACTGCTTGCACCACGAACCCGGCCGCCTCGTAAGCCATCGCCATCGCAGACGTACGGAGTTGACCGCCGTGCCGCGGACGCCGGATCGGATACGGGGCGAGTGATAACACGATTGGGCGCGACCCGGCGGTTTGTATGAGCGCCAACTCCGCATGCACTGCCGCAGCCCCCTCCACAATCGATACGCGAGACCCGCCACCTTCCTTGTCGAGCACGACTTCCATTAGCTGCCTGCAGCTCTCAGCCCACGTCAACCAGGGGATTCCCCCGGAGGATGGCGTCGCTCCCTCGTCTTTTAATGTCATCCAGTTCCGCACAGCATCCGCAAGTGCCGCTGGTGATATGCCGGAGAAATAGTATGCGCGCTCTCCCGCCACCTCGCGGAAAACCGGAATATCCCGCGCGATGATTGGCAGTTTGTGTTGTGCTGCTTCGATCAACGGCAGACCAAAGCCCTCGCCTTCAGAAGGTGCAATGAGGCAGGTTGAAGCGGCATAAACCGCTTCCAAATATTCGTCACTTATGCCCTCGAGCCAGAACAGGCGTTTGCCAAGTTCACCATGTTGGCGCAAGCGTTCTGCCAACGAATCGACCAACCAGCCCTGTTTGCCGATAATGACGAAGTTCGCGTCTACACCCTGCTGCCATAGCAGTTCAAAGGCTCCCAAAGCCTGAAGATGCCTTTTTCTGGGCTCGATGGTTCCAACAGTCACAAATGTAGGTCGCCGCCTAAGTTCTTGAAGGACAAGGTTGGCGTAAATAGGGAACCCGCGCGTGGGGACGGAATTTTCCACATCGGCCCCAAGATGAAACCAGCCGATCCTAAATGGATGCAAACGCTGCGGGCAATAGACGCGTTGCCATTCCGCAAGTTCAATCGCCACGGTCCGGGATATACAAACGGCTCCGTCAAAGCCCGCCAATGTTTCGAGCCATGCTTTATGTACTAAATCTGCACCGGGCGGAAAAAAACGCGGCTTCAGGACTGGAAGCAGGTCGTAGACGACAAAGAAAACCTGAACCCCATCTCGTTGAAGTGATGCCAGATATTTTTTTTGTGCCGGAACAACATGGGGCAATAAGTCAAGGCCCAGGAAGATGTCGCCTGGTCGATAGTCAATCGGCTTATCATTTGAGTCACTGGCCACGCCGCGAAAATTTGCCGTGAATTGCCGTGCGTAGCGATAGCCTTGGGTGTCCAGCGTAGCATATACCGGTTCTACCTTAAAACCTCCGGGCGGGTTTTCCAAAAGTTCGTTCAGAATACTGCGCGTGACGCGCTGCACGCCGGTTTTGGCGTCGAGCAGCATTAATTCCGAAATATCGACCAATAGTTGTGGTGGAGCACTATTAGTCTGAACGCGGCCCAGTGCATGCGCGAGCTTAAGCGTTTCCGCATCGGGTATATTGGATGGCACGAGCGCTGCGATGGCATCGATCAGCAATGGCAGCATGTCTTTAGGCTCCTCCATGTTCGAATTTTCAGCCCTCTGCGAATAAAGCGTCTCGAATGCCGCAATCGCGAGGCGCGCGCTCTTATCCCACGAAAAATTCCTCGCTTGTACCAGGCCATAAGCCGCCAATTCGTCCCTAAATGCAGTATTGCCCAGCACCCGCGCCAGTTTCTGGCCGATCTCCGCCTCGTCATTAGGATCAAATAAGGCATCCTGACGACCGATAACTTTGGGTACGCTCATCGTATTTGACCCAATGACCGCCGCACCGCAGGACATTGCCTCAAGCGCGGACAAGCCAAACTCTTCGTGCAAGGAAGCGAAAACGAAGACCGTGCACAGGTTGTAACACCATGCCAAGTCTTGGTCGGTGATATAACCGGTAAATAGCAATTGATTCGTGCTGATGTCAACCGATTGAGCGGTTTGCCAAAGTGCGGCAACCGCGCCCGCTGGCATCTCACCGACTAGGACTAGCTGGTGCATGTCACGAAGCGGCTTGGGCAAATGCGCGTAGGCTAAAATTAACCGTTGCAGGTTTTTATGGGCGTCAGCGCCACCCGCATAAAGAATGAACGGCTGTGTGATGTGAAGGCGCCCTAGGAATTTCCGCTTTTCGGCCTCCGTAATTTCCAGACGTCGGAATACTGCATCATGGGATGTGGAAATATTGACCACCGCATCCGACGGGAGCGCCAGCATGTTTCGCTCGTGTTGCGCGACCGACTCAGAAACAGCCAGCGACAAGTTCGCGCGTTTCAAATATTCAATTTTGCGCCGAGCATGACGTGCGATGCCAGGATTAGGCGTAACACAGGCATCCGGACTAAGAAGAGGACTGCATTCGTGGAGCATAACAACCGTCGGGATTTGCGGGGCGAGAATGCCAATACTGGTTACCGCATCATCGACATAACCGTCGAACAGGCTCGACACATGCACTATATCCGGGTGCATGCTGGCGAGAAATGCTTCGCGGATGTGCTCTGCCACATCGCGGCGCCAGCAATTACCGTCGTCACACTCCCGCACTGGGCCGCAGGCGTACCAGACGCGAATGTTTTCACGGGGTAGCAAGCCAACAAAGGCCGCGCGGATGGGCTCGATGGTATCGGGGAAAAGGCCGCTCAGAGCGAGGATAATTTCATGCTCTCCGCGATTGCGCACGATCGCGAGCGCGAGCGACAGGGTGTGGCGACCGATGCCACGGAAACGGCTTTCGGTTTGCGCCCCTTGCATATCGAGGACGATACGCATCAACGCCCCCTCGCTTCGATGGCCTTTTTTAGCTCAGCATAAATTTTTGCTACGTGAGGCGAAAAGCCTTGAATTGGATCTTGTGACTTGTACTGATCGTTCCTAGTCGCACCAACGTGTAGTGAGCTATTATTTGAATTGAACTTAACCATGCGCTTTGACTGACGCAACGACCATCGCGAAGTGCTCGCCATTAAGCCTAATATCCAGCCGGCGGCAAACATCGTTTGGCGCAGGGGCCGGGTGATGCGCCAGGATTTGGTGCCATAGACATTTTGAAGCTCCAGATTTAGCCCGTCTGACATGCGCCGCCACTCGCGGGAAGATTGATGAACCTCTTCTATCTTGGCCTTGGCCCTATCCCATTCATTTTGTAGCCATTCGACGTGCTCCTGGAGATGGCTCTCATGCTCTTGGGTAGCGCGTAGCTCGAGATTGAGCTGCGCCGCGCGCACGCGTTCCGAGTCAAGTTCGGCTGCCAAAATGCCAGTCCGCTGGCTTAGCATTTTTACGCTTTGCTTTGCCGCATCCCCTTCGATTTCACTTGTCTGATGTGCCGCGATCAGTCCCCGACAAAGTTCGGAGCTTGCAAGTCCGCTCAACTGCACGTCATCGAATACATTTGGAGGGCAAGAAAATGCCCCCACAAGCTCGGCATGTTCTTTGGCAACGTAAAACCGGTTGAGGCCATCGAAGTAAACAAACTGATAGCCCGCCGCAGTGACGATGTAGTCCCAACTTGCAAAGTTTGTCTCTGGCAAGTTGGGAACTGTTGCCTCCACCACCAACACCCAAGGGCGCAAAGTTTGACTGTCCCATCCTCTGAGCACTTGTTCCTCGAACCCTTCAACATCAATTTTGAGCCAGTGAACGTCTTTTCCGATCAGCGAGTGCAACGCAGACTTCAAAGTTAACACCGGAACTGAAATGCGCCGATGCTCGAAACCACGTTCAATGTAGTGCCTCTGCGCATAGGCGTCCACGGCGGTGCTAAGGCCAGTGCCCGGAATAACGTTCAGGTCAAGCGTACCGTCGGTATCAGCGAGCGCCACTTGCAGGACCGTCTCGTCCGGCCTGTCTTGGCGCAAGAGCTCGGCGAATTCAAGCACAGGCTCAACGTGTATGCCTCTCCAGCCACGCTCGTAAAAAGCCTTGCTGACCGAATCGATCACAGGGTGCTGCGCACCGACGTCGACATAAATACCGTTTTGTACATGCTTGAGTGCACGCCACAGCATCACGTCTTCAAAATTTTGCGCATAGGAAACGAAACTCATCGCTTACATTCCTCAATCTGGCATGAATCGGAAATGAAAAATCTTGATCCGCATTACATGGCTGTCGCTTAGACGAATTCACGGTTGACAAGAGACAGCCAAATAGGAGTACCAGTTCCGAGCGGACTGGATTATCAATGCCAAAAATTAGTTACTTCCCTTTATTAAAGACGCTACCTCGGCTACCTTCTGCCAAACCAATTGCGCGTCCGACCTTGCCTCGATGTTGAGTCGCAACAGTGGCTCGGTGTTTGAGCTTCGTACATTGAGCCGCCAGTCCGCAAATTCCAGACCCAGCCCGTCAGTCGTGTCGACCAGCGCTTGCGCCTGAGCATAATGCTCCCGCACCGCTTGCACCGCGACCGCGGCGTCGGGCACCGTGTAATTAATCTCGCCGCTACACGGGTAAGCCTTGATGCGCTCACCAACCAGTTGCGACAGGGTTTTGCCATTGCGGCTGACCAGCTCGGCCACCAACAACCAAGGGATCATGCCACTGTCGCAGTACGCGAAATCGCGGAAGTAATGATGGGCGCTCATTTCGCCGCCGTAAATGGCGTTTTCAGAGCGCATCCGTTCCTTGATGAAGGCATGCCCGGTTTTGCTTTGTACGGGCACGCCGCCCGCGTGCTCAACGATATCGATCGTGTTCCACGTCAGGCGCGGGTCGTGAATGATTTTTTCACCGGGGTGTTTGACGAGGAATGCTTCCGCCAGCAGGCCAACGATGTAGTAGCCCTCGATAAAGTCACCGTTCTCGTCAAACAGGAAGCAGCGGTCAAAGTCACCGTCCCAGGCAATGCCCATATCGGCTTTGTGCGCCTTGACCGCTTCTGCCGTGGCGGCGCGATTTTCCGGTAGCAAGGGGTTAGGGATGCCGTTGGGGAAACTGCCGTCCGCATCATTGTGTACCTTGATAAAGGTCACGGCGGCGCCGATCCGCCGGAAAGCCTCTTCGATGGCATCGATCACATGTCCGGCCGCACCGTTGCCTGCATTGACAACCAGCTTGAGCGGCTTGAGTGCCGGCGCATCGATGTAGGTCAGCAAATGGGCTATAAATGGAGCAAGAATGGATAGTCTGGTCAACCGGCCTGGCGCGGCCGCTACCGGCGCAAACTGGCCAGCCTCCGCCAGGGCCTGAATGGCCTTGAGACCAGTGTCGCCACTGATCGGCTGGGCACCGCGCCGTACCAGCTTCATGCCGTTGTAATCCATCGGGTTATGGCTGGCTGTGACTTCTATGGCGCCATCCACGTCGAGATGGAACGCGGCAAAATACACTTCTTCGGTACCGGTCATGCCGATGTCAATCACATCGGCGCCGCCATCCATCAACCCTCTGGCCAGCGCCTGTTTGAGCGCCTCGCTCGACAGGCGCACGTCACAGCCCACCGCCACGCGTTTGGCGTTTAGGAATTGCGCGTAGGCGCGACCGATGCGGTAGGCGATGTCTTCATTGAGTTCAACACCCAAGCGGCCGCGAATGTCGTAGGCTTTAAAACAGGTTAATGCTGCCATCAGACCCGTCCATAGTTGTCGTGGAAACGAACGATGTCGTCCTCGCCCAAATATTCGCCGCTTTGGACCTCGATCATGACGAGTCCGACCACCCCGGGATTTTCCAGACGATGTTTGTGGCCGGCGGGAATATAGGTCGATTCATTAGTGCCAACGAACAATTCTTGGTCGCCATTGACCACTTTCGCCATGCCGCTCACGACAATCCAGTGCTCGCTGCGATGATGGTGCATTTGCAGGCTGAGGCTGGCACCGGGCTTGACCTCGATGCGCTTGATTTTGAAGCGCGGACTATCTTGCAGCACGGTGTAAGTGCCCCACGGACGGTGCACAGTGCGGTGGAATTTATGGGCATCGTGACCCACCGATTTGAGGCTGGCGTACAGATGCTTGACATCCTGCGCGCGGCTACGATCCGCCACCAGAAGGGCGTCGGGAGTGTCGACTATGATCAGATTACTGACGCCCACGGCGCCAACAATCCGTTCATGGCTCTGGATATAACAGTCGTTCACATCGTGCAACTGAACTTCGCCGTCGATCCGATTGCCTTCTTTATCAGGCTCGAGCAAGTCCCCTACCGCATTCCACGAGCCGATATCACTCCAGCCAATGTTGCAAGGGACGACGGCCACATTGCGCGACTTTTCCATGACTGCGTAATCAATGGAATCGTTGGGTACCTCGCCAAAGGAGTCAGGGGACAGTTCGATCTGGTTCCAGCATTTGCCTGTAGTTCTGAGCGATTGTTCGATGCAAGCGCGCGTCGCCGTCAAAATGGCAGGGCAAAGTTGCTCCATTTCACTTAACATGGTTCCTGCCACAAAACAGAACATGCCGGAGTTCCAAAGATAGCGGCCGCTGGCCAGGTATTGCTGGGCTTTGTCGAGAGTCGGCTTTTCGACGAAACGCAAGACGGTGTTGCCGTCGGCTTCGATGTAGCCATAACCGGTTTCCGGCGCGTCGGGCTCGATGCCAAACGTGACCAGCTTGCCTTGCCGGGCCAGTTGCGTCGCTTGTTCCACGGCGGCTGCGAAAGCAGTTTGATCGGAAATCAGGTGATCGGCAGCGAGCACCAGCATCAGAGCATCCTCGCCATGGGTGGCCGCCACATGCAGCGCAGCCGCAGCGATGGCGGGCGCGGTATTGCGTCCAAAGGGCTCCAGGATATAGCTGTTGGTCAGACCCTTGTGGGTTGCAGTGCCCGCTTCCCGGTATTCGTCGTCCGTCTTGAAGAACAGTTCGCTGTTGGTGACGGTGAGAACTTCGGCGACATCAGGCAGCGCGGCGCCGCGCAGCCATGCTTTTTGCAGTAAGCTTTGCCCGTCCGCCAGCCGGATGAAAGGCTTAGGATGGTATTCACGGGAAACTGGCCAAAGACGGGAACCGGCGCCGCCACATAGTATTGTTGGAATTAATTTCAACTGAAAGTTCCCTAAGGCGGTAAAAATTATGCCGGAATGTCAAAAGGCAGGCGGCGAATTTATTGAACGAAGAACAATTGCGTTGAGAAATCTTGCTGCACGGTCTCTGATTACGACGCGTTATTGTACATTACGATACAAAATCAAGGCGAATTGCGATTGAATCTTCGCCTATCGCTGACCGGTAAAATCATCGCAGGGGCCGCACAACTCGGTTGGCCGCGCGCGGTCTATGTACGCATCCCATAGCAGATGATGCGCAGTATGGCACCGATGAACGAGCCCGCCCGGTGGAACGCCAGCGAATTGATCCGTTTGGCCGCCCGCGGAGCTGTGCTCGAGGAGAACGTCTTTCGGAAAGGCATGCGGTCAATCCGGCACAACGGCGCAAGTGGCCGCTGGCATGTGACGGTGGCAATTTCCACCGGTCCCGAGCCACCGACATCAATGATGTCACCCATGTCCGCGCTCTTAACCGCTAAAACGGGAAAAATTGTAAAAGCGAAATGCCGGTCTTGCGCAACGCGTACCTACCTCGCCAAAATTCAGACCACTTTCGATGGCACATCGCAACATATTTTTTTTCCTTGATGCTATTTTCGACGCCCAGCCCGTTACCACTCGCTTCAGGCGCACGCCCGGCTCAATACAGATGCATCAAGGTGCGCCCGCTTGAGCACGTTTGCTTAGGGTGTTTTCAACCCCGTAACTTACCATCGTTTCGCGCGAGCATGACAGGTATGGGGGTCAAGGTTAGACATTTGGAATTTGGGCGGCTCAGGTGATATTTGGGGCATCTGATTGGCGACGCCGTATCGGACTAACAGCGGACCAGTCCGGGGTGGTCAACGCCGGGCAGAATGCGCCGGGCCCATCATGGGGATAAATCAAACCTAACGAATTGGATTGGATCAATACTCTCTTCACAAGTGTCGAGAACTTTTTTGTCAGTATTCCTACCCACTGACTGGCTGTGGTGCAGCTTTTGTTTTTTTGTGCGGGTTGACCTTGGCCTGACATGTACTAGGTGCTCAGGATTCTTTACTTGGCATGTTGAAAATTATCTAACTTGAATGAAAATTATAAAAAATGAAAAATTTCTTTATAGTGCTAGCGTTCGCCTCATCCTTATTTGCCACGGGTTGCGGCGGCGGATCGACTTCCGGAGCAGCTCCAATAGACCCTACCATGACAGTTCCATTTCAAGCAGCCGTCGCTAATTTCGCACTTAACGGAGCCAATCAAAATTTTACAATTTCTGGCTGGGTCGATAATTCACCTTTAACAAATCCTGGGCAGCAAACCCCACTTACGGGCAATGGTAACTTAGCTCGAGGGACGCCCTCGCCAGCGACTTTTAATGGCATTCCTGCATTGGAGGCAACTGAAGTGGTAGCAGGATCCACAACAGAGAACGGACAAACAACGCCATTTTCATCTACGGAAATAATTTATTATAGTCCCGGCAACTACACTACCGTGGGTACCGTTTCGGGAGGAGAAACCATGCTCATCAGCCCCTACACTTTGCCTGTGGCGGTCAAAGCGGGGGATACAGGGTTGCTGGGAAGTGGCACGCAAGGAGGGACGCTTCCAACGACATCAACAGAGAGTTATGCGGTGACGAGCGACAGCGCCACCAGCTTATTGGTTACACTTACACAAAATACCGACGCTGGGATATCGGGAAGCACGACAACACAAACTGCCTATCGGGTGACTACCAGCGCCAATATTAGTCTGGTGTCCATCACGACCCAATACAAGTCCGTAGGCATAGTCTATAAGCTTCTGACCTTCACTTTCTAACCTAAAGCTTGGCGGGTCCTTGCGCTTTTTCCACATGGATGAGAAGTTTAACTCCCGTCGTCCAGCTTAAAAAAATGCCAAGAAAAAAGCCAACACTGCCGGTGGCGTACTCATTTTCAGCTCCGCGGATCTGGGGAAACGAATGTGCGCATGCCAACCTGACAAAGAGATACATTGCGTCATATTCGACGCAAATTCAGTCGAGCCGCCCTGTTTCAGCAACGTAAACGCCGTTACGCTCTTGCCAACAGTGATTGGCATCACCCAGCCTCATCCTTGACCCGATGTACGGCTAATAGGTTGCGGTCGTGAGAATCGAGCGGGAGCAAGCAAGCAATTGAACCGCGCCGACAGAAATGCGGGCGCCCTTCAAGGGCAAAGTAACGCAGGGCTTGGGCTCTATGCCGTTTTGTG
>PKWL01000117.1 GCA_003133225.1 Janthinobacterium sp.
TAGTCAAGGATGCGGCATAGTGCTCCAACTTCGATGCTTCACGTGCGCGTGGACGAGGAAACAAAAGTGCAAGCGACCGAGGCGCTAGCTGCGATGGGCCTGTCGATGTCTGATGCGGTTCGTCTGTTTTTGCATCGGGTGGTTGTTGATCAGGCTTTTCCGCTTGAACTCAAAGTGCCCAACGCGCAAACCCGCGCGGCAATGGCGGAGTCTCGTTCCATGATGGCTTCTCGCCGCACCCGCCTTGCTACCGCCAACGCGTTGTTCGATGACCTTGAAAAGAACAGCCGCAAGTAAGCGCGCTTCTGCCGCGAGCATCAGACTACACCAAGTCTTTCGTCAAGGATTGGGAGCGACTTTCACATTCGGGCCGCTACGACATTAGCCGTCTTAACGAAGCGATGCTTTTGCTGAGCCTGTGATGCCGCTCTCGGCCCTGAGTGGCTCGATCACCCCCTCAAAGGCGATTGGGCCGACCACCGGGAATGTCACATTGGCGGCGACGTCTCCTGATCTATCAGGTTGAAGGCAATGTCATTAACTTTGTACGTGCCGGCACCCACGCCGCGCTTTTTAAGTGATGTTTGGCCAATACGATTGAGGTCGGCGCGAGCACTTCGTGAAAGGGAGAAGCCAACTGCGCCTCAATAAGCGCTTCCCGCCAAACGGATACTCTAATCAAAGTCGTGTGCGGCAACCTTGCGCCAGTATTGCTTTTTTTATACTCAAAATGCCGTGCATGGCAGGCCCGGAAAAGGTTCGGCAGCGCTGGGGCCGATGCCAGTAAAAACCCAGCTTCCTGCTCCCTTTTTACTGCCCAGGTGCTGCTCACCTTCTTGGCATGCCACCGGCCGCTGATACAGGCGTTTTTTCGAAACGAACTGGTTGGTTGCACTCCACTTAGGCCAGATAAGCTAAGCGGGCCGCTTTGAAGCGGCTTTTTTTTGCGGCGCGCGGGGGGCGAAAATGGCGTCGGAGAGAGGGGCCCAGCAAGGCGCGTTTATCGGGCTTTAAACGACGGTCGCGGGCGACCGGTTGCGGTTAGGTTTTTTCGCGCGGCAATGTTCGCACGTCATTCGCGTTGCGTTGGCCGGCACGCCGAAAATGAGTTGAACTGCGGATCGCCGGGCGGTTTTCTGAAGTTTCATCCTAGGTGCAGCACTGGAGCGCCTGCGCGTTCAAGTCATCGAAAGAGGCAAAGCTGCGCCCAGGCAGGAAGTTTTCTTCAATCCAGGCAAAAGGCCGTTCGATCCGGGCCTATCGACCGGGGTCGTTGATGCGGTGGGCCATGAACTTGAACCCCAGGGAGCGCGCAAGGGCCGCTTTCTCGGGCGCGAACACGGCGTCGGGTCCGGCGCCCCCGGCCAGCGTGACCTGGTGTTGTCGATGATGCAGAGCGGGCAGGCGCCATCCATGAACTGGGCGGCGCGTAACAAGAAATCCTTGGCCTCGAAGCGGGTAAAATCTGGGGTAATGCCAGATGCACAGACGGCGCGAATATTCCAGCGCCAGCCCTGCGCATTGCGCAGTGATGCTCTTGCCCGCCACCTCTATTTAGGCGGCGAGGTGTCGTGCTGCACCACGGCCACGGTGAAGGCGACCATTCTGCCTGAGCCGGCACTCTCATCCAGGATGACTATTAGAACTGGCAAATGACGAGTGGTCATCGGGAGGAATGAGCGCAGCAGCTGAAACATGCATCTTGGGTGCGTATTCCACGGCAAAGTTTGGGTCAGGTTCATATGTTGGCGACCGCAGCAATCCCGAATCTGGCGCCAAGTTTCGTAAGAAATCATGTTCTCCTCCCAAAAGCTGCGAGGAGTATGGCCTGCTGCGAGTGCGGCCGGCTCGCTTCTGCAGGGGCTGCTGCAGGTAACCAAGGCCAAGGCGGTATCGCCATGCCACCCGAGTTTACCTGCTAAAATCAATCGACGCATCTTTCGCCCAATATTGCTACCGTACTAGGAGAAAGTCATGTCCAAGAAAGTCATGACCACAAACGTTGAAGAGCTTGAAGCCGAAGCGCTATGCTTGCCTGCTGCCCAGCGGGCCCATCTTGTCGAGAAACTGATCGCGAGCCTGGACTCCGAACCTGATATTGAAGCCGCATGGGCGGACGAAGTTGAGCGGCGTCATGCCGAGATTGAAGCCGGAACCGTGGAGCTGCTCCCTGGCGCTGAAACGATGGCGCGATTGAGAGCAGAGTTTCAATGAAGTATTCGCTTCATCCGGAGACTGAACTGGATCTTCGGGAGGCCGCGACGTATTACAAAGAGCGTGCCGGCAGCGCTCTTTCACAAGCGCTTTTCGCCGAATTCGAGCACTCGATGCAACTGTTAATGCAGCATCCGCTATTGGGAGAATTGTGGCTTTTTGGGAAAACGCCGTTTCATAATGAAACACTTTCCATATGCCGTTATCTATACAGTCGCTGCTGAAGAGATACGTGTACTGGCTGTTGCCCACCACAGCCGCCGCCCTGGCTATTGGCGGAAACGAAAGTGGCAGTCATAGCCCGGCGCTGCACAACCCGTCGTCCGGTTTCAGAAGACGTCAATAATGTGTCATGGCTGAATGCGCACGGTCGCATGTTGCAATTTAATCAGGATTGACGGTAGATATCGGCCACCGTCTGCTTTCCCCGAATTCCGCTTTCCTAAACAAATTGAGCGAATGACCGGTTATAGGGCATTTGGTTATACACAAGTAG
>PKWL01000009.1 GCA_003133225.1 Janthinobacterium sp.
GGGTCGATGTAGGTAGACAAGAACGCGGGGATGCCGCTATTCGAGACTGTCACCAAAGCGGGTTGAGCATCCATAGCCAGCCGACCACCGCGTTCCTTTTCGGTCTGCTGCAACTGGGCATCAACCCCCATGAAATTGATTCCCCACTTCTGCGATACTGCTTCAAGATGACGGTCCATGTCAGCTCCTTAATTTCCCCACGTTGAGATTTGCACAAGTTCGCCAACAGCGGCGACAGACTTGGCAGTGAACTTGGTGATGATGCCCTGGGCTGTGATTACCACAGTGCCGGAGGCGGTGTAAGCGGTCCCCGGAATGTTGAGGCTGTAGAGCCCAACCCCGCCATACGTGCCGCTGATGAATCCAGCAATGCTCGTACCAGCCGGGATTCCGCCCGTGGCCGTGATTGGCATTCCAGGAAGCAGTGTGCCGGTAACTGCGGTCACATCCAGCACTGTGCCATAGGTGGTCATGCCGGTTGCGCTAGCCACGTAAGAGGCACCGCGAACGCTGATGGTGTAGACACCAGCCGTGGCCACTCCCCCGCCGCTGACAATTCCCGTCACCGTTGCGCCTACCGGGAAGCCGGATGCGGCGGAAGCGATGTAATCGCCAACCGATACGAGTCCAGCCGATGCAGTAATCTTGACCACGTTGCCAAAGCATGTGCAGGTAGCCGCGCTGAGGGTATTTGTGCCGCTAAGCACATAGGTCCCCGCGCCGCCCGTTGTGCCGCCGGTATCCTGAGATATAATCGTTTGGCTTCCGGCAATGCCGGACACGTTCGCGATTGTATCTCCGATGCTGAGCAGCCCCGTCACTGCGGTTACGTCGATGCGTGTCGAGTCGCCCGCATGCGCGCTGGCCGTGAAGGTAGCACCAAGAGCTCCAGTGTTGGTCGATCCGAGCGCGGCGGTGATGGCCGAAGGAACGGCAGGCAAGGACCCCACGCCTGGAAGAACCGAGCCATCGGCGTACAGTGCATAGATGGCTTCGCCAACCGTGCTGGAGCTAGTGCCCGCATTCTTGGCCAAGAAATCACCCGCAACCATCAGCGTGACAGGGAAGCCCGGAGGAATGAGCATCCCAGCCGCCTGCAAGTATTGCGTCAAAAGGCCCTGCTGGTCGCGATGAACGAACCCGGAAGGAGCAACGCCAGCGACGCCGAAACTATTTACCGTGCGACCGTCTGGGGCAACCCATGCGAACTTTCCAACGGTTACGCCACCAGGACCGGCAACGAACGCTCCGCCATCAGGAGTGAGGGCAGTAGCACGAGGATTTGCGCTGGCAAAGTCTCCCTCAACCCCAAGAGGGTTATTGAGGTTGACTCGCGTCTGAAAACTACCAATCAAAGGACTTCCCATGATCTTCTCCTTACATCACCTGAATTTGACGGCTTGCGCCGGTGAACTTCTCTTCCACTGAAACCGAATCGAACGCCACATGAGCGGCGGGCTTGGATGCCTGCTGCGCGAGATTGAAAAGCGCCCGTAGAGCCGGTACGCCGGTCACATCCTTGTGGTCAACCTTCATCTGGTCAAGGGCGAAGCTGTAGATGCCTTCCGCCGAATCCTGAGCCAGCACGTCCCCAACCACCGTGCGAACAGCGCGGCGCGCTTCGTCGGCGGCGCGAAGGTCAGCTTTGAACTCATCCATTGCGTGCTTCATCTTGTCCTCAGCTTTCTCTTCCTCGTCCTTGGCTGAGCAATCCTTGGCCTTTTTGTCCTTGGCGCGTTTTTCGAGGCGTTCCTTGCGCTCTTCCTCGGACTCCTCTTCGGACTCCTCTTCGGCGTCCTTGGCCTTGTGGTCGGACTCGTCCTCTTCTTCCTTCGCCCATTCCCCGAAAGATTCGTCCTTGCCGCGCTTGCCGTCCTTCGCCTTTTTGTCCTTTGCGGCCTTTTCTTTCTCTTCGCGGGCCTTCTTCTCAGCCTCGGTCTCCTCTTCGGATTCCGCGTCCTTGGCAGCTTGCATCGCGGCCAGGGTTTCCGGCTTGCGAAGCTCGGCGTCCATGGCGAGCAGTTTGGGTTCGAGCGCCCGCAAATCGCATTGCTTGCGCGTCAAGCCGATCACCAGGGGCTTGAGAGCGGAGTCCGCTGCCAGCTTGGGCGATGCAGCACAGAGAATTGCGTAAAGAGCTTTGCCGAATTTCGTTTCCATCTTCATCTCCAGTTTGCTGTCCGCTGCCATCACATCTGACCCGGCGCGGCCTGCTTTAACCAATGCTACGTGATTGCCCTGAATGTCCCTCATCACACCGTCGTACCGCTGTCCCTCGTACATCCCCGGCGTCATGTCGGCCCGGTAGCGATACGAGGCTGATAGTTCCCGTACCGTGTCCGTCTCCACTCCGGCGATTGCTTCCGCATCCCAAACGCAAATGTCCGCTATCAGGTACGGCGCAAGAAATTCCACTTCCGAGCCGATTGTCCCGGCTACTGATTCCTGCTTCGGATCGTCCGCACTCACCGGAGTATGAACGAACATCAACTGATTCCGCGCAAACGACGAGGCTGCTTTCGCCAGTTCCCCCGGATCGCGCAGCAGATAGTACACCCGTTCCGGCTCCAGGCCCAGCTTGTCTGCGTCTGGTATTTCGCGTCCGTAATAGGGATTGACCGTCGCCTTGGAGATGGGCGTACGCAGAATGTGCAAACGCCCGTCCGCGTCGTATCGCCGATTCTTTAAGGCTGCGTCGCACGCAATCTCCATGGATTTGAGAATTGCACTATGAAAACACGAGCGCAAGATAGGAGTTGACAAAAGAAAGGCAAGACGTGTACTGTTTGGTCATGCCGCCATTACGTCGAATCCGCTGCATCAATGGACACTTGCTCAAAACGAGCAAGAAACGCCAACGCTGCCCTATATGCCAGTCCAGGTACCTGCGGGAGTGGCGGGCGAAACAGAAGAAAGCGCATGACTGAGATTTTCGCCAACGCGGTATTCATCGCGCTTGCCGTGCTTGCATGGTGGGCTATCGAGTGCTGGAGGCACAAATGAAAA
>PKWL01000142.1 GCA_003133225.1 Janthinobacterium sp.
CTGTTTTTTGGAAGAACTTCAGTTTAGCGACCATGCAAATAGATTTTTTAAAATGCCAGATACGGACGTATTGCCGGGGACTTCCGGCTCGGGAATTTGCACGAAAATTAATTCGAGACTACTGCTACCTGTGCTGCTGGGCAGCAAGCTCACACCAGCGCTTTATTCGCCAAAATAAGCAAAATCGCCCACTCCAAGATGGGACGTGACGTCGTAGCGCTTGCCATGGGCGACACCGCGCGGCTGATACAGCTGCCAAACCTTGGCCTTTATACAGGCAATGCACCGCGGCGTTAGGCCATCTCTGCTTGATGTCTTCACATCGAAGAACTCGATGTCTGCTGGCCAATACTCTCCACACGACATGCAGCGTTTCTCCTCGCCGAGCTCTGTTACCATTTTTTGTAGGGAATTGAACAAGTTATGCAAGTGTCAAGAAACGGATATCAGGAACCTCGGCTACCTCCAAGATTTCACGTTGTTTCAATTTATATCAGCTTAATTTGTTACATGCTGCGGCGGTACTGTCCCCCGACCTCGAACAAGGCATCGGTAATTTGCCCCAGCGAACATATGCGCACCGCATCCATCAGTTTTGCAAACACGTTCTCATCATGGATCACCGCCTGCCGCAGCGACGCCAGCATCGCCGGCGCCTGTGCTGCATGACGCGACTGGAATTCGGCCAGGCGGGTCAATTGCGACAGCTTTTCTTCGTCGCTCGAACGCGCCAACTCAATAGTTTTCGGCGCGTCATTCGTCTTTGGATTGCGGAAAGTGTTCACACCAATGATCGGCAATGTGCCGTCGTGCTTCTGCTGCTCATACAGCATCGATTCCTCCTGGATCTTGCCCCGCTGGTAACCGGTTTCCATTGCGCCTAGCACACCACCGCGCTCGGCAATGCACTCGAACTCCTGCAGCACCGCTTCTTCGACGAGGTCGGTCAGTTCATCCATGATGAAGCTGCCCTGGTTCGGGTTTTCATTTTTTGCCAGTCCCCATTCGCGGTTGATGATCAGCTGAATCGCCAGCGCACGACGTACCGATTCATCGGTCGGTGTGGTGATCGCTTCATCATAGGCATTGGTGTGCAGAGAATTGCAGTTGTCATAAATTGCGATCAGAGCCTGGAGCGTGGTGCGGATGTCGTTGAAGTCGATTTCTTGCGCATGCAGGGAACGACCCGAGGTTTGAATGTGATATTTCAGCTTTTGAGCACGCTCGTTGGCGCCATACTTGTTCCTCATCGCAACCGCCCAAATGCGGCGCGCGACGCGGCCCATGACCGTGTACTCCGGATCCATGCCATTACTGAAGAAGAATGATAGATTCGGTGAAAAATCGTCGATGTGCATACCGCGCGCCAGATATGCTTCAACAAACGTGAAGCCGTTCGACAGCGTGAACGCGAGCTGCGAAATTGGGTTGGCGCCCGCTTCGGCAATGTGGTATCCGGAGATTGATACCGAATAGAAATTGCGCACGTGATGCTGCACAAAATATTCCTGAATATCGCCCATTACCTTCAGTGAAAACTCGGTCGAAAAGATGCAGGTGTTTTGACCTTGATCCTCCTTCAAGATATCCGCTTGCACCGTCCCACGCACGTTCTGCAGCACCCAGGCGCTTATTTTTCTGGCTTCATCGGCGGTCGGCTCACGCTTGTTGTCGAGCAAAAATTTATCGACCTGCTGATCGATCGCAGTATTCATGAACATCGCGAGAATCGTGGGCGCAGGCCCATTAATGGTCATCGATACTGAGGTGGTCGGGTCGCACAAGGCAAAGCCATCATATAGCACTTTCATATCGTCCAGCGTCGCAATCGACACGCCTGAATTACCGACCTTGCCGTAGATGTCGGGACGCAATTCTGGATCGGCGCCGTACAAGGTGACTGAATCGAATGCCGTCGACAGACGTTTCGCATCCATCCCTTCAGATACCAGCTTGAAGCGGCGATTGGTGCGAAATGCATCGCCTTCCCCCGCGAACATGCGGGTCGGGTCTTCATTCTCGCGCTTGAATGCGAACACGCCGGCGCTGTACGGGAAGGATCCGGGGACGTTTTCTAGCATCAGAAAGCGTAGAATTTCGCCGTGGTCTTCATAACGTGGCAACGCGACCTTGCGGATCTTGGTGCCTGACAGTGTGGTAGCGACCAGCCTGGTGCGAATCTCCTTGTCGCGGATCGTGACGATGTATTCATCGCCGGCATACGCTGCTTGCATGTCCGGCCACATGGCGAGCAGCTTTTTGGCTTCGGGATCGAGTTGCGCGTCGCGCTCGGCAATAAGTCCGGCTAGGTCAGACACTTGGCCTGCCGCGGCCAGCATGCGGCCCGTTTCCTGGAGGTGCTGGCGTTCGCGCGCCAATCTCGCCTGCTTTTTCACAAAAGTATGATAGGCACGCACGGTATCAGCAATCTCGGCCAGGTAGCGGCTGCGCGCCGGCGGAACGATCGCATTCTTACCCGATGAAAAGCGAACGCCTGCCGGCGCCAGTTTTCCCGGCTTGATCGTTAAGCCGTGCTCGGCCAATCGTGGCAACAATCCCTGGTACAGAGCGGTCACGCCATCGTCGTTGAACCGCGACGCCTGGGTGCCGTACACCGGCATCTGGTCCGGACGCTGGCCCCACAGTTCGCGGTTGCGTTGGTATTGCTTGGCGACATCGCGCAGGGCATCTTGCGAGCCCTTACGGTCGAACTTATTGATCGTGACGAAGTCGGCAAAATCGAGCATGTCGATCTTTTCCAGCTGCGACGCGGCGCCGAATTCAGGCGTCATTACATACATCGACAAATTTACGTGCGGCACGATCGCTGCATCACCCTGGCCGATGCCGGACGTCTCCACGATCACGAGATCAAAGCCGGCCACTTTGCATGCGGCAATCACCTCCGGCAGCGCTTGTGAAATTTCGGAGCCGGCCTCGCGCGTGGCCAACGAGCGCATGAAGACGCGCGACTGACCGGCCCACGGGCCGATCGCGTTCATCCGGATGCGGTCGCCCAGTAAGGCACCACCGGATTTGCGGCGCGAAGGATCGATCGAGATCACCGCCAGATTCAAGGTATCTCCTTGGTCGAGCCGGATGCGGCGGATCAACTCATCGGTAAGCGAGGATTTGCCGGCGCCACCGGTGCCGGTGATACCCAGCACCGGGGTCTTGATGGCTGCGGCGGCCTTGCGCAGTTCCGTCTTAAGTCTGGCTGAGACCTTATTGTTCTCCAATGCCGTAATCAGCTGCGCCAACGGCCGCTGCCGGTCGGCGATCGCGCCATTGACCAGGGCGTCTAGTGTCGTGGGGGCATGACCCGACAAATCAGCATCACAGGCCTGGATCATCGACAGGATCATGCCTACCAGCCCCAGCCGCTGACCGTCTTCAGGGCTGTAAATGCGCGTTACGCCATAGGCATGCAGGTCAGCAATTTCCGACGGCACGATCACGCCACCGCCGCCGCCGAACACCTTGATGTGGCCGCCGTCGCGTTGTTTCAGCAAGTCGATCATGTACTTGAAGTATTCGACATGCCCCCCTTGGTAGCTGGAAATAGCGATGCCCTGCGCGTCCTCCTGTAGCGCCGCGGTGACAATGTCATCGACTGAACGGTTGTGGCCGAGGTGGATCACTTCGGCGCCATTGGCCATCAGGATACGGCGCATGATATTGATCGACGCATCGTGGCCGTCGAACAGCGAGGCGGCGGTGATAAAGCGCACCTTGTTGTCGGGCTTGTATTCGGTCAAATTATGGACAACAGATAAATTCGTCATATGTATTTTCTGAAACATTGAAGACGATCAATGGGGCGCTATTAATGCGCCCGTCATGACAGCGTTTACTTTTGTTTTTGATGCCACGCCGGGTAATAAGAGGAGACCACCGGACCGGTGCTATCGAGCGCATGGCACCCGTCCAGCTTTCCCGGCTTTTCGTTCGACGTCTTTTCGGTTTCAGGTACCACGGTTTGCATTGCCACGGTGCTTATATTTCCGAGCAACTCGGTAATATGCGTACACCCGCTCAATCCACCGAATAGTTTTCCAACTTCCCGTCGAAAACCCGCCTCGATACGCAAGCCTGCCACCTTTGCGTAATCGGGGGCGATGTTCTCGCATGTGCCCGGATACGGTGACGCGACGGTTTGGGCTGCGGCCGACTGAATTGTCAAGGTGTCATCGACGGTTATCCGGACCAGCATCTCATGCAGCGCAGCACCGGCCAGGCGTAGCCCTGTGCGCAAGGGGATGTCGCTGTGCCGTATATCCTTGAGATGTCCTTCGATATCCCATAAGCCATCGTCTCTCTTGTACCCTTCGATGAGGATCTGTCGGGTATGGATACGCTTTCTTGCCACTGTCTGCTCAGGTAACCCCATTACATGACCTCGGTTGTTACAATACACCGGCTAGTGCTCAGGCCTTTGCCGGACTCCGTGCAAGATGCGCATCGATTAACGCATCACCCTTGATCGCCACGATACCTGCCGCAGTCGTGGCCTTGAGGGCCAGCTTGAAAAAATCGACCCCACTATCGACCAGCGTCGCTTGATAACACACCTGCTCACCGACCAGGATCACGGCGCTAAAACGCGCCGTAAACGATTTGATCGACGCAGCGGGAAACGTATTCGTGAGCAGTCTGCCCATGTGGGCCATTCCCAGCATCCCATGCACGACAAGATTGTTAAAACCTGCCTTGCGCGCAAATTCTGGATCGAGGTGTAGTGGATTCGTGTCGCCAGACGCCCTAGCGTAATTCGCCAAGTCTTCGGCGGTGCTCGGCGGCGGGGCCAGCATGGCAACAATCGATCCGACCTCGGCCGTTGTAAAGCTCATACGCATCCGTCCACCCTCTTGCTTGGGTTGCGCACCATGACCAGTTGCCTCGCTCGCCCCACCACGGCCCGGGACTCGTTGCTCAGTACTGACTCGATGACAATGAATTCCAACTCCCCATCGCGCTTATCGTAAATGTCCAGCACGCGGCGATCCACGGTAATGCAGTCTCCGGCGCGAACCGGCTCAAGATAATCGAACTGCTGCTCCGCATGCAGTATTCGCGTCAGATCAACGTTGAGCATTTCAAGGATTAGCCGCGAACTGTTATTCTCGCCGTCGATCGCCTTGAGAAACGTGGGTGGTACGATATCGTTTAAAAACTGCGGATCCGTTTCACCAATCGCCTTAGCGAACAGCTGTACCCGCTCGCCATCGATTGTCACTTTGAACGGAGCGAGAGACAATCCAATGTGGCAACGATCAATCATCAATTTACCACAATAGCGCGTAGGTCGAAGAGATCGTCCGTTCCATCTGGAACGTTGAACAGCGAATTTTCGTGCACTGCCGCAGCCAATGCGCTTGCCTTGATCCGCGCCCGCCCCGACTGGCGGAGGTAATTAAAAGGACCGCCGGTATAGGCTGGATGCATTCCAGACAGAACTGCAGCCACGTCAGCGATTTCGACATCGGTGATGGCGCCTCCCATCCACACTCTGGCAGCAGCCAGAGCCACGGCGAGAACCACTTCATCCTCATTGCAACCCGCCTCTAGGGCGGAGGTCTGTGCTTCTTTTAGTGACGGCAAAAAGCCCATTGGCCCCTTGATGACCAGTACGGTCGCACGCAACCATTGGGCCAGTTTTCGTCCCACATCTTCGTGTTCCCGATCATCGTGTAAAACCACGATCTCCGCCGACCGGCCATGCTCGGTCAGATCGGCCAGCCAGAATCTTACGGGCGCGTTCAGCGGCTCCGCCGGAACTTCTGTGTCACCCACCCAGATGATTTTCTTGCCGGCAACGGTATTCGCGTCGCCGGTAACCACCACAATATCCTGGTCGGTCAACTCAGCGGCGTTAATGACTGGCGCCCGGCCCTTCTCGAGCAGCGTGCGGATCGTTTGTGCATTGACTCCTATGGCCGCAACCCGTGCGTCCGACAGTGACTTCGGTGGCTGCCCTTCCCTGATCGCGCGCTGGCGGTTAAGGAACAAAGTGCGCACCATATTGCCGGCCACGGGATTGCGGATCAGGTCGATGAATACATCCATTTCCCAGTGGCACGCCTCATCCATCGGCCGGTTCCAACCGCCAATGACGCACTTCATGATGGCATCGAAGGCGGGATATCTAACGCGCTGCTGCAACGACACGCCGACGAAAGCCGCGATCTTGTCAGCAGCATCCGCAGCACGGAAATCAAACGGCGCAGCGTCGAACTTACCATCGAGGATGTCCCATGGCGCGCTCGGTTCAGACAGCACCAGCGCGCGTCGCCTGGCGACATCGACCAACTTGTCTTGCGCGGCGAGCTCGTGAACCAGGCCAAGCTCTAACGCTCTGGCTGACGACACGGCATCGCCAGTTAGCAGCATGCGCATCGACTCGCCGGCATTGATCAGCCGCGGCAGACGCTGTGTCCCCCCCCCGCCTGGCAGCAAGCCGAGCTTGATTTCCGGCAGGCCAAGCTGCACCGCCTTGTCGTCTGCGGCGACGCGTTCATGACAAGCCAGCGCCAGTTCCAGGCCGCCGCCAAGGGCTAGACCGTTAATCGCCCCCACGTAAGGCTTTACACTTTTTTCGAGACGACGGAACAACCGGCCTAGGCGGCCGCACAACATATGCAGAGCCTCGTACGTCCCGCTACGGGCTTGCTCAGTGAATACGCGGATCATGTCCAGGTCGGCGCCGACCAGGAAGGTTGATTTACCGGACGCGAGGACAACCCCTTTGACCGCTGCCGTCGTTTCGACATGTTTAAGCAGTCGTTCCAGCGAGTCCATCATGTCCAGCGAGAAAACATTCATGGCACGTCCCGGCATATCGATGCGGGCCAGGAGAATGCCATCGCGATCGATAGCCGTTTGGATGTTCTTGTCCATAGGTGCTGGCCTCAGCGTATGTGTTTAAACGAACTTTTTGAAGTCAGGCTTGCGCTTTTCGTTGAACGCTCGCACACCTTCCTTCGACTCGTCGCTCTGGTAAAAACCCTTGACCGCAGCCACACCCATGAAGCTAATGCCGCGGATATTTTCGGTGTCGGCGTTAAACGAACGCTTCGCGATAGCGATTGCGGTGGGGCTCAGAACGTTGATTTCGGCCGCCCAAGCTTCGCATTCGGCGTCAAGCTGATCGTGTGGAACGACCTTGTTCACCAGTCCCATTTCGTAAGCTTCCTGCGCGGAATATCGACGGCACAGGAACCAGATTTCGCGAGCACGCTTCTCTCCAACCAGACGAGACAGATAAGCGGTACCGAAGCCAGGATCAACCGAACCGACCTTAGGACCAACTTGGCCGAACTTGGCCTTCTCGGATGCGATGGTCAAATCACAGATTGTGGCGAACACATTACCGCCGCCGATCGCGAAGCCCTGTACACGAGCGATTACAACCTTGCGGCAGTCGCGGATGGCTGACTGCAGTTCTTCGATGGGCAGACCAACCATGCCTCGAGGGCCGTACAGGCCGTCTTCGGACATGTGTACTTTCTGATCGCCGCCAGTGCAGAAAGCCTTGTCGCCGGCACCGCCAAAAATCACGGTATTGACAGATTTCTCTTCGTCTGCGCGACGAAAGGCCAAGATCAACTCTTCAACCGTTTGGGTACGGAAGGCATTAAAAACCTCGGGGCGATTGATCGTAATACGAACGGCATTGTCACCGACTTCGTAAGTAATATCTTTGTAAGTTTCGGGCATCATTTTCTCGTTTCTAAGTGGTAGTCGTTAATCGTTAGGCGAAAGCGCGTCATTAGCCATGCATCGTCAAGCCGCCCGAGATGCTTATGGTCTGACCGGTCATGAAGGAAGCGTCGTCACTGGCCAGAAATGCGACCAGACCCGGATAATCGTCCGGCTCGCCGATGCGGCCCAGCGGCACGCCGCGCACCATGGAATCACGAATTTTCTGCCCTTCTTCGCCGGTGCCCACGAACGCGTCCATCGCAGGGGTATTGGTTGGCCCCGGGCAAACGCAGTTCAGCAGAACGTTCTTGCGCGAGACTTCGCGCGCCAATGCCTTGGCAAATGCGATCGTGGCACCCTTACATCCGGAATACACCACCTCACCGGAAGAACCGACGCGGCCGGCGTCCGACGCGATGAAAACGATGCGGCCGGCGTTACGTTGCGCCATACCAGTAACGACCGCGTGCGTCATGTTGATTGGGCCGTGATAATTAATGTCTACCACTTTTTTCCAGAAATCTGGTGTCGTTTTCATGAATGGCATCGGCGTATCCCATCCCGCGTTGTTAACCAGCAGCCAGGTCGGCCCGCTGATCGCTTCGATCGCGGCCACGGCCTTGGTCACGCTGTCGTAGTCGGTGATGTCACAGCTTTCTGCGACCGCCTTGCCGTCCGCCTTGGCGATCAATGCAACCGTTTCTTCCGCGGCCTTGGTATTAATGTCAAGTACACCCACAATCATGCCTTCGCTTGCGAGCCGCAGCGCAATCGCACGACCGATTCCGCTTCCTGCTCCTGTCACGAGTGCCACTTTCCCTGTTAGTCCACGCATGAATTTTCTCCCTATAAACTGCCGTTGAATGCTGCCCACGGGGGCGGATATCTCCGACTCCCCATGAACGTTTTGATTCGCGTCGGTCGGCGCAGCGCGTCGCTCACTTCAATTTTGATTTGCTGAACAAGTCGCTGCCGATGATTTTCTTCATGATTTCGATCGAGCCTCCCGCGATTTTCACGATCCGCGCGTCCGCATAGGCACGCGCAATCGGGTATTCCCACATGTAACCCCACCCCCCGAACAATTGCAGGCATTCGTCGACCACCTTGCAGTGCATATTCGACAGCCACATCTTCGCCATCGCCGCATCTACCGCTTCCAGTTTTCCGCTCATGAAGAGCTCGATGCACTGGTCCGTGAAGACTCGGCCAATTACCGCTTCCGTCTTCAGCTCGGCCAGCTTGAACTGGGTATTCTGGAAGTCGCCAATGGTCTGACCGAACGCCTCGCGCTGCGAGGTGTAATCGACCGTATAAGAAATCGCTTCCTCAGCCACCGCCGCTGAACGGATCGCCTGCGCCAAGCGTTCTTGCGCCAGCTTGGTCATCATCAGCGCGAAGCCCCGCCCTTCCTCTCCCAGCATTGCACTGGCCGGTACGCGCAGGTCTTCAAAAAACAATTCCGAGGTGTCTTGCGCCTTCATGCCCAGCTTGTCGAGGTTTTTCCCCCGATGGAATCCCGGCAACGACGCGTCAACCAGGAAAAGGGTAATGCCTTTGGCACCCTCGCCACCGGTTTTTGTCGCCAGTACGAGCACGTTACACAGCTGGCCGTTGGATATGAATACCTTCTGGCCATTGATCACATAGTCGTCGCCGTCGCGCACGGCGCGCGTGCGGATCGCCTTGAGGTCGCTACCCGCGTGCGGCTCGGTCATGCCCAGCGAGCCAATCGCTTCGCCGATGACCATCTTCGGCAGCCATTGGCGTTTTTGTTCTTCCGTGCCGAACGACTTGATGTAGGTAGCCACAAGGTCGGTGTGGATCAAAAAGCCAGGGCCGGTAAAACCGCTCTTGGCCATTTCTTCAAATACCACGACATCAAATAGGTAGTCAAGACCCAGACCGCCATACTCCTCCGGCACCGTGCAACACAGCATTCCGGCCTCACCCGCCTTGAGCCACAACTCGCGCGGTACGATACCGTCTTGCTCCCATTGGTAGTGATGCGGCTTAATTTCGCGCTCGATGAACTTACGCACCACATCGCGAAACGCCTCATGCTCTTCGCCGAACAACTTTCGATTAATCACCGGACCTCCAACATGCAAATGGTAAAAAGAGTACGCTTTGATATCGTACCGTACCATACGTTAAATATAGAATCAATCTTTACTCTGTAACTTATCCTTTTTCATGGCGCCGGAGCACCACCTTGCCGACATCACTCAGACGATTTCTGCGGACTGCGCGACCGGCAACCCGGCCAGTGCAAGCACCCGGAATGCCTGCAGCAAGTGCGGCCGATCATACATACGACCGTCAATTGCGACCGTACCCCAATCCGGGTTGGCGGCGAATGCCGCCAATACCGCATTTGCGGCGCTGATGTCGGCGTCGCTTGGTGTATAACAACGATTGATAGTTGCCACCTGGTCCGGATGAATCGCGATCCGGCCGGAAAAACCGCGACGGCGAGACTCGAGGCAATCAGTCGCAAGTCCTTCCAGATCGCGAAAGTTGGCGTACAGGGTGTCAATCGGGGCAACCTCGGCTGCACTTGCGGCCAGCAGACACAGAGAGCGCGCCATCAGATAAACATGCGACAACGTGCCATCGCTCTCCCGATTGGTCAGTGCACCGACGTCCGTGGAAAGATCTTCCGCCCCCCAGGTCAGTCCGACCAGCCGCGGCAGTTTTTTGCTGTAACCGCTCATGTTCAGCATGCCCTGGGCGGTTTCTGTGGCAACGACCAGAATGCGGGTTTGTCCCCGCAGCATGCCAGCGCGCACTTCGAGCGCATCGATTTGCGCGGAAACAATCTCGATATCCCGCACGCTGTCGACTTTCGGCAAGACGATACCGTCGATCCCTCTTCCAATCACGGCGGCCAGATCGGCCAGCGCCTCCGGCGTCTTTAGCGGATTCACCCGCACAAACGCCTTCCAGTCACGCTTGCCTGGAAGGTCAAGCAGATGGGCCGCGCACATCTCACGCGCAATGTGCTTGCGCGACGGCGTCACCGCATCTTCAAGATCGAAAATCAGCGCATCTGCCGGAGAATCAATCGACTTTTGCAATTTTCTTTCACTGTCAGCGGGTACAAAAAGCATGGAACGTAACTTCATGACGTTTTCCGCTTCAGCATGAGTGCCTGGCGCAAACAGGTCGCAACTTCCTCACCGCGTTGATTGAATCCCTGGTGCCGGAACGTCACTATGCCCTGGCCCAGCCGCGATTTGCTATCGCGTTTGTCCACCACCGACGTTACCGACCGGATGGTATCGCCAGCGAAGACAGGCTTCGGAAATTTCACATCGGTCATGCCGAGATTGGCAACCGTTGTTCCGAGCGTCGTATCCTGGATCGACAGGCCCATAACAAGACCAAGCGTGAATATGCTGTTGATCAAAGGCTGGCCGAACTCGGTGCCTTTGCAATATTCGTGATCAATATGAATTTGCGCCGGGTTGTAGGTTGCTGCACAAAACCATACATTGTCGGCTTCCGTGACCGTTCGCCTAATTTCGTGTTCAAAGACCGCACCGATCTCAAGGCCCTCAAAATATTTACCCGCCATGTTTAATCTCCATTTTTTATTCGGCTTCGCTCGATCCGGCGCAAGTTGCCGGCGCTAATTTGGTTTACTTGGTCAAAAGCGGTCTCGAATTGCCGCCCAGTCTTCAGACAGCTGGTCCCTAAACTGCGGCGCTGCGATCCGAATCAGCTGCATCGCGCGCTGCTCGAGGGACAGGCCGCGCAACTTCGCGACTCCATATTCAGTCGCAACCATGTCAGCGGCGTGCCGTGGGGAGCCGACAAAACTGCCCGCCGACAGCATTGGCACGATACGGCTGATCTGGCCGCCACGCACGGTGGACGACAAGGAAATGACTGAGCGGCCATCTTCGCCGGAGCGGGCGCCGGTGACGAACGCCGGCATGCCGCCCACACCGGCAAAAAGCTTTCCCTCCAGTGAATAACAACTCACCTGCCCCAACAGGTCGATCTCCAGCGCAGCATTGATCGCGACAAAATTCGAAATGGTGGAAATGTGACGGATGTCATGAGTCTCTGACACCGGCCTGAAAAAGAATCGCTTGTTACGGTCCAGTCTGTCGTAAAACGCCGCATCGCCGAGGGCCACGCCAGACTGAATCGGCACGTCACAATCGAGGACATCGGAATCGAGCAGCGAAAGCACGGCCTCGCTCACCATGCCGGAATAAATGCGCAACTTCCTATGAGCACGCAATTCATGAAAAAGGGCGGCAGGTGCCTTGCCGATGCCAAGCTGAAGGGCGTCGCCGTCCTTCACAATGCCGGCGATATTGCGCGCAAGCGCCCGCAGCTCGTCACTCGGCTCGCCACTATCGAAAGTCAGCGGCGCGCATGGCGCCGCGCACAAATAATCGCAGTCGCTTTCCTGCACGCGGAAAGAGCCAAACGTGCGTGGCAGCTGCGGATTGACAATCGCCACCTTGGTTTTTGCACGGAGCCAGACTGCAGGCAGAAAGTCGTAACTGAGGCCCAGGCTCATGCCATCGGGTCCCGGCTCGCTCACGTGGGCCAGCGCAAGATCGATCTCGATTTCGTGGGCGAGGTCGTACCACACGCCGCGATAATCGAGCGGCAACAATTCCACGCGCGGCGCTCTGGCGGCCCCTCTAAAATGCGGCTGCATGAAATATGCGCGCTGCCGCGCAGTTGGATGCAAATTGAGGTAATCAGTAGTATTGACACCCGGGAAATGAACTCCAGTAAATCGCACCCCCGCGGCCCGCTCAGGCGCAGCCTTGAGGGCCTCGTAAAATGCCAGGGACTCACCAGTAACACCGGGGACATACACTGTCATTCCAGGCCTGAGAAGATCAACAACGGCGGCAAGACTTACTGTTTTAGCATTCATCAATTCAACCCCTCTCCTTGCCAGATATACGCGATCTATGCCCCAAGGCGCCCGATAATCGATATGGCAGACACGTTCTGATGCGGGTGCCCTCCCAGATTCTGGGTCAGTCCGAGGTCGACACTCGCCAATTGCCGTTCTCCCGCCTTGCCGAGCAATTGCAGATAAACTTCGTACACCATGCGCAGGCCGGACGCCCCGATCGGATGGCCAAAGCATTTAAGGCCGCCGTCAACTTGGCACGGAATCGCTCCGCTGCGGTCGTATCGTCCGTCCAGGATATCGAACACAGCGCGGCCAGGGTCGCTCAACATCAGATCTTCCATCAGCACCAGTTCGGTGATCGAAAAGCAGTCGTGCACCTCAATTAAGTCGAGCGCCTTACGCGGGTCGCTAATACCGGCATCTCGATACGCCCGAGCGGCGGCAACCCGCGCCGTCGCGATCGACGCGCCATCCCAGTTATTGAATGATCCTTCTTCGCCATTGCTGACGGCAACCGCGAGCGCCTTCACCGTAATGATGTCGTGCTTGCCAAGCGCGCGCGCGATTTCCGGCGTGGTGACGATGGCGCAGGCAGCGCCGTCGCTCACGCCAGAACAGTCGAACAGGCCAAGCGGTTCGGCTATGATCTGCGCCTTAAGCACGTCTTCTATCGTGATGCGCTTGCGTAAATGGGCACGCGGGTTTAGCGCGGCATTGTCGTGGCTTTTGACGGAAACATGCGCCATCGCATGTTTCAAATCCGCCTTGTCGATGCCGTGCTTACTTTGATAGGCCGATGCAAGTTGGGCAAACGCTCCGGGAGCGGAAGTATTGGGCATCCACAGATCAGTCACCGTACCGCGGGTGCGCGTTGGCAGACCGCCGTACCCGGTATCCTTGAGCTTTTCCACTCCCAGCGCAAGAACGATGTCATACGCCCCGGACGCGACTGCGTAAACCGCGCCACGCAGGGCTTCGGTGCCGGTCGCACAGGCATTCTCGACCCGGGTCGCCGCAATGTACGGAAGGCGCAAAGCTTGTGCCAGCGGGCCGGCCGTTTTGCCTACGTTATTTTCTTCGAGACAAACGCCGAACCAGGCGGCCTCGATCTGATTGCGTTCGATGCCTGCATCATTGAGCGCTTCCTGGAATGCCTCGAGCATCAGGTCTTCCGCGTTGTCGCTCCATCGTTCGCCGAAACGCGAACACCCCATGCCCAAGATCGCTACGCGATCACGAATACCAGCAGCCATTTCACACCTCCGCAATATGTTGTTGAGTCTTTGCTTTCCAAAAGTAGCGGCGAAAACCTCGCAGAGGATCGACGTCCTTGATGCGAAAGCGCATGGCCAGCGGCGTCCCCACGGCCAGATCTTCTGGCTCAGAATCAGTAAACTCCATCAATACGCGCGCACCACTGGCGAATTCAACATGCCCGAACTGGAACGGCGGGCTCTGACTATAGGACAGCCAGTCGCAGGTGTAAGAGCGGATATGCGCCGCTTCGTCGGCCAGGCGATAGGGTTCCTGGGTGTCGGTCTTGACGCAGGCCGGATTGACGCAGATGCGCGAGCTAGGGAATTGCACCGTGCCGCAACTGGTGCAGCACCCACCCATAAACCCATTTAAGATCGGCTCGTTTCGCCATGCGGCCGATAGTGCGGTCTTATTGTCCATCTCCGCGCGCATCCCCCACGCCAGATCAAGCTGACCCTTAAAGGAAAGAAATTTCAGATAGTTGGTTTCCGTACGGCCGCCCGAAAGCCAGTTGAGGCGGGATTCGTCGGGCACCTGCCATTCCGTTGTTTCAAGCACGATCGCGTCGCAACCGCTGCCGAACTGGACCACAAGAATCTTTTGCCCCGGCGTGGCTAACGCCAGGGTTTTGGCGAGCATCATCAGCGGATGGGCGTTGCCGGTGTCGCCGCATGCCTCGAACAAGGTATCTGCCACAGCTTCCGCACGGATGCCGAGTGTCTGGGCAATCGTCTGGTTGACCCGAGGCAGTGCTGCCGGCATCACAAAATGATCGATATCAGCGGCCACACAGCCAGCGGCCTCAAGCGCGGATTTCACGACTGGCGGAATGATCTTTCCAAAGCCCTCGTCCCGCACCCATCGTTCTTCCCAGCTGTAGTCCGTATCATGGCCGTTCTCACGGAAATGGTCGACAAAGTCATGACATTCGGAGGCAGCGCCTCGCAGTACCGCAATTGGTTTTCCGCGACCGACCACGAGCGCCGCCGCACCATCGCCGAACAGGAGCTCAGCGGTACTGGCCGGCTTGGCCTGCCGGTGCTCCGAAGCGACGATCAGCGTGGACTTGTCGCTTATCCCTTCAAGCGCACGCAGCAATTCGGTAGTCCCCGCTCGAAGGCTGCCACCGGCGTCGCAAGCAGCGAGTTTGGGCGACAGCGCGAGCGCGGAACGAACCACGCCCGCGTTAAGCCGATCGGCGAACGGCAAGGAAGTGGATGCCAACACGATTCTCTGCAAATCCGGCGCCGCAGCTTTTCCAAGTGCGGCGCGACACGCTTCAACCGCCATGGTCAGCGCATCTTCATCCCAGTTTGCCATGGCCCTGACACCCCGAGCCAAGCTCTTGAGACTTGGCGCCATCCAGCGATGGCTTGCCGCCACAGTCTTCCGATCAAGGCGCAGACGTGGCAGATAAGCACCGGCAGAAAGGATACCAAAACCGGGATTGTTGATTGTTGAGTTGGCTGAGGACAAATTTTCACCTCTTGGTGATCGGTTCAGGAAACGCGTCGTCGGATGCGAACAACGCTACTTATTTTAGATCTGCCCCGCCGTCGGACTGCGATGTGAAAAACTGACACATTGATTATAGTATGGATACGTATTTTATGCCATACTATCGATGGTGCTGGGATTGTTTTCTTGGTTTCATGTATGACGGCATAGGAACAGCAAGGGGCCCGTTAAATTTTACAGGCTCAAGAGGCGTAAATTTTACCCCACCCGTAATCGGCGGCGCGATCGCTTAACCGGCCGAACATGGAGGTGCGCGCAGACCGACACCGATGCATGAATTGTTCGCAATGTATCCACGTACCTGAGCGAGAACGGTTATATCGCATCATTATGTAATTACCACTGAACAATGGAAATGGAGAAATTACCAATGGCTAATAAAAAATCGGATGTCCTGCTCGAAGGAAAAGTCGCCGTTGTCACGGGATCTGGCCGAGGCGTGGGCCGCTGTATCGCGCTGGAACTCGCACGATGCGGAGCGAGCGTTGTAGTAAACGATATCGGCAGCTCGATCGCTGGCGAAGGCTTAGACATGAGCGCGGCGCAGTCTGTGGTTGATGAAATCGTACGCGCCGGCGGCAAAGCCATCGCAAGCGGACATTCAGTGGCTGAGTGGGAGGAAGCGCAGGCGATGATAGCGACCGCACGCGACACCTTTGGCCAGGTCGATATTGTGGTAAACAATGCCGGCAACCTACGCGACGCCATTTTCCACCGGATGTCGCCGGAAGAATTCAACTCGGTGATTGACGTACATCTGCGTGGCGCCTTTTATGTCAGCCGCGCGGCAGCACCATTGTTCAAGGAACAAAACAGCGGCGCTTTTGTTCACATGACGTCAAGCTCCGGTCTTATCGGCAACTTTGGGCAAGCCAACTATTGCGCCGCAAAACTCGGTATCGTCGGCCTTTCTAAGGCGATCGCACTGGACATGAGCCGCTTCAATATCCGGTCAAACGCAGTAGCGCCTTGGGCATGGACCAGGATGATCGATTCTTTGCCGAGCGAGACGGATGCAGAAAAAAAACGAGCCGAAGGGTTAAAGAAACTTGTCCCGGAAAAAATCGCGCCACTCATCGCAGCGCTTGCCAGCGATGCAGCGAATCATGTAACGGGACAGATTTTCGGTGTACGCAACAACGAAATCTATTTGTTTTCGCAGCCGCGCGTTCTACGCACCGCACACACAAGCGACGGCTGGACGCCGGATCAAATTGTCGAACGTGTTTTTCCGATGTTCAAAAGCGATTTCTATCCGCTGGATCGGTCTGGCGACGTGTTTACATGGGATCCTGTCTAAACGCAAAGCGCCGTACTCGATCGGACTTGAATCAAGTCATCCTGTGACCGGTGCATTGGATGCTACCGAGAATTACTAACGATTATCTTCGCTGAACGTCGTTGCTGAGGCGGGCGGCGATCTTTTGCTCGCGGCAACAAACCTGGCGACGGGCGGCGGCAAGTGGTCTCGCGTCCTATTTTATTTGCCGCGCAATAGCCCAATCCGCTTTTATTTGAAGTCAGTAAGCGCTTTCCGCAACACGACTATCAGCTTGCAAAGCATAATTAAAACGAACGAACTACCCACCACGTTGCTATTCAATCAACAATCCTGACTGAAAAACGTATTCTGATCGCCGGTGGCGATATGACCAGGGGAAAGGCGGCGCTGATTTTTTTGCGGCATGGCACCAAAATGTGTCTGTGAGGACGGGGTGGTACTGTTGCTCGAGGAGGCTGCGTGCGAAATTTACCGGCGTCACGGCACCCGCGCTCATTTTGAAACCGTAAATATCGCAACCCGGAGGAGATCGGTACTGCCCACGTCGGGCATCTGGATTCGGTGTGGCTGACTAGATTGCTCAACAATGCCGCTGGCAAATTCATGGCGCCGGCCAAGGAACTCAGCCCGCGCGCCTTCGAGTCGATTACATCGACTTTGATGAACGGCGCCTCCTTTGCCACCCATGCCTGCGGCAAACGCTGGATCGCGGAAAGGCGCACCGGACCGGTCGGGTCGATTCTGGTTTCTTGGGTATGGACCGGATCGGCATTTGTGGTGCCGTCTGGCAAAAGCCGCCGTCAATGTAATGACCAAGTCGCTTGCCATCGAATGGGGTGGATATAGAATCCGCATTAACACGCCATAGCACCGGCCCGCTCCCGGCGGACTATCCTTGGGAAATGCTGAGCCCGACACCGGAAAGCGCTGCCGGAGGCCGACGCGCTGTGTTGATCCGGGCAAGAACTGCAGTTTAGAAGGCCACTTTGTCACTTTGTCACACGCTGTTTTGAACTTGTGACGACAGCTCTCATTTTGTTTGCGCGCCTTGGAAAGTGGAAAGTTCACTGTTTAACACGAGGACGGCGATCGGACATTTGAAGAATCGGGACACGGCGAACCGACGACGACATTTGCACCTCATCCACTAACGGTTAGGTGGCGTGCAAAAAAGAGTGCGCCGGAATCATAAAGGGCAACCGGAAGTTGCGCGCAAGTCAGGCCCTGGGCTTGCCGCGTTGCGATTTACTTTTTTAGTTTTTGCGTTTAAAACCTACGCTATATTTATGTGCAACAATATGAGTATTGTTGCATACTATAAAAATAGTGACATAATATTTTGCGTGAAATTTTTATTTTCTTTCCTGACGCATTACTTTTAGATGTTAAATAGGCCACCAATTTGAAGCGAGCGTATGCATACTAAGTGGCAGCGTATAATACGAGATGAAACCAAAACTTCGTTCCGACGAACCATCCACGCCCCCTTTCATCCGTATCGACTGGAAGTGAGTAAGAAAAATATGGGACGGAACCCATAACTCTGCAGAACCGCTCGCTTGTGTTCGCATTCGCCCCGCACGCCTTCCCCATAGGGGAAATTTATGAAATAAGCTCCTGCTCTTGATTTTTAAGGAAACGTGAATTAAATGGAAACTAATCTTCCCGCCAAAAATGTGAGTGGTTCAGTGAAAAAGCAAGCCGCCACGAAAAAGCCGACAAAAGCTAATAAAGCCGAATTAACCGACGAAAATAACTGGGATCAGCGTCTGGGTTTTCTAATGCATGATGTATCGCGCCTACGGCGCGTGGTTTTTGATGATTTCATGAAGCCGCTAGGTGTCACTCGTTCCCAGTGGTGGGTCTTGGCCTACCTGTCGCGTCACGATGGGATGATCCAAAGTGATCTCGCCGATGTGCTGGAAATGGGCAAAGCTGCGTTGGGAGGATTGATTGATCGCCTTGAAGCATCAGGATTCATCGAAAGACGCCTGGACGCAGCCGACAGGCGGGTCAAGCGGATTCAGTTGACCCAGAATGGCGTGCAAACCGTAAAGAAAATGCGTCAACTCAGTCATGAGATGAGTGAACGCGTTCTGGAAGGGCTAAGTCTTGAAGATCGGTATCATCTTTCCGACATGCTAACGTTGGTCAAGAAGAATCTCGTTACCATCAAGCGAGGAGCGGGAATTGATGGTTAACACGTCCGTATTGCAGGCCGAATCAAGAGTTACTCACTCAACTGAATGCATGAAGGCTTAAGGTTGCGCTGGTTAAGTCCGTCAATCGCAATCGAACTGAGCAACTCTTGTGAAAGGCTGCTTGCGCTGAAATCGGGGACGTTGAGGCTGGACATCAGGAGAGATACTGTCTTAAGTGTCTTACGCAAGCAGGTGGTATCCGGCGCGCCACGCAAAAGCGGCCGTCACTACGATCGCTCGCTGAACTGACGCAACTGGAAGTCCGGAATATCTTCGCCACCTTTATAAAAGACCACGAGTAGCCCACCATCAAACCGGCGCGCGTGCGCAATGCGTTTCCGCGGCGGTTGGATTTGTCATCCCCGGCGCAAGGAGCAATTAACGCTCCCAAAAATTGGTTTAGAAATAACTGAATCTCCTACACCGGTCGTGTTGTGTGGCAGAAAAAGGCAGTCATCATCGGTGTCGCCGCAGCGGACGGCCAAGGGTTGGTGGTCCGGAACGCGGATCATGCAACATTCGCAATCATGGCAGCGAATATGAAACTGTTATGGCTGGCGCTCGCTTGTCGAGATGGACCGTTACCAAACCATCATCGGTCTGTACTTGGGCGCCGCGCAATCTGCCTAGCCAACTAGCTTCCGCGCACGACCAAATGAACGTAAGCATCCAAAGGGAACTCGTCGGCCCAAACAATTTTTCCTGCATATGTAATGTCCTTGAGTATTGTATGCTAAGATACTTTATATAATGAGGACTGTTCGCCAATCCTGTCCAAGCGGAAGCCCTCGCAGGAAAGCTCCCAGCGCAGTGCGGCGATCGCGTGATTACGGTCAACGACAATTAAATGAATGTATTGGAGAAAGAAAAAATGATTCTTACCGACGACCAAATTTCCCTTCGCGATGTTGCCCGACGTTTTTCCCGTGAGGTGCTGCTGCCGTCTTATCAGAAGCGCGAGGCAGCCGGATTCATGGATCGAGACCTGATCCGCGAAATGGGAAACCTTGGCTTGATTGGCGCCGACTTACCAGAGGAATTCGGCGGCATGGGCCTGAGCAGTGTAACAACCGGCATCATCGCGGAAGAGCTAGCCTACGGCGACTTCAACATCAGTGCGGTGCCTGTTGGCGCGTCCTTGCTGGGAGCTATCATTATGCGCAGCGCACCGCGCGAACTGGCTGCCGAATGGGTACCGCGCATGATTAGCGGCGAAGCAATCGTGGGAATCTGCGTGACGGAACCCAGCGCCGGTTCTGATGCAGCTAATCTGACGGTCCGAGCAAAACTCGATGGCGATTTTTATGTCCTCAACGGTGAAAAAACCTCGATCACTTTTGCCGATTGTGCGGACGCGTTTCTCGTTTTCGCGCGTACGGGCAAGCCCGAAGAAGGGGCGCGCGGAGTTAGCGCGATTTTCGTTCCTGCAAGCACCCCCGGAGTGTCCCGCACCCGTTTCGATGATGTCGGCAGCCGAATCATCGGGCGCGGATCGGTATTTTTTGATGACGTGCGAGTGCCGATCAACCATCGACTTGCCGAAGAGGGGCAGGGATTCTCACAGGTAATGATGGGCTTCGACTACAGCCGCGCCTTGATTGGACTGCAATGCATAGCGGCGGCGCAGGCATCGCTCGACGAGGCTTGGGAATACACCACGCAGCGTGAGGCATTTGGCGGGCCAATCGCCCAGTTCCAGGGCGTGACCTTCCCGTTAGTCGAGAGCGAAACACAAATCGCGGCGGCCCGCCAACTGTGCTATCACGCGCTCGCACTGCGTGATGCCAAGCAACCGCATACAGCCGAGGCAGCAATGTGCAAGTGGTTCTGCCCTCGTACCGCTTTCGACGTGATTCATCAGTGCCTTCTGACATTTGGCCATTATGGCTGGTCCAAGGACTTGCCGCACCAGCAACGCCTTCGTGATGTCATGGGGCTGGAAATCGGTGACGGCACGGCAGGCGTGATGAAGATGATCATCGCGCGCGAACGGGTCGGTCGAGTTGCTGTTCAGTATTCAAAGAAATAGTCCACCTCACGACGCATGTTCGACAACACGCATCGAATCATGCCCAACGGAAAAAGTTCAATCATGCTCGAAACAACCTTCCAGAAACGCTACGATCATAAGGTCACAAGTCGAGCCGTGCAATTCCTTCAACAGCGATTTTTGTCGTGATTTCAAGGAAATCATAAGCAAACTCTGGGCCTTGAGCCTCTACGGGCCGTATTGATCCATCCGGAAGTCCAAAACTTCCACGTGGGGGAGATATCAAGAGATTCTCAGGCAATCCCTCACGATTGCCTGATCTTGTTTACAAATGGCCCAGCCGGATTCGACTTGATTGAACCGAATGCAAAAAAAAGGTTGACTTCCGAAATATGGTACGCTAACATACTTTATGTGCGAGTATATAATACCTATTGGGCCTTCCTGAATTAATTAGTAGTTTGTCCTGTAAAAGGTCCTCGCCTTCACACGGCGACCAAACGTGAATGGCTTTGAAAATCCGCGCATTTCTGGTGTCACGACTTTTTTCGGAAGTTAATATTAAGCGTCTGGCATTGTTTTTAGCGGCCCAACGCGCGCAGCCGCGCGCCCATCGTACGGAGACAAAAAGCTATGGAAAAAATTTCGAAGCCAAACAAAGCAGAGGTTCGAGATTGGCTGAAACATCGCCGGGCTAGCCTTGAGCCGCTACCTGACATGGAACAAATCCGGCAGCAATTAGGCTGGAAGCTCGTGAAGAACAACAAATTGGCGCAAAACTCCTAATCAAAAAATCTTTGATGGCCAACTACGCAAATTTTCATTGCCATGACTATCTGTTCATTCGTGAGACAAGATCGACGCAAAACGCGGCGTATCTCGCCAATTCCCGACCGCAACACCCGGAATTCGCAGGCCCAAGACACCGGCGCATCTGAACATCGCACAGTTGGCGTCACCACCCTGGTAGAACAGTTCCCGCATCTGATTTGCTAAGGCAGTATCCCTGTATACCATTTCACCTCGCCAAACAAGAAATTCCGCATAGCGTATGTGGTCGCCGCCAAGTCCAGCAGCGCGCTATGGCGAAAGCGGCCACCCCGAAGTGATCCGAGCCCGCCATCTCAATTATCTGCGCAGCGGAGCATAAGCAGGAATCCTTACGGTCCCCATATAGCTTAGCAAGACAAAATCTGGGGCATCCGATGGATCAGCTTTCGGTGAGCACAAGGGGTTAGAAATTCTGAGCGCCAAAGCATATGGATCTTCATGGTGCCCTGCTCCTCCGGAGTTAAGGCACTTCTAACGTCCATACGCGTCCTGTCCTGTCCCATTATCAGACTTAGGCATTATCAGACTTAGGGCCCTCTGTCAGCAGCTTCGGCAGTACATCCAGGTGGAAGCCATTAAAGGCGTTCGAGTTGTGGTGGGGCGTGAGATCGTTGTAACAAATACGGGCATTCGGCGCGCCACCGTCGACACGAATGCATGAACCAGTAATAAAGGCTGCCGCGGGCGACAGCAAATAAACAATTGCGGCGGAGACTTCGGAAACGGTTCCGTAGCGCTGCATTGGAATCTTGGTGGGGAATTTGAGGATTTCCCTTTGCGCCTCAGGCGTGTAGGTATCAAAACCGCTACTTGCAACGCCGCCGACTCCAACCGCATTTATTCGTACGCCTGCGGGCGCCCATTCGGATGCTGCACTTTCCGTCAGATTCCACATACCAGCCCGTGCAGCTCCAGAATGGGCGTAGTTGGGCCAGCCATTCCACATGTCGGAAACGATGTTGACGATTGCTCCTCCATGGGCCTCCATCCAACGATTGTAAACTTCGCGCATGAAAATAAAGCCGCCAGTCAGATTGTTGCGCACTACCGCTTCAAAGCCTTTCGTGCTGATCTCTTTCAATGCTTTTCGATATTGACCACCGGCGTTGTTCACCAACGCGTCGACGCGGCCATGTGACGCCAGTACCGATTCGATCGTCTCAATGACTTGAGTCTCCTCCCTGATGTCACAAACATGAACGCTCACGCGCCCGCCTTCCGCTTCGATCTCGGCCTTCACTGCCGCGAGCTTCTCCGGGTCGCGACCAACGATAGCGACGATTGCCCCCAATGCGCTAAGTTCATGGCTGACACAACGGCCGATGCCGCTACCACCGCCAGTGACGATCACCACCTGACCGTCAAACAGGCCGTTGCGAAATACAGATTTATAACCCATTGTTGCCTCCTTTTAAGTAACTGGTGGTCACGCCCGAGAGCCGACCTGTTTTATAAACATATACTAACGTATTGTTAAATACTATATTCGTATTATTTTCAGAAAATTCAAAATGTCCGGGGTTGAAAATTGTCAACTTTCCTATGATTGTTGTTGAGGAATCTACTTTGAAAAATGTTTGTTGACGGTTACGACTCGTACCGTATAATATGCTTACGGACGATTAATATCAATCAAATTATACAAAAATATATATAACATAACAGTCGGATCGGTTCAAGGGCGGCTTAGCTGGAGTGTCTGGTGACAACACAAAGAGTGCTGTGCGCCAATCTGCTACCGCTGCAGTCTCGGCAGCCCCTTGTGACCAGCGGGCTACTTGTGTCGACACAAAACTTCGCAAACGCGTAACAATACTGGAGGAGACAACATGCATATGCCCACAGAAAATAATCAACCCAAAACACCTGCCACGGATGATCACCTGGCGCCAGGGCCATGGTTGCCGGGAGCCGAGCCGGGGCCCGGCAAGCTTGCTAGAGCATGGATACGTTCACAGAAAGACATTCTCGAGATTGAAAAGTTTGTTCCCGATGATTTATTGCCTGGGGCGTCAATTTATGACTGCATTACGGCTGCCGCATCGGCGGATCCATCGAAGCCGGCATTAATTCAGCTACTTTCCGCGGATTTAGCGGTGGCACCACGCGTGATCACCTACGCGAAGCTAGTGCAGTCCATCGAACAGGCGGCAAACCTCTTCAGCAGTATCTCAGAAAATGAGCCTCCGTCCGTTGCGGTTATCCTCCCAATGGTACCAGAGGCGCTTGTTGCGACTTGGGCAGGCGCGACGGCGGGAATCAGCTGCCCAATCAACCCTTTTCTTGAGTCACGCATTGTGACGTCGATTATGAATGCGGCGCGCGCCACCGTTCTGGTGACTACGACCAACAAATATGGACCCGGCATATGGAACAATCTCGACGAAATTTGCCGCCAGGTACCCACACTGCGCCGCGTTCTCATCGTAGATTCAGATGATTCCGCAAACGATTTCCTAACTGCAATTGAAGCATATCCTTCTGGGCGACTCATCTTTCGCCCAACTGATAATCCGCATGCCGAGGCGATTTATCTGCCTACCGGCGGAACGACGGCTGCGCCGAAACTGGTGCGGATGACACATCGCGGGAAATTATTAAACGCTTGGATAACTGGCTCAATGTCGGGCTCCGCTCCCGACGGCGTGGTAGGCCATGCGATGCCAAATTTCCACATTGGAGGCCTTGGCGTTCTTGCATTGCGAACCATAATGTTCGGGCAGACGCTGTTGACGTTAACAAAAGATGGCTTCCGGAACCAAGACGTCGTCAAAAATTTTTGGGATATCGCGCGTCACTACAAGATGACCTCCGTTTTGGCAACGCCTGCTACAGTTTCAGCCATTCTGAGTTTGCCGAATACGTCCTCGGAAGGCCACTGCATCCAGACCTTCAATTGCGGAGCCAGTACAGTTCCGGTGGAACTTATGCGCGGATTCCATGACCGGTTTGGAATCTGGTTGCTTGAGTTCTGGGGTATGTCAGAACTTCACGGCATTGCATGCGCCCAGCCCAACAATGGAAAGCAACCGCTGGTCGGATCCGTCGGATTCCATCTTCCCTTCCACCCGGTGACGGCAATCGAGGTAGATGCTTCGAATAAGTTCGTGCGTGAGTGCGCACCAGGAGAGCGCGGCGTGCTTGCCGTTACAGGCCCCGGCGTTATCGGAGGCTACGTGGACTCCCGACTGGATACGGAATTTTTCATAGGCGGAGCTCCAGACGGAACGAAATGGGCGAATACTGGCGACCTCGGTTGTGTCGATGCTGATGGATTCGCATGGTTGTTCGGCCGGTCCAAAGACTTGATCATTCGGGGTGGACATAACATCGATCCGAAGCTGATTGAGGAAGTCCTTGCGTGCCATCCAGCGGTACAAATAGCCGCAGCAATTGGGCGCCCAGATGCACATAAAGGAGAAATGCCGATTGCCTATGTCCAGCTAACGCCTGGAAGCCAGGTGAATAGCGCTGAATTGTTACAATTCTGCCGTGAGCACGTACAGGAGCGGGCCGCATTGCCGGTTGAGATCATCATACTTCCGGAAATTCCGATGACCGCAGTCGGTAAGATTTCGAAGCCAGCCCTACGCATTGAAGCGATGCGGACCTTGTCGCTGAATTTGGCTGCAGCGACGGTAGGAGAATATGGTTCATTCGACATCACTATTGATGAAAGCGGCCTACGCCCTACAGTTGTCTTGCGCGTCCGAGTTGCTGCGGCCGATACTGCGCTCGTCGAAGGAAAGCTAAAGGATGTTTTTCGAAATTATCAGTTCAAGACCAGCATACAAGTCATGGCGGAATACTGAAACTTCCGGTTGTTAATTAAGTTGTGCCGGTGCAAGATGTTCCGGCACAGCTCCCTTGCTCGGTAGAGCCCCGTACAACAACGTAATAGCGGTCTGCTGCTTGCCTAAACCTGGCGCGAAATTGCTTAGTTAGCATCTCACCTCCGTGTTCGAAACGAACCCGATAGAATCCTTTCTGATGGCGAGCATGTACGGGGTAAAAAATTCGGCAACGCGCACTTGGGTGTGGACCAGCCAGATGCATAAATTGTCTAACACCTGGCAGCCTGCGCCAGACCAGCGCCGCATCCAGCTGATCATTCTCGGATTTCACATGTGCGATTGGCTTTATGCTTCAGCTTGCATCCGAATGAAAGCGATCGTTGAATAATTAGATATGACTTCGGCACGTTGGTTGATACATACGTTCTCAGCCTCGATCAGGCCAAGGCCTGGACGCGTGCGTAAGGACCGCGCATGGGTGATGCGCAATTCACCTCGGAGGTAATCCCCTGCCTGCACGGAGCCGGGCCAGCGCACGAAGTTCGTTCCGGCTCCGCCGACAATTTCCGTATGCGACCAGAACGTATCGGCAAAGATGCGTCCAGCCAAGCAGATGCCAAGCCATTCATTTGCAGAAAAGCGAGAACCGCCGTTAGAAGGAAGCGGATCGAATTCTGCGCGGAAAGCGGTCATATCGCTTGCCCTAACCTCGTACTCTCCGGAGACAATTGTTAAGTCAACGTGACAGTCCTCCAGATAAAGACGCTTGCCCGGTCCTAGTTTGCTCGAAGAAGGAGCTATCTCTGCGACGCGCCTTAGCGCGCGCAATCCCATCGACGCGCTTTGCGACATTCGAAGTGGCGTCACATCAAAATCTGTTGGGAGTGTTTGCGACCCGACCCAATCGAGGCCATCGATTGTTATGACCAGATTGCCACCTGCATCGAAACCTTGGGTAAGGCTTTCGACAAGCCCTACACCGGGCCATTCCTCAAGTAATTCGATATTCCCGGTTGTATGGGTTACCCGTATGGCGGAGTCCGAATACACTGGCTTGTGCATTTGCATCCGCTTGACCCCGGGCGAGCCGATAAGAAAAATATCTTGCATGACGGTTTGCAATACCAGCCTGCGGCTTGCGCTTGCCGAATGCAGGCCAGAAGCTATTAGGCGCCCGAATAATCCGTGGCCGGCCATTTCATCGTTAATATGGAAGGGCTGAGGATCATAGCGGTGCGCAAAACTGACGATCTCATCCCGCGAAAAAATGTAACTTCCGCAATCGACTACAACACCGCTAATCAAGTCTTCAAGGTATCTCACAACTTTCTTCCCTATATGTATGAAAAGCGGCGGGATCCGATACGCCGGCATTCTACTGACTGAATTTGCCTAGCGCCACCATTCACTGATGATGCGGATCGCTGAGGGAATCGTATAAAAAAGAAACAGGCGCCGTCGCGGCGAAAGAATCTAACATATCGGAAACAGTAATTGACAGTTTCGCGGAGCGCGCTGCGCGTCGCTGTCGGCACCGCGGCCAATGGCCACTCTCAGCGTGCTTTCTATCGGACCAGCACTTCAGCCGAAAAGGCTCCGGCATTGACATACTCATCATCCAATAGGCCTGGACTATGTTCACGGAACGTGGCAATCACAGCGTCAACAGGAACGTCAACGAACGTCCCTCGGTTCTGTACATACTCCATGTGCTGGCGGTTGTTCTTATCGTACTGCTGGAATATCGAGTCGCCAAGCCCGTCGAATGCCAAGGGCTGAATGCCACAGCGTTTGCATAGTTCAGTATCGAAGGCCGGAGTGGCCTTCACCCATTTTTCATTAAGGTACAGCTCTGCGTAGGAGTGCCACCGAAAGACGTCGCCATTGTTGGCCTTTACCAGACGTGGGGACGCCAAATGGTTTCGTACGTCGGCAAATCCGATACGCGCGAAAAGACCGACGGCACGTGCGCACGCGACCAAAAGAGCTGCCTTTGATATGCAAGTTCCGCGGCCACGGTTAAGCGCCCGCTTTCCGGAGTATGCCTCTGGCCGGGAAAGCCGGTCATATGGGTCGTAGGCGATTTGGTCGCGCACTGCCTCGTAAATTCGGACTGCTTTCGCAATCTCCCCGGTTTCCCTGCCGACCGCCTGTTGCGCAAAAGTGATTACTTGCAGATCATCACTTTCGATAAATCGTCCTGGTTTTAAATACATGTCGTCAATCATAACTAGTGTCCTTAAAAGCGAGTCATCTGCATGCGGAAGCAACGCAGAATTGGTAGTCGGATTAAACGGTTACCAATTGGTAGTCTGATTAAGCGGTTACCCGGTTAGCTTCTCGCCTAAATTCTATGTGGGATAGACACCACAGGCAACCCTTCGGACCGCTTGTTAATTCTCAAGTATTGCCCCCTTGCGACCGAGGCCAATACTGTCATCAGGCAGCCGAAATCCCGCCGTTGACGCTGATCGTCTGACCGGTAATACGGGCAGCTGCCGGGCTTGCTAAAAACACAATAAGAGAAGCAAGATCGTCCGGTTGTGCGACTCCGAGATGAGCCATGGCGGTTGCGCTTGAAAACAGTTTCGTGCTAAACGGATCGTTAAATATCCGGTCGTAGGTGAGCGTGCCTTCAATCAAAGAGGGCGTCAGGGTGTTGACGCGTATTCCGAACCGCTTCACTTCCATCGCCAAGGTCCTGGAGAACATGATGATGGCGGCCATTGCGGCACCGATGACAGATTCGCCCGGCGTTGTTACCTTTCCCGCGTCCGAAGAAATATTGATGATGACGCCTCCTCCACTCTCACGCATGCCTGGCAATATCAGACGACTCATGATGAGAGGTCCCATCATCTGCTGAAAGACCGTTGGAGCAATATCTTCAACCAACATTTCGTGAAACAGCTTAGGGATGGCTGGGCCGACAGTCGAATTCACCAGTACATCAATTTTTCCCAATTTCTCGAGCCCAACTTCAACTGCCCGAGCAGCCTGATCCACTTGATTCGCATCAGCTGCAATGAATACCACCTTCGCCTCTGGCGCGTGTTTCATCACCGCCTCACGTGCAGCGCCGCCTCGTTCTGCGTTTCTCCCAATTAGCCCGATCCGCGGTACCCCTGCAGCGGCAAACTGCAGCGCCGCAGCAAGTCCGACTCCGGATGTGCCGCCGGCAATAAGAACTCCGCACTCGATTAGTGCCGGAACCCGGATCTTTCTTGTATTCGTCATCGTTTGCTCCATCATGTACCTCCACCTGGTTTATTCATTCTTGTGCCAAAGCCCGAATCCTTTATGTTAAATTTTAATATGGCTTGATTATAACTACGCATGCATATAATATCCAAGCATATTTACATCTAACAATCAAAACATGAAATACCATCCTGGCAACAGATCAACAAATTAGAGGGCACGCAAATTCGTCATGCTTTGCCGCAAGCAACTGGTTTGCCTGCTGAAAGGCAGGACAATCTTCTTCGTGCCGGCGTTACAGGTTCCTGTATATTGCACAAATATCCTCTTTTTTTGATGGTTTCGTGTGGTCGCATTTTTCCGTCACCGTAGGTGTCGTAGCTGACGATTGCTCGAGTAGGGCACGATCAAAAGTAAGATCACCAACAATCAATCACCAGGATTTTGCATGCCGCATTCACCCCCACCGCGGGTCAGGAACAGACTCTCCCCTGACGAGCGTATTTCCGAGATCATGGCAATTACTCGCCAAATGCTTTCCGAAAAAGGATATGAGAAAATCATTACATCGGAGGTCGCGGATCGTTGCGGCATTTCGGAAGCAACAATTTACAAATACTTTGCCAGCAAACGCGATCTGCTGGTCAGGGTCGCTGAACAATGGTTCGAGGAAATCCTTGCCGTCGATGATCAGCATGCAACAACAACCAAGGGCATCCGTGATCGCCTGCGTCGTTTGGTCTGGGAAAGCCTTGCGGTAGTCCGTAAAGAACCTTCTCTGACACGTTTCGTGCTGATGGAATTGCGCTCTGACCCTTCCTACCGCTCTATGCACATATACACACTTAACCGCAAATTCACTGGGAAGATTAGCGCGGTACTGAATCAAGCCGTCAAGACCGGCGAGTTTCGTAACGACGTGCCAGTAAGTCTACTGCGGGACATGATTTTTGGCTGTATCGAACATCAGATTTGGACATTTCTTAGAGGCGAAGGCGATTTTTCCGTTGACCTCGCCGCCGATGGCATTTCCAATGTAATCTACCGGGGCATGGCAACCACACGCCCCGCCCCGGAATCGCAAAACCAAGTGTCGGCCTGAACTACCGCCGGGTCCGACGGATTTTCTCAAAATAGTGGATGCTCAGCTGTCAATCCTGGTATACGTACTTTGCCACGAGCAGGCGCTGAATCTGGTTTGTCCCCTCCCAAATTTGTGAGACCTTTGCATCGCGCATCATCCGCTCAACTGGATAATCCTTGGTATAACCATATCCCCCATGAAGTTGGACGGCATTGGTCGTAACCGACATAGCCGTGTCCGAACAAAGCGTCTTTGCCATCGATGCAAAACATCTGGCACGATCGTCGTTGTGTTCCGCAAGCTCGACCGCACGGTAAAGAAGGGTTCGTGATGATTCGACAGCAATGGCCATATCGGCGATCATTCCGCGCACCATCTGAAAGCGCGACACTTTCGAATTAAACTGAGTGCGCTCGGAGGTGTAGCGTACTGCCTCGTCGAGTGCGCCCTGCGCCAAGCCGAGCGCCTGTGCAGAAACCAGTGGTCTCGTGTAACTAAGCGTCTGCATCATGTATTCGTATCCTTTGAACGGATCGCCGACCACACGATCCTCGGGAATGAGGCAGTCCTCCAAAATGACGTCCGCAGTAGGGCTTCCGCGCATGCCCATTTTTCGTTCGTGCCTTCCGATCGAGATCCCTGCATCATCACGATGCACCATAAAAACTCCAAACGACTTCTCGGCAGTACGTGCGAGGATCGCATACCAATCAGACCACCCCACATTCGAAATGAATCGCTTTTGCCCATTGAGAAGCCATCCGCCGCCAACCTGTTCGGCGCGCGTTTTGAGGCCAGGTAAATCAGAGCCACCGCCCGGTTCGGTCAGACAGAAACTTGCACCACACTTGCCTGCTGCGACCGATGGTACGACTTTTTGTTTCAAGTCATCACTGCCAAACCAAACGAGCGGTGTCAGCGCAGCCCAAGGTATCAGTAGGACGAGGGCCGAAGATCCGCAGACACGGGCAATTTCTTCGACCGCGATCACTTGCGACAGGAGGTCACCACCGGCGCCACCCAATTCCACTGGAAACGGCAGTCCATTAAGTTCCATTTTCTTGAAGGCGTCTATCGACGCCATCGGAAACTGTTCTTCTTCGTCGACGATTGCAGCGTGAGGCTTGATTTTTTCGTTCGCAAGCCGCCTTGCCTGTGCGCGAAAATCTTCATGGATACCGTTATTGTCCACTGGCATTCTTTCAATGTAATTTCTTTAAAAAGGTGGTTTTACAGGATGGCTTGAGCGTCTTTAAGGCTGCGGATTCTTTCTGCCGACAAGCCCCAATCTAACAACGCTTGATCCGTATCTGCTCCTATTTGAGGAGGGGGCCTATCAAGATGAGATGCCGTTCTGCTAAAACGCGGCGCCGGCATGGGATTAAACACGCCGTCGACTTCGACAAACATTTGGCGCTCGACGGTGTGTGGATGCGCCCGACACTCGTCCATTGTAAGGACGGGAGCGAAGCAGGCATCAGTGCCTTCAAGGGTTTCACACCACTCGGCACGCGTGCGGCTCTTGAAAATTTCCGCAAAACGGCCACGAATCTGTTCCCATCCACGCGGATCGTTCTGCTTGGGCAGGCTGGCCGCGCTTAACCCAATTCGCGCAAGCAAATCGTCGTAGAAGCGTTTTTCCACCGGAGCGATTGAGATATACCGACCGTCTTTCGTTTCATACACAGCGTAGAATGGGGCGCCGCCATCTAACAGGTTACTGCCGCGCTCGTTCGGCCAAGAGCCCATTTGCTTGAGGGCATATTGCATGGTCATTAGGCTGCTCACGCCGTCGATGATGGCGGCATCCACAACCTGTCCAAGTCCCGATGTACGTGACTCGATTACAGCGGCGAGTACGCCCATGGCGAGGTAGAGAGCTCCCCCCCCAAAATCACCGATCAGATTGAGTGGAATGGACGGCGGCTCACCTTTGCGCCCAATTGCGTCTAACACGCCAGACAAAGCGATGAAATTCAGGTCGTGGCCGGCGGCTTGGTTCAATGGCCCGTCTTGCCCCCATCCGGTCATTCGCCCGAAGACCAGACGCGGATTGACTGCCATACAATCGGCCGGGCCCAGACCGAGCTTTTCCATGACGCCCGGTCGGAAACCTTCAAGCAGGACATCCGCTTCCTTTAGCAATTCGCGAACTGCATCTATCCCTTGAGGTGATTTCAGGTCGATTGCAATTGAACGCTTGTTGCGGTTCAAAAGATCTAGTTTGGTAGGAAAATTTACGCCTCGGTCTGATTCGATAAGCCGATCTATGCGTACCACGTCCGCCCCCATGTCGGCGAGCAACATGCCACAAAATGGCCCCGGCCCTATTCCAGCCATTTCAATAACGCGAACTCCACTCAGTACCCCCATCACGCCTCCATTTATTGTCGCTGTTCGTTGGCATGCGCGCTGCAGACCACCATTGTGTCGCCCCGTCAAGCCTTGAATACGACTGGAGCAGGTTTGGCACCGCAAGCGGGTGCGCATCGCTGGGTGTCGGCAAGCAGCATTTCGAGTTTGCTCTCGACCGCTTGATCCTCTTTCCGCTTGCTTGCGCCGTCATTGCGCAGATCGTCTAGGGCGAACAACGCCGCGCCCAACGCACCTGCGGTCTGCGCTCCAGCGGGAATGATCAACGTGGTTTGCAGCGCTTTTTCCAAGTAGTGCACTGCCGCAATGTTTTGCGCAACGCCTCCTGTCATTACAATCGGATCACGTTTCCCTACGCGACCAACTAAACCCACTGTTCGGTTTGCAATCGATCTATGCACACCGGCGAGTATCACCGATTTGGATCTCCCTTCCGCAAGCAGCGAAATCACTTCGGTCTCGGCAAACGTTGCGCACATGCTTGTGATCTCAACCGACTCGGTTGCTTCGAGCGCAAGCGCCCCCATGTGGTCAAGCTCAACATTGACTGCGCGCGCGAGAACTTCTAGGAACTTGCCGGTGCCGGCCGCACAGCGGTCGTTCATCGCGAAACGGGAAACCAAACCGTTCGTGTCGATCGCAATGACCTTGCTGTCCTGTCCACCGATATCGATTACAACCCGTGCTTCCGGTACCAGTGCGATCGCGCCTCGCGCATGGCAGGTGATCTCGGTGATCGTTCGGTCAGCAATGTCAAGCATACGGCGGCCATAGCCAGTGCTCACAACCTTCTTGACAGAGGTCAAGTCGATTGCAGCCTGCGTGAGGGCATCCTTCAAGGCGGCTTTTACGCCGTCATCGCTGACAGCCCCTTTGTGAGAAACGCTGGATGCTACGACATTCCCATCTGCGTCCAAAATCACGACCTTCGCCGTCGTGGATCCAAAATCGATACCCATTACATAAGAGGTCATGATCTTCTCCTTTGCATCCTATTTCTTATCGCATTCTGGCGCGGCTTGCATCAATCGCCTCCAGCATCGCCTCGACACGACTATTGACAACCTCATCCTTGTAGAACGTTTCGTCGACCATATCGCCCTCAAACATTGCGACAGGTAATCCGAGGCGCTTACCGACTGCGTCGGCGATCATGTACTGCGGGTAGGAGAAGGCTCGGCAAGTGCGCGCCGCATGAAGGATCAATCCGTCAATCTCGTAATACTCGCAATGTTCGATAATCTTTTCAATTACCTGCGGCGCAGAGATGCTGATCGGGCAGGTCAGGTAGTTCTGCGCCATGCCATCGAGTGGATCCTTGAGGTCAATCACCTGGGGTTCTTGCCAAAATCCCATGTGTGTATACCGGCCGGCAACCATATTGGCGTCATAACCGGCGAACTTATCAGCCAGCCAACCGATTTTGTTCCAGTTCATGATGCCATCCCACCAAAGCCGATACTTTTCCTGCGGTATCGACCCTTCGCCAACCGCAATGCGAGCTTCGATCTCTGCCTTTTTCTGAACAAAATAATCCACGATTTCAGGTCCTCCCGGGAGGAAGTTTACCGGAGCGATACTGTTGGTCCATTCAAAGAAGCTGGCCGGAGAGGGGCGTGCCTTGCACAAACGCATTGCCTCGAGACGGATTTCCGCAGCTTTCTTCACATATCCCATGATCTCGCTCAGGCGATCCCAGTCGTATCGCTTGCCGGTAATGCCTTCGATAAATTTGACACAGTCCTGCAGCTGCTTTTTCAAAAAGGCCACATTCTCCCTGTACTCGGGTCCGCTCATATATTTCGACGAAGCCTTGTTGCCCCATGTCCATGGTAGCGACATGTTAAAGATTGGCACTTTCTTTTCGAAGGTCTTGTAAAGTGCGTTGTCCCACTGTTGCCCGGTGCTACAAAATGGATAGCAACTGATGATCATGTCAGGAGCAGGAATCCTCGATGCCAAGCCAACAGAGTCTGTCTGCAAAAGAGCCTGCGCCTCGGCGGAGGAGCTTTGATTCATCACACCGCAACCGATATGCGTACGCGCATAGGAGCACAACTCACGGTCGTACCCTTTTGATTCCATAAGCGCCTGCGGCCCTGCCGATTCCTTGCGTGCTGCCAGCAACGCTGCCGCTGCTTCGCCATGGCACCATGCGATATCTGCAGCCTGCAGGATCGGGTTGAGCTGCACCCCCTCTGTCCAGCAGACGAGTCGCCCTTGTTCCTTCGCTTGGAAAAGATCTTCCCAATACGCGTTGACCATTTTGTTATTCAACTTGGTCGCTTTCAGGCGGTTAGCCCTTTTGACGACCGGTTCGTTCGGCAGGATGATTGCCGCGTCGTTCGGCATAATGATTGCGCTCATGTCAGGTAGCTCCAATTTTTGCTGGTTATGCTTCAGGAAATGACGACCATTGCGGAACTCTGCCGCTTGATCATCTCTGCGAAGGATTCGACCTTGGTACGCACGTTTTCCATGGCCACACCTTCGTGCTCGGTCTCGATCAGGAGCTGCGGCACATTATTCGCCTCGAAGGCTTCCTTAATTAGTGGATACTGGAAGTAGTGCGGCTCGCAAAACTTGGCCATGAGGACGATCAATCCCTTTGCACCGCACGCGTCGACAGCTCGGAGCAACCAGGCATCCCAATCCATATCCGGATCTATGCGAGTTGGACACGGCACATTGCTATTTTTTTTGATATATGCTGCAGCGATCGCCTGGATCGGATCGCCAATGCCCTCGTCAACGTCAGTCGAAACATATCGATATCCGTGATACAGATCATCATCGATGATGACCACACCACAATCTTCGATCAAATCGAGAATTTCTGGTTTCGGTGCCTGGCATAAGTGCCCAGAAATATATATCGGCACCGCTGTAGAATGCTTGCCTACATCAGCCTGGAGTGAAGCCATCAGTTCACGCAGCAGTGCGGTATGCTCCTCCTTGTCCATTACCATGCCGGATTTGACGATGTGCTGCATCTGCGACGCGCGAAGCGTGATCGCACCGGTGCGCCGGAGCTGATACAGATCTCGGACCAACTGGCGATTTTCGTTGAACAGGCGGATGCTATTGCACAGAGCATCTTCAGTGATCACGACATCGAGCACCTCTTCAAGACCGTCGACCAATGAACGAAGGGTCTTAATCGAACTTTCCAGCGACCATGGTTGCTGCACTGAGGCAATCAGTTGATGAAAGTGCATCGTCATTTCTGGCCTGACAATGCGCATCACGTCCGCTGCACTTAGCAACTGCACGCAATTATCGGTGAACATAATTGCATCGACGAAATCCAGATGCCCTTCTGTCGCTTGATCCACGATGCTGCGGGTATACCCCATAGGTTTACCCACATCTT
>PKWL01000154.1 GCA_003133225.1 Janthinobacterium sp.
ATACGGAAAGGCATAGAGCCCAAATCCGCCCTTTGCGAAGCGCCACTCTAATGCATCGCCATAGGGAAAGTAGCTAATGCCAGGAAAGAATTTTTGTGCTTGTGGTTCCGGAAACAAAGGGATTTGGTATGAATCTGATATGGCGCTGGTTGCGCCAAATTCAGGAAGAAAGCGCCAGGCATGCGCAATCAAGTAAGTTTTGCCATCGGAGACGTATTCCCCTTTAAGCAGTTCCACTCTTTTGCCGGCGCGCACAATCTGTATTTTAATTTCGCAAGTTTGCACGGGAACGGCACTTAATATTTCGATGGTGATCCGCGAAATCTTAAATGGTCCGGATAGCGAGTAAGTGCGCAAGGCATGCGCCAGTAAAGCTGAGGGCGGTCCTCCATGTTGAAAATAAGGTGACCAAGGTCCAATCGTGGCCGCGCTAGGTTCAAATATATGTTCACTAATCTGTTTGAAAAATGCAGATGGCAAATCGGTCATCAATCTTCCTCGGTATTTCAATAAGATGGCGCCTGTCGCGGGCGCCGCCAATGCCACTAGCGACACGCCGCACCCCGCGATTTTCTTCACCCTCGGTGTCACGTTCGGGTCAGCGGCGGCGCCTTGCCCCAGTAAAATGGCAGAAAAATGCGCCAGCAGACGATGGAGCGGACTGCCGAAACACCGTTCTCATGATGCCAGCCTTGTTTCGGATTTGGCGTTAAACAAGGCCGCGGCAGTTGAGCTTCCCAAAATTTTGAGTGTTTGGTAGCCGTTCGAATTGCCGTCGTTAGCGCAAGAACCCGGCCTGAACGGCGACGATTAAAAATACGCCGAGCGCTGCGCGGTAAATGACGAAGGGCCACGCCGAAAATCGCTCCAGTATGCGCATCAAGCTCCAAATAGCGATGAACGCCGATCCGCTGGCGACGATCAAACCAAACGCGAGCAGTGACCATGCCTCGCTTGGAATATGCGCGTGGTAGAGCACCCACAGTTCTTTTAATCCGGCTAGGGCAATTGCAGGCAATCCCAAAAGAAAGGACAGGCGCGCCGCTTCCTCCCGTTTGAAGTTGAGAAACATCGCCGCAGTGAGGGTCGAGCCTGAACGCGACACGCCGGGAATCAAGGCGCCAATTTGCGCGATCCCGACGATGACAGCGTCCCTTAGCCTCATCTGCTCGACGGTGCGGCGATGACGGCAGGTAAGCTCAGCGACGGCGAGCAAAATTGCCATTCCCACCGAAGCGATGCCGATCACAAGCAAGCCGCGCAACGGCGACGCGCAAGTGTTCAATAAGGAAGAAAGCGCGATACCGGCAAGGCCGATGGGGATGGTCGCAATGGCGATGGCAAATGCCAAGCGCAACCACTGGTCATGGAAATCACGGCGTCGAATCGCGGCGGCACTACCGGTTCCCAAAGCGACGACGTCACGCCAGAAGTAGCTCACCACAGCGGCCAGCGCCGCCAGTTGCATCACCGCCGAAAAGGCGGATCCGGGATCGCGCCATCCTAGCAGTGCCGGAATAACGCGCATATGGGCGGTCGATGAAATGGGTAATAGTTCGGTGATGCCTTGGATTAGCCCGAGAATGCCAATTTGAACATAGTCGAGGGTAGCAAAACCAATATCGAGAGCACCGCTGCAAGCATTCGCCATTTTTTATCCTTAGAACGTAAAATCGACAGGCGCTGAAATCCCGTCGCGGCGCCCATTATGGAGGAAAAGTTTGCAGCGGGACAAGGTATCTACAAAGGATTTACCGTTGTGCCGTGTTTTCCAATCAATGGCCGTGACGGCGCCTTTGCGGCGCGCCTGCTTTTGCCGTCGCGAACATGATCGCAAGTGGCATCGATGAAGGTAGTTCAGCGGGGGCGCGGCGACGCAGCAGGACCGCTTATACTCGCACAGCAGGTACTTGCGCATGGGCGCGCTTTGACGGCGTTGGGACTCGATCAAAAAAATGAGCATCGGCAGGTTTTTCAAGGATCCACCATGACCATGGAGCGCAAGCGCAGTTTCGCCCCCGTTATTGACGGGCAGGTACGCATGTTGATATTGGGTAGCTTGCCCGGTGAATTGTCGCTTGCCCGCAACGAGTACTATGCGAATCCGCAAAATCGATTCTGGCTTTTGATGTCGGAAGTGACAGGCATCGATTTGGTGCGGCTCGACTACACTTCGCGCCTCAAAACGTTGCTGGGACAGCATGTTGGACTATGGGACGTGGTAGCGGAAGCACATCGCGCGGGCAGTTTGGATAGCCACATTCGTAACCGTAACGACAACGATCTACTCGCGTTGCTTGCCAATTTGCCGGCGCTGACGACCATCGCTTTTAATGGCGGAACAGCGGGCCGGCTAGGTTTGACGGTGCTGGGTCAGCATGCATCGCGCTATCGCATCATTCAGCTGCCATCGAGCAGTCCTGCCTATACTTTGCCGTATACAGAAAAATTGCAACGGTGGCAGGTTCTACGCGGATATTAACGGAGCAGTCTCATGCTGCAATAAAAAAGCTGCCAGAAGCGCCAAGGGCTTGGCATGGGCATCGATCCCGTCAATATGCGCCAAATACCCTGTCCAGCGCGGTTTGGATGTCAAACTGATGTCCTTGGACGGACCCTATTTTGACCTTAAGTTCACTCAAAGGAATGGCGCCCATCTGCGGCGTATCCAGAAAATGGCCTACCCGTTGACCGTGATAGTCGGGAACAGGTCGGCGGGCAGCGCCAGTGTTGAAAACCCAGTCAAGGTGCGTAAAGGAATCACGATCCTGGTCGCCAGTCCACTGATGACATTGCTTTGCACTTCAACAAGAAAAGGGATGTTTCCCTCGTTCTTGCCGGGATTGTTGTAGATATCGAAACGCGCCATCAGAAAGCGCGCCATTCTTGCAGCGCCACGCCTTCCGCTTCCGTCAGGCTGTTGTAGGCCGCGATGAAGTCGGCATGCTGTTCATTCCACTGTTGTTCCTTGCGCGTCTGTATCTCTTCACGCAATCGTTGCTCGCAAACTTGTGAAATGTTGATGCCGAATTTTTTTGCGTCGAAGTACACATCCATGGCCAGACTGATGTTAGTGGCCTTCTTCATCGGGTTAAAGGCACTGGCGGATCATTCCTCTTATGAAATCATCAAACTTCCATCGAGTAGCCCGGCGTACACGCTGTCCCATGGGGATAAATTGACCGCTTGGCAAAGCCTACGGGACTGCGTGGTTGACTGACGACGTCGTTTCGAGCCATTTTTGCGCAAAGACATGGGCCGGCTCAGGGTAGCCGAAGTAATATCCCTGCGCCTCGTCGCACCCGAGGGCCAGCAGCGCTTCTGCCTGGGCTAATTGCTCGACGCCTTCGGCAACGGCTTTAAGGCTTAGGTTGCGCGCCATGCCGATGATCGTCGTGACGATGGTGTAATCGTGGCGATCGGTGAGCATGTCGCGCACGAACGAGATGTCGATCTTAAGCGTATCGGCCGGCAGGCGTTTCAGATAGGAAAGAGAGGAGTAACCAGTACCAAAATCGTCAATTGATATGGCAAACCCTGCCGTTCGCAGAATCCCCATGACCTCGATGGCGCTCTCCACATTCGCCATCAGGCCGCTCTCGGTCAGTTCTAGCTCAAGACAAGCGGGCGTTAAGCCCGCCGCGCGCACGATCCCCAAAATCTTGTCGGCGATGTTAGGCTCTTCGAGCTGTTGGGCGGCAACGTTGACGGCAAGGCGACCAGGAAAGTGCAGTCCGGCCTCCTGCCATGCCTTCATTTGGCGACAAACTTCCCGCAGCACCCATTTGCCAAGCACCTTCATGATGCCGCGTGCCTCGGCAATTGGGATAAATTCCGCCGGGCTCATCCAGCCCCGCTCGGGGTCGTGCCAACGCAACAAAGCCTCGGCGCCGCTGAGAGCGCCCGTGTCAAGCCGAACCTTAGGTTGGTAATGCAACTCCAGTTTCCCGGCCTTCATGGCGCGACTTAGGTTCTTGGCCGTTTGCATTTGTTCGGCCAAGGCCGCGCTCATTTCCGCCTGATAGACGAGATAGCCGCCGCCCATCGCTTTGGCGCGATACATAGCGATGTCCGCGCTCTTGAGCAAATCCTCGACGGTGACGCCGTCCTCGGGATAGAAGGCGATGCCGATGCTCATCGCGACCGAAAAAGAATGGCCATTCGTCGCAATCGGTTCCGCCAGCGCCAGTTGTAAGCGCTCGGCGATATAGACCGCGGTCACTTCGTCGGCCGCCTCGGCGGCAACGACGAACTCATCACCTGTCAAGCGCGCTAGTGTTTCTTGTCCCCGCACTACGGCTTGAAAGCGGCGCGCGACTTCGATCAACACTTGGTCGCCCACGCCATGCCCGTGATTATCATTGATCTCTTTGATGCGGTTGAGGTCGATGAACAGGATCGCTAACCCGCGCCCACAACGCTCGGCCTTGTCGATATCTTGTTTCACGCGATCCATGAACAAGGTCCGGTTGGGCAGGCCTGTCATCGTGTCGTATAAGGCAAGATGCCTAATCTTATCTTCCGTCGCCTTGCGTATAGTGATGTCCGTGTTGATCACGAGGATAGAATGGGGCTGGTTTTCTTGATCGCGCACCAGGGTCCGATGGCTTTCAACAATAAGGGTGCTGCGATCCTTGCGCCGCTGGGTGATCTCGCCCCGCCATTCGCCGTATTCGAGAACCCAGTTGTTAATTGCGCCAAAGGAGGCCGGATCGTCATAGATCAGTTCATTGGATATTCCCGCGAGGCTTTCTTCCCGTGTCCACCCGTAAAGGCGCTCGGCGCCCTTACTCCAAAATAGCACCTGTTGATCGATGCCGCGCACAATGATGGCGTCGGTCGCCTTGTCGAGCCAGGAGGTCTGATCTAGGCAACGTGTTTTATGCGCTTGTGCATCTTCGCGCAAACGCTGTTCTTCCGTTACGTCCTCGACGACGATGAGCAGGCGCTGGTCTTGCCCAGCGCGAATTCCAGCGATGGCGATGCGCAGGCGTTTTTGGTCGATGGCGACGTCGATGCCACGCCGCGCCGCACCGCCGGCCAGGACCTCACGCGCCAACTCGCGCAATCCATGGTGCAGCAAGATCGCATCAAGCTCGTATCCGGATACATCTTGTGCGCTGTTTAGCCCAAAAATAGTACGTACGGACTCATTGACACTGAGTACGCGCAGGGTGTCGTCGACGACGATCAGCCCTGCCGGCAGGTTCGCGATGATATCCTCGGCGTAGCGCTTGAGACCCACCATGGCGTTCCGGTCCGTGATGTCAGAGAGGGAACCGGCCACCCGCAGCGCCGTTCCATCGGATGCACGAATCGTCTTCCCACGGGCGCCGAACCAGCGATACTCGCCGTTGCGGCACAGCAAACGATAGGATATGTCGTAAGGGGTGCGGCCTGAGCGATCATTGATGTGGGCTGCGAAAGCTGCTAGCGTCAAGGCGCAGTCTTCTGGATGCAGGCGGGCTACCCAACTGCCGAGCACGTTTGGAAAATCCCAGTCATCCTCAAAGCCAAGCAGGGCGCGAAACTGGTCGGACCACCAAATGGGATTGTCCACGTCCGTTTGATCGGACTGATTGGTCTCCATATCCCACAAGCCGTCGCTCGTCGCCTGGCGTATCAAATCAAAGCGCACCTTCAGCCGCTCGTTTTCCTCATGGATTTTTGCCAGTTCCTCTTCGGCCTGTGCTGTTCTTTGCAGGGCGCGTGCCAGTTCCTGCTGGACCTTCGCGTTGGCGTCGGTTTGTTGCTTTAATGATTTAAAAACCACGATCGTTCTTTATGATGATGTTGTGACCGGTCGTCGCGCGCAAAGCGCGCCTTGGCTCTGCCCGCGAAGACTCAGGCACAGGCGCGTTTGGCCGTGGAAACGCCATTATGCATGGATGGCGTGATTGTTGTGGGCAAAGACGCGGCAATGTCGCAGCAAGCGACATGTCGAGGTGGTGCAACTTTGCCCATTGCTCAATTAACAAATTACCCTTTGAACCCAGTTTAAAGTGATCATTCCCGTGCCCGTTTCCAGGCACGCCAACTCAATCTTGGAAGGCCATTGATTTTAAACTAAAAAATAAGTCGTGCGAACGTCTGTTTACCGGTCAATTGCGCGAGCGGCGGCACGTCGTGGCGCCGTTGAAGTGTCAGCACAGGTTGCTTGGCCTGGTTGCGTCTGGCGCGCCAACTAGGCGTGGAGCTGAAGCCGCAGCCGCTTGTAGAACAAAATCTTGGATTTGGCTAAGCGAACGGGAGTGGGCGCGCCGCAGTTTGGGAAAACCAATAAAAAAACAGCCTCGATTTCTATGGGAATCGAGGCCTTCGCGCACGACGCCAAGCGTGCGATGCAACGGGATGGTCAAGGTGCGCGAGCAGGTCGCGGCTGCGCCTACTTCACATGAATGTGGTTTTCTACGGAAGTGACCCCTTCCGTTTCGCGCGCAATGGACACGGCTCTATCTGCTTGTTCCTGGGTCTTGACTTTTCCGCTCAACACGACTACGCCCTTGCGGTCGGTATCGACTCGGATATGGGCCAGCGAGCTCATCTTTTCGCCAGCCAGTTTGGCCTTGACTTTGGTCGTGATCACCGAATCCTTGACAAATGCCATGGGGTGCGCACGGTCCGAATCTGCGGCTTGGGCGGCAACGGCGCTAAGTAAGCTGCCGATGACGAAACAGCCTGTCGCGAGTTTGAATTTCATGGTTTTACCTTTTAGGGATGAGGGAAGAAGATGTGTATGATCTAACACGCATTAAAAATTATCTGTTCGGTGACGTACATAAAGGGGCGGCCGGTGCAGCCGGGCCACCAGCAGGCGACCGGCGCTCGCCTGCACTCGACCTCCATGATCTGGCCGAAGCCGTCTTTGGGCGCAGTTAGGGCGTGTCTGGGTTGGATAATAATATCCATAGTACTGAAATGAGCGCCATCCCCGTGATCGTAACGCATGACCATGTGAAAAACCAGGCTGCCACCACCCTGGTTTCGAGCAGGCGCTCAAACATGCAGCCCAGTCCAAAATCAAGTACGGTAAGCACCGACCAGCGCCGCAAATAAAGAGGCAGATGTCTGCGCATGCTACGGTTATGTTGCCACGCGGCATGCCGCTCGAACAGGTTCTTCGCTTTGCTCATATCGGCGAATAACCAGTCGAAAAATAGGAATCGGTAAAGCAGCGTCACGAACCGTATTTCAGAAACAACGGCGGGGGCGCTGTCTTCTTGGTCTTCCTGGGGGGTGGGGCTATCTTGCATATCTTGGCCTGAAACCGGCGTCAATCATTCTAAGACAGCAATACCGTCAAAACGATCCGCGAAACTACGAGCGCGGCACTAAAACCGATGAGATGAATCAACTGGCGCTTACAAAAAAAATGGCTTGTGCGAAGAGCCGCACCGATCACTTTTTAACGAGCGGCTCCAATGGCATTACCGTAGTCATAACGACACTCAATTTGGTGCCTCTTTAGGACGCGGGCCCGCCGCAGCGGCATCTGTTGGCATCCATATCGCGTCGACTTCCGCCCGTCGCCATTCGCGACTAGGGGCGCGGTCGATGCCGATCTGGGTTGGCGCCACTTCCCATGATGCGGTTGCCATCGGGAGTCTGGCAGCGGCATTGAGTACTGTCAAAAAAGCGACAGCAATCCGTTTATTGTTTTGCACGCTTGAGCCTGAACGCATTACTATGACGTCTGCCAACGACGCCCGGCTAGACAAACGGTCTCGGACTTATTTCCGGATTGGCAGAAAAAGGACAATATGAAAACAAGAGAAATGCTAAAAATATGCCTTGTTGGCTTATTTCCCATCGTGCTTGGCGGATGCGGCGTGATGGCGGCTCCTTGCCGAGTCACGTCGGCAGCCATCAAAATGGTCCCGCTTGTTGGACATGTCGTCGCCGCTCCCACGGATGCGTGCGCAGCGATCATTGATCCGTGATACCCGTAAACAGGGAGTGCGGTATCCTTCCGAACCGGTTGCGCGGTGCGGGTTCGCTGCACGCCAAGGCGTGGCTTCGCCGGTCGTGAAAAGCCCAAACGACAAAGGGGGGATGCGCCCTCACTCGGGCCCGATCTAGAGCGTTGCCGGGCGTCGCACTTGCCCATGCCCTCCCCCCGCCCTATGACTGAATCGAATTTGTTCATAATTGGCAAGGCAAACGGCAAGCCAGCGGCACTGGGATAGGCAGGGATAAGCAGCCCTTCCATTGCGATGCCGGCTTCTCGGCCAAGCTTAGTTGTCCGGTGCTGCTCCCCCCAGCGCCTTGTAAATGGATACTAGGCGAATTGACAACAAACTCGTACTCTGGGCGTCATCGCGCTGCGCCTGCAAGAGAGTACGCCAGGCATCGAGTTCAACGAGATAATCAGTTAAGCCATGGCGGTAGCGTACGCGCGCCAGGACATACGCGGCGCGGCTGCTGCGCTCCTTCTCGGCCAATTGTTGCTGTCGTTGTCGTTGTGCGGTGTAGCTCGTCAACGCCGAGTCGATCTCGTGCCATGCCTTGAGGACAGTCTGCTGAAAGCTGATGGCGGCCTCTTGCTGTTCCAGTGTGCGCAGCTGGATCGTCGCAAGGCGGCGTCCATGGTCGAAAATCGGCATGCTAAGGCTCGGTCCAAGCGACCATTGACGACTGCCCCAGTCCCCGAAATTGCTGCCGCGGACCGATTCGAGTCCGAAGCTTGCGCCCAGCGTGAGGCGCGGATAAGCATCCGCTGTGGCAATGCCGATGTTGGCCGTGGCTGCATGCAGGCGCGCCTGCGCGCCTTGAATGTCGGGGCGGCGCAGGGCGAATTCCGATGGCAGGCCCAATCTCAGATCGGGTAGGACCGGTGCCTGTTCGCTCTCCATGCGCGGCGCCAGTTCCTGTTGCAACGCGCCCGGTTGCAAGCCTGTTAACAAGGTGAGTTGGTTGCTGGCCTGCGCTTCTTGTTCGAGTAAGCCCGGCAAGAGCGAGCGCATGTCGGCTAGCTGGGCCCTTTGGCGGTTCACGTCCAGATCGTTGTTCAAGCCGCCGTCGGCCTTCGCCCTGATCAGCGCCAGGGATTCCTCAGCGGCCGCAATATCCACGCGGGTCAGGCGCAATTGCTGTTGCGCGTCGCGCAGCTCGAAATAATTTCGTGCCAGTTCGGTCGACACGTCCAACTGAACTGCGCGCAACGTGGCGGCGGCTGCATCCACATTCGCGTCAGCAGCTTCGATGGAACGTCGAACTCGGCCCCAAAGGTCGAGCTCCCAGGAGGCGTCGAACCCTGCATCATACAGATTGCTAGGTGAACTTAGCGCCGACACCAACTGGTTGAGTTCGCTCGTCGGTGCGATTTCATTGAGCAAACGGGTTTCGGCCCCGTTTTCGCTCTCGCGCTGCCGCTTCAGGCTGGCGCTGGCGTCCACTTGTAGGCCTCTTTGGGCGGCGACGGTCACGCGTTGTGTGCGACTTTGGGCGAAGCGTAGTGCCGCCGTCAGCAGATCGTGGTTGGCGAGCAGCGCTTTTGCCTCTAAAGCATCGAGTACCCTATCGTCAAAGAGCGCCGCCAGCGTGGATACGGAGCCGTTTTGCTGATGGGTGGTTGACAACGCGGGCGACCCGCCGTGCCAAGCTGACCAGCCGCTAGGCGCGGCGGCAAGCATCGGCTTGTAATCGGGCCCGGCCGCGGCGCAGCCGGCAAGCGTTGTGATCAATAGGATAAGCGGCAGGCGCGCGCCGTGCGTGCCAATTGCATCCGATGGCAACGGGAGCGGATTTTTTGCGTGCTTTGGCGGTAACATATTTTTTTCCGATTCAAACAAGTCGGTTGCGAAATAGCCACGCCGCCAGTGGCAAGGTGACGCCCGAGATGAGCAACAGGGGAATGAGGTTAGGGAAAACGGTAGAGAACCCGACTCCTTCTAGATACACGCGCTGCACCAGGTCGATGGCAAATCGCAATGGGTTCGCCAGCGTCGCCAGTTGCAGAAATTCGGGCATGTTGCGTACCGGCGTGGTCAATCCCGAGAGCAGCGTCATGGGCATGATCAATGAAAAGGTATACAGCATGGCCTGTTGCATATTGGCCGACACGGCCGAGATGGACAAGCCAATGCCGACGCTTGCCATGGTAAATAAAGCCAGCCCGCTGTAGAGCGTGATCAGCGATCCAGCCATGGGAACCCGGAACCAAAACCTGGTCACCAGCAACACGATAGTCGATTGGAGCAGACCGATCAAAATGGGCGGTAGCGCCTTGCCGATCATAATTTCCAGCGGCGACAATGGTGTCACCAGCAGTTGATCGAAGGTGCCTTGCTCGCGCTCGCGCGCCACCGACAGTGCCGTTAGCAGCAAGGTTTGCATCATGCTAAGAGAGGCAATCATGCCCGGCAGCAGGTTCCAGCGCGTTTCCAGGTTCGGGTTATACCACGCGCGCGATGCAATCGTCAGCGCTTCGGGCGCCCCGCCATACCGTTCGCGCCATTCCGTATTGAAGGCATCGACCACGGAGCTGACATAGCCGGCCGCCGAGCCGGCCGTCGTCGAGTTGCGCCCATCTAGAATCAACTGGACCGGTGCCGTGGTGGCGGCGCTCAGTTGCTGCTCGAAGCGCGGCCCAATCTGGATCACAATCAACGCCTGTTGCGAGTCGATGACGCGGGCAATATCCGTTTGCGACTGCAAAATGGCGATGCGGTGGAACACCCCTGTGCTGTCTAGCTTGGCAACGAGTTCGGTCGATGCGCCGCTGCGGCTTTGGTCGAGAAGCGCATACGGCACGTTGGTCAAGTCATAGGTCGCAGCGTAGCCGAACAGGAAAGTTTGCATCAAGGCCGGGACGAACAGAATCGCCCGGCTCGCCGGGTCTTTCAGGACTGCCAGAAATTCCTTGCGACACAGGTTGGCGATGCGACGAAATATTTCAATCATGGAACCGGTCATAAAAAGCTCTTAGTCGAGTGTCTTGCGGGTCACGAAACGCGCCAAGCCTAACAACAATACGGCATACACGGCCAAGATCGCGCAGTTCTTGAAGATGAGTGGCCAAACGTTCCCGGCAAGAAATAGCGTCCTGATCAGCTCCATGAAGTAGGTCGCCGGCAGCACCTGTCCGACCAAGCGGATGACTGTCGGAACATTACGTAGGTCGAACAAAAAGCCGGACAGCATCAATGAGGGCATGAAGCTCGTTAGCAAAGCAATCTGGCTCGCCATAAATTGATTCTTGGTTACCGACGAGATGACCAGACCCAAGCCTACGGCGACCAACAGATAGAGCATCGAGCTTATGACGAGGATCGCGAGCGAACCGTAAGTGGGCACCTCGAACAGAAAGTGCGCCGCAAGCAGGCACAGGACCAAGCCAATCATGCCAACGATGAAGTAGGGAATGATCTTGGCCAGCAGGATCTCGACCGGGCGCACCGGCGTGACGAACAGCGCCTCGAGCGTGCCACGTTCCCACTCGCGCGCCATCACCAGGGCCGTCAGGAAAGCGCCGACCAAGGTCATGATGAGCACGATCAAGCCCGGCACCAGATACCAGGTGCTGGTGTTGGCGGCGTTGAACCACATGCGCGGCTCCACTGTCACGGAGCCGATTCCAGGGCTGGCATTAACTCCTGCTCGGTCGGCCTGACGCAAGGCCCATTGATTGAGCGCGCCGTCGACGTAGTTCAAGATGATGCTGGCTCGGCTGACATCGGCGCCATGCACCAAGACCTGGATGTGCGCGCTTCCGGCGGCCAATTGGCGCGAGAAATCGATCGGCACGCGCACGATGCCATCGACTTTACGCTCGCGCATCAATTGCTCGGCAGCACGCATGGAAGTTAACATGACGGGCGAGATATAGGGCGAGAGCTGCAATCCGGCGACGGCCTCGAGCGCAGTAGGTGAGCTGTCTTCTAGCACGACAGCGACCGGAGCGTGCTTGACGTCGAGCGAAATGCCGTAGCCAAAAATCAGAATCAGGACGATGGGCAGCAAGATGCCGATGGCCAAATTGCTCGGGTCGCGCAGCAATTGCCGGATTTCCTTGCGCGTTAAGGCCCTCAAGCGCGACCAAAAGCCACTCTTGTTGGCGGGCGGGGCAGACGATTGGCTCATGCTTGGCCTCGCGCATTTGGCTTTGTACCATTTGCGGCGCGCGCTTGCATGACGATTTCGATGAATGCTTGTTCCATATTCAAACTATGGGCGGCGGTGCTGCCGGCCCGCGCCCGCACTTCCTGCGGGGTCCCGAGCGCGAGCAAAATGCCGGCATCCTGAATCAAAATACGGTCGCAGTATTCTGCTTCTTCCATGAAATGGGTGGTGATGATGACAGTCACGCCCGCTTCGGCCAGCGCCGTGATGCGGCGCCAGAACTGACGCCGCGCCAGCGGATCGGTGCCGCTGGTGGGCTCGTCCAAAAACAGGATCTCCGGCTCATGCAGCAGGCCGGTTGCCATTGCCAGGCGCTGCTTAAAGCCGCCGGGCAATTGGCCGCTCGGCACGTTCTCCTGGCCAATGAGGTCAAATTGTTCGAGGACTGCCTGCATGCGCTGTTGCAGGCGCGGGCCGTGCAAGCCATAGGCGCTGCCGAAGAACTGCAGATTCTCGGCCACCGACAAATTGCCGTAGAGCGCGAACTTCTGCGAGACATAGCTGATCTTACTTCGTGCCTGGGCGCGCGCATGGCGCAAATTGACCCCCGCCACCTGCAAGAACCCGCTGCTCGCGGGCAGGAGGCCGCACAGCATGCGAAAGGTGGTGGTCTTGCCGGCGCCATTGGGGCCAAGCAAACCGAAGATCTCGCCGCGGCGCACGCTAAAGCCGATCCCTGCCACAGCGGTAAAGGTGCCGAACCGGCGCACCAGGTCTCTCACTTCGATGACGACTTCAGCGTTGCTGACCGAATCGGGCGCCGCCGCGGGCGGCGCGACGGCCAGCAATGGGGCCGCTGCTTGGGCGTGCAAAAGCACCATGAAGCCGTCTTCTAAGCGCGCCTCCGTTGGCGCTCGCGGCGCGCCGCCCAGCAACGCCGCGAGCGCACCTTCGTCGGCGCCGGGTTGGCGGACGAAGCGTACCGCGCCGCGCTGGGGAACCGCGTCAATGATCGTGTCCGACGCATCGAGCAGCCGGGCTTGCAAAGTGCGCGCCGGCAGCCCCGGCGGCGGAGTGGCGATAAAGCATAGGTCGCGCGCTTGGTCGCAGATATCCTGGGGCGCCCCTTGTGCCAGAAGTTTACCCTCTTGCAACACATAGACTCGGGCGCAGCGTTCGGCTTCGTCAAGATAGGCGGTGCTCACAATCACCGTGAGCTGGTCATCCTCGACAAGTTGTTGTACGATCTCCCACAATTCCCGGCGCGACAGGGGATCGACTCCGACCGTCGGTTCATCGAGCAGCAACAGATCGGGCGAGCGCACCAGGGCGCAGGCCAATCCCAGCTTTTGCTTCATGCCGCCAGATAGCTTGCCGGCCGGGCGCGTCGTGAAGCGGCCCAAATCAGTCATCTCCATGAGCCGGGCATAGCGATCCCGGCGCACGGCCTTGGGCACGCCGTGCAAGTCCGCGTACAGGTCGAGGTTTTCCTGGACACTAAGATCATCATACAATCCGAAGCGTTGCGGCATATAGCTGATGCGGTCTTGCACGGCTTGCGGGTGGGCGCCGACATCGATCCCCAATACCCGCAGGGACCCTTCGTTTGCGCGCATCAGTCCGGCAATCAAGCGCAGCAAGGTGGTCTTGCCGGCGCCGTCTGGTCCGACCACTGCGGTCACAGCGCCGTTTGGCACGTGCAGCGAGATGTCAGCGAGTGCATGAATGGTCAGGCCCGTTTGCTTGACGATGAAGCGCTTGTGAATGCCTTGGCCGACCAGCGCTACGCCGTCCATCAATGCGCGGCCGCGGCCGGCGTGGCATCGTCATGCAAGGCGATGCGGACCGTGGCGGGCATGCCCAAGCGCAGGCGGTCGCCGGCATCATCAACGAGAACCCGGACTTCATAGACCAAGTTGGTGCGCAACTCTTCCGTTTGCACGGTCTTGGGCGTGAATTCGGCAACGGACGAAATGTAACCGACCTTGCCGCTGAGCGGTTGACTGGGGTGGCTGTCGGATGTCACGCTCGCGCTGACGCCTGGCTTGATCCGGCCCAGATCGACCTCATTGACGTAGGCGCGGACCCATTTAGGGTCGGTGATGGCCAAGGTAAAGACGGGTCGTAGCGGCGAGGCCATGTCGCCCGGCTCCAATAAGCGCGCGCGCACCACCGCATTGAGCGGGGCCTTCAGTTCCGATTCCGCTATTTGATGGTTAACTAGTGCCAGCTCGGATCGGGCTACCTTTAGTTGGGCCTCGGCCTGTGCAATATCTTCTTTGCGGGGGCCGATCTCGACTAGCCGCTGCGCCTTGAGCGAGCTCTTTAGCTGAGCTTGCGTTACCTTCTGGCGGGCGACGGCGTTATCGATATCTTGCGCGCTGACGGCGCGCCCAGAGGTGGCTTGGTGAATCGCCTGTTGACGCTCGAGCTGCTGCGCGGCGAGTTCAAAATCGGCCGCGTCGGCGGCCGTCTTAGCGCGGGCCTCGGCCACTTCTTCGGGCCGGCTGCCAGATTTCAGGCGCTGTAGGGCCTGGTACTGGACTTCGATTTGCGCCTGCGCCTGCGCCGCGTGCAGCTTGAGAGTGCGCGTATCGAGTTCGCCCAAAACCTGCCCGGTCTTGACATGGTCGCCTTCTTGCACGTTTAATGTATCAACGCGCTCACTGCCGTTAAAGGCCAGCGAAACCTGGCGCACATCGACGTTGCCGTAGAGCACCAGCAAATGGTGATCGACCGGTTGCCGCTTGCCATACCAGATCGCCAATGCGGCGGCGGCGACGACGGCCGCAATGGCAAGGATGGGCTTGTTGTTCATATGGTGTTTTTCCCGTTCAATCGCTTTGGCTGTATTGTCCCATGTCTTTTTTTGAAGTTTTACCTAATTCAAATTATAATTTGAAGTTACCACAGTTTTACCTTTATAGTTCACACTATTTTCAAGGAGGGCGTACTCACTCACATGATGCCCTTGAACGGGGATTTGCACGGGCGCGGGCTGTACTGCATCGCCGCTAGCGACCTAGGCGAGCGTGCCCAACCAGCCTGGGCACGCTCATGCCGGGTTCGTCAAAATCATAATTTTAATTTCAGATTCATGCCGGCTGCGATAAACTTGCGCCATGTCCAAAGTCATTGCAAAAATTGCCGCCGCGCGCACCCGGCGAATGCCGCGCCCCGACGGCGCGGCGACCCGACTGCGCATTCTCGATACGGCGGGCAGGATATTTGCCGAGCAAGGCTATGCGCAAGCGACGAGTAAGGAGATCTGCACTCGTGCCGGAACCAACCTGGCATCGGTGAACTACCACTTTGGCAGCCGTATTGGGCTGTACGAGGAAGTCCTCATCGAGGCGCATCGGCAAATCGTTAGCATGGACGACCTGACGAAAATAACGCGCGCACCGGGCGATCCACGCCAAAAGTTGCGCACTTTGCTAACGCACTTGCTGGCCTTATCGGCCAAGCCTGCTGCCCCTTGGGGTTTTCGAGTCATCTTGCGCGAGGCCATGGCGCCATCGCAGGTGATGCCGGCGCTCGTCGAAAAGGCGGTGCGTCCCAAAGCCAAAGTGTTGCTCGGCTTGATCGCGGAAATAGTGGATTTGCCACCGGACCATCCCGCCGTACAGCGCAGTTTGTTTTTTTCGGTTTTTCCATGCATGGGGCTTCTGATTGCACCCAAGGAAATTGCCAATAAGGTGCTGCCAGCCGTTGCAAAGGACACGGACGGTCTGCTCGACGAACTCATGCGCTTTGTGTTGGCCGGCCTAGAGGCTGTGTCATGCGAATATCGGACAAGAATACGCTAGGCGCAATCGAGCACCTTGCAATTTTCAGCTACGCGCCGCTTTAGCAAAAGCGAACGGCCCTAGCGCAACGTCACGCAGCCAGGGAAGCTTGTGGTCCCTGCAATGTCGGTCGAAAAACAAACTTAAACACCCAAATCTCCTTTTTCGAGCTGCGTATTTTTTAGCTGTCACTAATAGAATCAATTACTTACATATTGAGCTGTTGAATTCGTAAGGGTAGAGTATCCTTCAGCACAACATGTAATTTTGGAATGCAATACGCAGCTGAAAAAGCAAAAATCCGCGTATCTCTCACCAATTTAAAAAGTCTTAGAAAATCGAATTCTCGATGCGTGCGTAGCCGGTTCGGCAAAAATGCCCATTAACAGCAAGCGCGCATCAGTTGGCGAATAACTGTAAAACATCCGAGCTCGCGGGATTAGCAAAATGCGTACGTGGCCTTGGAAAAAATTCTGCCGGCAACCGGCAAGGCGGAGGGTCGCTTGATCTTCAAATTGACGCACAAACCTACTGCCTGGCTCGCTGTGGCGGCCCTGTTCGTTGCGCTCAGCGCGGCGGCATCGTTCTGGTCGTTAAGACAGATCGAGGACGCCGCAGCGGCGCGCAGAAATACGTTCATCGCGCTCATGGGCGCGAATGGTTTGCTGTCGGAAATAAGAGATGCCGAGACCGGTCAACGCGGCTATGTGCTGACCGGCAACGAGGCCTATCTGGAGCCATATTTGGCGGTACGCGACAACATCGATGACCATCTAGATAAATTGCGGCAATTAAGCTTAGGCGACGTCGCCCATCGTCGCTTGGACGCCTTGGTACCATTGATACGGGTTAAATTAGCGGAAATGTCGCAAGTTATCGCGTTGCGCCAAAAACGGGACTTGGCGGCCGCCTTGGCGCTCATTGCCACTGGTCAGGGCAAGGTCTCGATGGATTCGATCCGTGCCTTGATTGGCGAGTTCACCCGCATAGAGGAGGAGGTGCTGACGCAAGTTGAGGCAAGGTTCCAATCCAACATGGCCCGTCTGTTTTTCATGATCGCTGCCGCCAGCTTGGCTGCGCTGCTGTCGGTATTGGTATTTGCCTATTTGATTTATCAACAGCTACAACAGCACCTCAAGAATTTGATTCATGTGGAAACACGCGATTTGCTCGATGTTCAATTGCAGATGAATCAACAACTGCAACAGGCCAACCTCGCCTTGCAGGTCAGCGAGTGCGCGTTGAAGGAGGCGCAGAGCCTGGCAGACCTGGGCAACTGGACTTGGGACAGGCGCCTCGACCGCCACGTCTGGTCGGAGGACATGTATCGCATCTTCGGCCGTGACCCCCGCTTGGCGCCGGCGCTTTATTCGGAACTCGAAGCTTATTTCACGCCCGACAGCTGGGTCCGCCTGAGCTCCAACATAGAGACCAGCCTGGCGCAGGGTGCACCCTATGCATGCGATGTCGAAGCCGTGCGCGGCGATGGCAGCCACCGCTGGGTAACCGTGCGCGGCCAAGCCAAGCGCGACGCCGCCGGCAAGGTGGTGGAAATGCATGGCACGATGCAAGACATCACCGAGCGCAAGTTGGTGGACGTTGAACTTGATCAACATCGCCATCACCTCGAACAACTCGTTTCCTCGCGCACGGCCGAATTGGCAAAGGCCAAAGACGCAGCCGAAGTTGCCAACCGGGCGAAAAGTGCCTTTCTGGCCACCATGAGCCATGAAATCCGGACCCCCCTTAACGCCGTCGTCGGGTTGACGGGGCTGCTAACTAACTCCAGCTTAGATCGCCGCCAGCGCGATTACGCGGACAAGCTCCAGTCATCGGCCCGCGCATTGCGCGTGCTCGTTGACGACATCCTCGATTTTTCCATGATTGAGGCGGGATCTCTACGCCTTGAGCAACGGCCCTTTTCTCTGAACGCCGTCTTGCGCGCCAGCACGACCCTCGTCTCGTTTGGCATGCGTGGCAAACCCATTGAAGCCGCATTTGACGTGGCGCCGGACGTCCCCGATGGGCTAATTGGAGACGCAGCGCGACTGCAGCAGATACTCCTGAATCTGACTAGCAATGCCGTCAAATTCACCGAGGCGGGCGAAATAGTGGTCTCGGTTCGCGTTCTAGCGCGGCCAGCTGAACGGGTAACGCTGCAGTTTTCCGTGCGCGATACGGGAATCGGCATTTCCACCGAACAAATGGAGCGGATTTTTGACATGTTTGCTCAGGCCGACTCGTCGACGACGCGCCAGTATGGCGGTACGGGACTCGGTTTGGCGATCAGCGCCCGGCTTGCCGACCTGATGGGCGGCCAAGTCAAGGCCGATAGTATTCGGGGGCAAGGTAGCGAGTTTTGCTTTACCGTGACGCTGGGCCTGGCCGACGGCGCAGCCCTGCCGGCGCCAATCGTTCCGTCCGGCTTGAACATCTTGATCATCGACGACCATGCTCTGACCCGGGACATCCTAAAGCGGACCTGCTACGCCTTCGGCTGGCAGGCGACGGCGCTCGACTCCGGCGCGGCAGGATTAGATGAACTGCGCCGCAGTGGCGCGGAAGATCGCGATTACGACCTCATGTTGCTTGACTGGCGCATGCCTGGCATGGATGGCGTCGAGATGCTCAGGCAGGCGTATATTGCGGCGGACATCGGTTTGCCGCAGGTCATCTTGATGGCTTCCATGTTCGAGTTGGAGCAAGCTGCCGCGGCCAGCGATGGTCTCTACCTGGACGGCATTGCGGCCAAACCGATGACGCCAGCTAGCTTGCTTGAATCCGTCTTGCGAGCGCATTCAGGCGATTTCACGGGAATCTTGCCGTCTCCCGAAAAAAGCGACGGCCGCCTCGCCGGCATGCGCCTGCTCATCGCGGAAGACAATGCGATCAACCAGCAAGTCATTAAGGAAATCCTCACCCGAGCGGGGGCTAAGGTCGTTATTGCGGGCGATGGACTGGCCGCGATCGCTGCCTTGCAATTACCCGGTGCAATTTTCGATGCGGTCCTGATGGACATCCAAATGCCGGTCATGGACGGTTACACCGCCACCAGAATCATCCGTGAGGAAATGGGCTGGCTTGATTTGCCCGTTATCGCGCTCACCGCCTATGCCCTGCCCGAAGACCATGAAAAATCACGGCGCGCCGGCATGGCTGGGCATATTGTCAAACCGATCGACGTCGATGATCTGGTCGACATCCTGGTTGGGAAGCATCGTGTTCAGCGCGCGTCCACAGCGAACTTGGCATGGGAAGCGCCAGTGACGGTAAGCGCCTTGGCGGGGGTTGATGGCGCCGCCGCGCTGATGTCTTTTGGCGCAGACGAGAAAAAGCATATGGAACTGTTGCGCCAGTTCGTCGTGGACCACAGCTCTGATGTTGATGAGGCCCGTCGCCTCTATATCAGCGCCGACCCGAGAGGCGCCGCCAGGCTGGTCCATGGTTTGCGCGGCATGGCCAGCCTATTGCAGGCAACGGACGTTGCCGGCCTGACGGCAGCGATCGCCATTGCCATGCGCGGCGGCGATGCAAAAGCCGTGCTGCTCTTGATCGACGAACTTCAAGTTGCGATGCATGCCCTAGCGCGGGCAATGGATCGGGTTGACGCCGTTAGGGCCGGCCTACTGACGGCAAGTGATGGATTGTAAGGGGACGCGTGCATACTGGTGCCAGATCGCCCGCCGCTGGCATGCGCCACCACGGCCATCGGTGGCGCATGGGACGGGGCATTCGCTGCCCTCGCCCTCCCCTCCCCGTTGCGCGCGCCCATCAGAAGTCGTCGATTATAGGCCGGGCCCGGCAAGTGGCAAGCATTTCCCCCTGACCCTACTAACCCCTAGTTTTGGATGTGCCTGTGGTCCTAGAACCTATCCTTAAGCCTGATGCCCATGATGCGCGGTGCAGCGCCATAGCCGTCGCTAAAGTAGGTCATTACCATCTTGCCATCGATATTGCGCGCATGGGCCATCAGGTTCCAGCGGCCGTGTTGGGCGCTCTATAAGGGGCGCCCACAGAATTCGGAAAAGTGCCACACGAAGTCGCTTACAAAAGTTGTCTTGTGCCAATAAAATCGCATTTGAACTGTTCGGATCATCAGTCAGCCCCCAGATTTTGCACGCACTCGTCTACGACAAATGAGGGATGGCGCCTAGCATGAATTCGTCAAACAAAGGCACGGTGAATGCCATATCACCATGAGATGGACTGTTCCCAATGTGTTGATCTTGGCGCCCAATTTGTCGGCCACATCGCCGGTACGGTGGGGACCGGGGCCCAGTTCCGCCATGGCGCGCAGGTATTTTTTCCCTCGGTGTAAGTCGGTCAAACCGGACACGAAAGAAATTCTCATCCAGTCGCCGGGCGACGAGATCACTGGTTTCTCGAATTACCGCCAAGCTGATCGGCGACGCTGCCGCATGATTCCATGCTTGGTAACCCCACTCCTGGAGAAAATAGGGATAGCCCTTTGTTATCCGGAAAATTTCATCCAATGCGGCAGGCTCAAACGCTACGCCGGCTTGCCTCGCCGGATCCTGAAGGGCCTTGATTGCATCCTGTTCCGGTAGCGGACCTATTGTAGGAAAACTGAATGACCGCTCGGCATATGATTTTGACGCGCCCGCCAATCCGGGCAAAATGGGCAAATCGGCAGCGATCAGCACCAAGGGAAGCTGACGCTGCTGCATTTTGTGCATGGCCATGATCAATGCACTCAGTTCTGACGAACTGAAATACTAAATTTCGTCGATCAGGATAGCCACAGCCACGCCGCGCTCCTGCGCAGCCTCGCCCACCGCTGTGAAAAGGCCAGGAAGATCAACCTCTAAATCGCCACTGTCGGCAGCGCCCTGTTCCGGCTCGATGCCCAGACCAATGTCAACGTCGCCAACCTTGATCTTGATCGCACCCACAAAACCCTTGAGCGCTGCAAGGCCACGCCGCACCTTGTCGCCTGCCCCAGCAATACGGTCCAGATCGAGCAATAGACCGCGCAAGAGCGGCGCCAGCAATACTTATTGAGACAAAATTATGGCCTTCCGTCATTTGCAGTTAATTCAGCCGAAAATAGCTTCAAATGCGTAATTGCAAATGAAAAGCTGTTCATGCGCCGGTATCGGACAACCCTTAACGAAAGCGGAAGTTGCCTTTTATGTACGCCATAAGCCGGTCCGGTTGAATGCAAGTACATTTGCAAATAATGTGAGCAGTCGCTGGGGTTGGTGAAACATTAATGGCGGCTTCTAGGACCGTTTCGGACATCGGCCCCGCTATTCGCTGCACCTTGTAGCCGGTGGTCTGTGCATATCGTTCGTGCGACTTGACAGGGCGCGCATGTCGTCTTTCTCATTCCTTGCTCTCAGGAAAGATACATTCGCCATTGCGGACCAGCGCCTTCGTCTCTTCGCTCACCTTCATGGGGCTTCGACTTAATCGATCAACGAACTCCTTGCGGCGCCGCACGTACGACTTCGAATCGTGCTTCGCGCTCCAAAGGACTATGTCAAGCACGATGGGAATGAGGTCCAGGCCCTTCTCGGTCAGCGTGTAGAAGTCCTTGCGCCTGTCGTCGGGGCTGGGCGCCTTCGAGAGAATTCCTTGCTCCTCAAGAAAGGCAAGGCGTGAAGCAAGGACATTGGTCGCGATTCCCTCTTCCGATTTCAGGAACTGGCCATACGTCTTCTTGCCAGCAAAAATGATGTCGCGAATGATCAAGAGCGACCACCGGTCGCCGAAGATCTCAACGCCGTAGTTCACTGCGCAATGGGACCGAATGTCTTCTTTACAAGTCGTCTTCATGGCTGGATCTTACCATCGCTTGCATGCCGCAAGTAAATTTTCACTGTTTACTTGTTTTTTGCAAGTAATTAGACTAGCATGCTTTTACGTTGAAAGCGGTCGCCGGATCGCACCTGGCATCCATAATCATCAACCCCATATCAGTAAGGAAACTGCAAATGAGCACTATCAGCATCATCGGCTCAGGCGGCATGGCAGCAGCGATCGGCGGCCTTGCCGCCAAGGCCGGACACACCGTCGAGGTGATGAGCCGCGACGCCGCCAAGGCGCGGGCGCTGGCCGAGCAGGTCGGAGCCGGCGCGACGACAGGCATGTTCGGCGCCGCCCCGGCCGGGGATATTGTCATCCTGGCGGTTCCCTACTCCGCCATTTTCGACGTGGTGAAGCAATACGGCGACAAGCTGGCAGGCAAGCTCCTCGTCGACATCACCAACCCTGTCGCCTCCGACCTCACGAGCTTTGTGACGCCTGGCGACAGTTTCGGTGCGCAGGAGATCGCCAAGGCCGCCCCTGCCAATGCGGTGATCGTCAAGGCATTCAACACCCTGTTCTCCCACGTCCTGGCTGCCGGTTCATTCCAGGGCCACCCGTCGGACGTGTTCATCGCCGGGGACGACGCGCAGGCGAAGGCACGCGTCGCGGCGTTCATCGAGAGCCTCGGACTGCGCCCGATGGATACCGGGCTGCTGCCCATGGCGCGGACGCTGGAGCACGTCTGCCTGCTGTCGCTGGGCCTCCTCGGCCACTCCATCAAGCACACCAACTTCTCAATCGGCGTAAGCCTTCCCGGCTGAGCGCACCCGTAGCACACTTTCTCATATCACATCACTCACAAGGAACAGCAATATGCGCGTTTTCGTTACTGGAGGAACCGGCCATATCGGTTCGTACATCATCCCCGAGCTCGTCGCGGCCGGACACGAAGTTACCGGCCTGGCCCGCTCGGACAAGGCTGCGGCGGCGGTGTCCGCACTGGGCGCCAAGGTGCGTCGCGGGGACATTTCCGACCTCGATGGGCTGAAGGCGGCGGCGGTGGAGTCAGACGGCGTCATCCACGTCGCGCACAGGCAAGACCTGCTTCCCTCTGGCGGGATCGACGCCGTTGCCGCCGCGGAACTCCAGATCATGCTTGTGTATGGCGAGGCACTGGGGGGGGCCGGAAAGCCGCTGGTCGTGTCGGGGAGCATTGGCTCGCCCGGTTGGGAAAACCTGGGGCGGCCAGCCACCGAGGAGGACCCGGCTCTTCCCGGCGGCGATGCGTACAAGGGTACTCTGCGGGTTCGTAACGTAGTGGAGCTCGCCGTAGTTGGCCTCGCGAAGCGGGGTGTGCGGTCTTCGATCGTGCGGATTCCTCCCATCGCGCACAGCACGACCGATGCCGGCTTTCTCCCGCTGCTGATCGGGCTCGCGAAGGAGAAGGGCGTCATCGGCTACCCAGGCGACGGCGCGAACCTGTGGCCGGCCGTGCACAGCCGCGACCTCGCCTCCTTGTTCCGCCTGGCGCTGGAGCAGAGTCCGGCTGGCAAATATTGGCACGGGATTGAGGGCGAAGGCGTCCGGTTTCGCGAGATCGCCGAGGCCATTGGCAGCCGTCTGGGCCTGCCGGCCGTGAGCATTCCCGCGGACGTACTAATGCTGCCGGGGTACTTTGGGTTCCTCGCCAATTTGGTCACGCTGGACCTCCCGGCGTCCAACCTCATCACCCGCCGGACCCTCGGCTGGGAACCCGCTCAGCCCAGTCTGCTCGCCGATTTGGACAACGGCCATTACTTCCCTGCCGGCTGATGAGCTGACGGCAGAGAACCGGGGCGCAACGAGTCCGGCGGACAGCGATGTCGCGATGCCGTGATCCGTTCGGGCAAGGCTCTGTCGACCCGGGCGTGGCATGAGGGATGACGCACGCTGCTCGGCACACACGGAATATTTTCGGGGCGATGCCCCCGGTTAGAGACTACCAGCAATACCACAACTCATTAGGAGAATGCACATGAGCACTATCAGCATCATTGGTTCAGGAAGCATGGCTGCAGCGATCGGCGGCCGTATCGCCAAGGCTGGACACACCGTCGAGGTGGTCAGCCGCGAGCCCGCCAAGGCGCAGGCGTTGGCCGACCAGCTTACAGCCGGAGCGATCACAGGGACGTACGGCGCCGCGCCAGCGGGCGACATCGTCATCCTCGCCGTGCCATACAGCAGTGCGGCGTCGGCGGTGGCCGATTACGGGGACGCGCTCGACGGCAAGGTGATCATCGACATCACCAACCCGGTCGCCCCCGACCGATCGGGCCTCGTTACCCCCAGCGGCAGTTCTGGTGCGCAGGAGATTGCCAAGGACGCGCCCGCCGGCGCGCATGTCGTGAAGGCGTTCAACACCATCTTCGGCCACGTACTTGCCAAGGGTGGACGCCTCGACGCGTTCATCGCAGCCGACGATCCGGAGGCCAAGGCGCGCGTCTCAACGTTCCTCGATAGTCTCGGGCTGCGTCCGTTGGATGTCGGCGGCCTGCACATGGCCCAGACGCTCGAGGCGCTCGGCCTCCTGATGATCGGCCTGGCCAAAAACGGCGCCGGCACTTGGGACATCGCCATGAAAGTCGATATCGGCTGAATCACTGACACCACGTCCTCACGGGCAGGTCCACAACATACAACGATCAGATCGAACACGATCCGATGTAAGGAAAAGGAGAGATTTCAATGAACACAGGCGAGAATGTTCAGATTGTGAAGGATTTCTTCGCAGCAATCGGCCGCAGCGATAGGCAAGCTGTACGGGCGTTGTCTGCCGAAGATATTGAGTGGATCATTCCGGGCGAAGACTGGCCGCTGGCCGGCACTCGCCGCGGCCACGCGGGATTGGCGAATCTGCTTCAGACGTCATCCGAGACGATGGAAACTTCATTCATGGAGCCCCGCGAATTCGTAGCGCAGGGAGATCGGGTTCTGGTCGTCGGCTTCGCTAGGGGGAAAATCAAAGCCACGAATAGGACGTGGGAGGACCATTGGGTCTTCGCCATTACCGTTCGAAATGGCAAACTGACGAACATCCGGGAGTATATCGACACGCAAGCATTGGCGCGGGCCTCAGAGATGGCCGCAAGCCCCAGGCCCTGACCCGTCGAGACCGATACCACACGAAACGATTCGTAAAGTCAGCGAAAACGTTGAACAGCGGCAACGACTTGCCGAAGCACCGAATGGTCGGTAACCGACTGCGCAAAGGATTGATGATGCTTAATAATGAAGAAACCGTCAGAGAACTCTACTCCGCGGCGGAAGGGAGCGGGAGAGACATCGCGAAGTTTGTCTCCTTCTTCTCCGATGAAGGATATATGTACGACATTCCTTCCGGATTGAAGTTGCACGGGCAGGCTATCGGCGACGCTATCGACGCCTTCGCAAATGCATTTCCTGATGTTCACCGTGAGCTATTCAACATCTATGTCGCGGAAAACATCGTAGTCGTCGAGCTCGCAACTCGGGGAACGCATAAAGGTGAGCTCAGACTTGCCTCAGGGACTGTCGCTCCAACGGGCAAGGCAATAGATGTCCCGAGCTGCGATGTTTTTCACCTTGAGCGTGGAAAGGTCATATCCTTTAACTGCTACAACGCGGCTTCCGTACTGCAGCAGCAACTTGGCCTTGTCAGCAGCTGAGGGACTGTCCCAGCGGCCCTAGGGATATGGCCCGGCCGGCACCGATCTAAGCGCACTTTCGCGCTGGATGCCTGGTCAGGGAAATTCCGTTGTTGCCTCGCCCGAGGAGAGCGCACGAGACGAGTTTTCAAGGGCATTGCGCGAAGCCGGTTTGAAGGTAAGCGGCGCTCCCGTCATGGATGGTGTGAATTTTCGGCGTATAGGAGCCATTTCATTGTCTGCGTAATGGTGCCACCAGATTTCCGGCGTAATGGCGCCACTTTGCCCGCCCTGAGCATTTTCAGCAGTCATCGTCCGACTCCTTCGCTTGGGCCAAATCACCAATTTCAGCGGGGACAAGGGAAGCACCATAGCCGAGGATGTCGACGAAGGTGACGACAGAACGCTCGAAGGTCACCGGTTTATCCTGTTGCGAAAGCGGGTCCGGGTCCGCGGCAAGCCGGATCAGCCGCAGTCCTCCCCGAGGATGCCTTCGGCGGCGTCGCGGTCGACGATACGCACTCGGACACCCGCCGCGCTCCCGCCCGACAGGTCGAGAGGCGACAAGCGTGCCTTCGCGTCGGTCCGGTCGCACCAGTCACCACCGGCACCTGTCAGGGCTTCACGAAGCGATAGGCGAAGCGATCGGTCTCGCCCTTGATCGAGGGATCGAACACCTTGACCGAGTGCGGATCGTCCTTGTTCGCGAGCATGGTGCTTTCCGCGTCCAGTACGAAGCCGGCCGCCTCCACCTCCTCGCGAACGGATGCAGGCTCAATCCGATGCAGCGACTGGGCGTCGTTCGTGCCCGCCCCGACGGCGGCGGCGTGGTCTACGATGACGTAGAACCCACCGGGCTTTAGCCGCTCGTAGACAGCTCGATTGAAGTGGGCCGCCGTTGCGCCCCTGGCCTGGATCAGCGCGGTGTGGAGATCGTGGTAGAACAGGTGCAGCCATAGGACATCAGCAAGTTGGGTGGCCTCCTGCATCGCTACGAGGTCCGCCGAGACGACTTCAACGTTCTCTCGGCCCGGCTCCTTCGCGAGCGTCCGCATGCGGCCGACCGAATCGTTTTTCACGTGGGCGATCTCGGCCGGCACGAAGCTGTAGACCCGTCCTTCGGGTCCCACGATGTCGGAGAAGAGACGGGTCCAGTCGCCGTCGCCTGGATAAACGTCGATGACGGTGGAGCCCGCATCGACTCGTGCGAATCGGATCAACTCGGATAGCTTGGATTGGTCGTACATCGGGATCTCCTTTACGGTTGGGCATTCGACGAGCGCGCGGCGTTTGGGGGGCAATCTGCGGCTTATCCACCGTCCACCCCGATCCGATCCAGGCCGCGTGACTGGAATGACTGAGGCGGTCGATGACGCCCCGCCCGGCTCGGCCGGACGGGGCGTCATCGCTTATTCAGACGGCCGAGAGACCGCCGTCGAACGGCCAGGTCGCCCCGGTTCACGAAGCTCGAGTCGCCGAGGCGAGGAACACCGCCGCCGCGATCTCCTCGGGCCGGACCATCTGCCCAGCTGTTGAAGGTGCGAGCGGAGCGAAAAATCTGATCAAGCAACTGGTCGTTTAAAGCGGAAGTCATAGATAGACCCCCATTCAGATCAAAGGATATTAGGCGGGATAACATCATGATATGCCATCACAATTCATTCGTCGAATTTGACCAGGTCCTTAAAGATCAGTTGACCCCAGCTATTTCCGCGCGCCTGCACAAGCAGTCCACCTTCCGAAAGCCCGCCAAGTTTGATCGGCGCGAAACCAAGTTTTTCCGCAAGCGCACCAATCTCCGCTGCTGCGCCGTCATCGTCGCTCGCCAGGAAAACGACTCTCCTGCCACCATGTACGGACGGATCTTGGTCAAGGACGGCAGCGACCAAATGGTTGAAGCCCTTAACCAGTCTTCCACCAGTGAAGGCCTGCGCGACGACCTTGGCAGAAGAAGGCTGTCCTCCCAGTTCCTCAGGGGACACGCCGTAGGCGTTGGTCACATCGATGATGGTCTTTCCCTTCCAGGTCGGCAGCGCCTTCGCGACATCCTTGTACGACTCGAAACGAACAGCCAAAAAGACAATGTTCGCCTTGACGGCTTCCGCCAGTGTTTTGGGAATAATCTCGGGTCCGATCGCGGCAGCATCGGAAGCAAAACTTTCCGGGTCGCGAGTGGTTGCAACGGATACTTCGATGCCGCTTCGGGCAAACGCCTTGGCAAGAGCCTGACCGAGCTTGCCGAAGCCAATAATTGCGTAGCTCATATATTCTCCTTTGGTTTCTTTGGTCTACCACGCTCTACGGGCTCCGAATATTGAATGGAGCGCCACAGGGCGTAGCGCGTCAGAGTTGCGCTAAGCCGCCGTCGACGGCAACCTCGCTGGCGGTCATGAAGCTGCTGTCCGACGACGCGAGAAAGGCGGCCACGGCCCCGATCTCCGCCGGATCGGCCATGCGCTTGAGCGGATTGAGCGAGGCGAAGAACTTCATGCCCTCCTCGCCCAGCGCTGCCTTCGCGAGATCGGTCGCCGTCCCCCCTGGCGACAGCACGTTTACCCGGATACCGGTGCCCTTCAGGTCCTCCGCCCAAGTCCGCGCGAGGTTGCGCACTGCCGCCTTGCTCGCGCTGTAGGCGCTCATTGCAGGGGCACCCGTGGTGCCGGCGCTCGATCCGGTCAGGATGATCGAACCGCCCTCGCCCATCAGCGGCAGCGCCTTCTGGACCGTGAAGATCGTACCCTTCACATTGGTGTCGAAGGTTTCGTCAATGTGCTTGGCGGTGATCTTGCCGAGCGCAAGCTGGGTTCCCACCCCGGCATTGGCGAAGACGATGTCGAGGGTTCCGCGCTCGGCCTTCACCGCCGCGTAGAGTCGGTCGAGGTCGGCCTCATCGGAGACCGAGCCCTTCACCGCGCGGGCATTAGGCCCGAGCTCGGCCACAGCGGCGTCGAGCGATTCCTGCCGGCGGCCGAAGATGAAGACGAAGGCGCCCTCCTCGATGAAGCGTTTTGCTGCGGCGCGGCCGATGCCGGTAGCGCCACCGGTGATCACGGCGGTCTTTCCATTTAGTCTGTTCATGTCGTGCATCCTTCCTTGGAGTTGTACGGAAGCAGGGAACTGCTTCTTGACGACTAGTATGCGGCTCTGATAACCTAAGTTCAAGTATGCACTTTTAGGTAAGTATAAAAAAATGACGACGTCTTCTGAAACCTGCGATACCGGCTGCGGTCTCAACGCCACTCTTCGCATCATCTCGGGCAAGTGGAAACCGCTGATCCTGTTTTCCCTGCGCGACGGCCCGAAGCGCTACGGCGAGCTCAAGCGCTTGATCCAGGGCGTCAGCGACAAGGTGCTGATCCAGCAGTTGAAGGATCTGGACGCCGATCACGTGCTGGCGCGGACCGACTACAAGGAGGTGCCGCCGCGCGTGGACTACGCGCTGACCCCGCTCGGTCGCAGCTTGGCTGACGCGATCGTCCCCCTGTGCACCTGGGGAACCGAGAACATGGCGGAAATGGCAAGCATCTTCGCTAAGCGCGACACTTTGCTCTAGCAGGATGCTGAAGAACCGCTGAGTCGGACAACCTCCGCATTCGTGGGAGGGCGGCAGGTCGAATTCTTCCGATCAGACTGTCAGGATGCGCGGTTTGGGCGCTCCGGCCCATGTTTTGTGGCAGCGATCTCTTCAGGCATCCCTAGACGCACGACGCCATGCTAAGTAGATCCGTTTACACGACCTGCGCCAGTTCTAAAAAACATCCGTTGGACTCACGTTCGCCAGCACGATTATCGTGGCCAACCGCTCAAGCAACGTCGACCAGGAGACACTTCGGCTGGTCGGCGAGGGAGTGGCGAGACCTGTTCGGCAAAAGCAGCTTGTAGGCGAAGCGCCGAATCTTAGTGAGCTCTTCTTAAGGCCGTCTTATTGCTTTGTAACTACCTGCGTCCACCCCGAGGCGAGCTTGCCGATAGGAGCCATCGCCGGGTAGCCAGACGCGGTTGCCCGCGCCCAGCCCCCTCAGAACCGTGCTTACGAGTTTCCCAGTACACGGCTCAAGCCTCTACGAAGGCATCTTTACGACACCCGGTTATACAACATATTTCGGCATACTAATGATTTCTAGGGCAACTATGATGGTGCATGTAAAGATTGCTTGCAGCATCCGACCCGCCATCCGCCTTTTTCACGAAGTAGTGAATATCCCACGGCGTGAGCCTTGTGATAGGCTGCTGACAGGTAGGGCACATGCAATCTTGCCTCAGCCAGACACGGTAAAGCTTCGAGCGACCTCTTGATGAGTTCAGCATTTTCTTGCCCCATCGGGACTCGAAATACTGATTCCATTGTGGGTCGTGCGGGTTGGCGTCCGCTTTAATCTTGACATGCCGTTGTATCGGCGTGTCCGCTTCTAGAAGCAAGTTGAACTCTCTTAACGTCCCATCTTCTTTTTTTTCTGTGGCGGCAAATACCCAGTTCCGGGTGCCACTGGATTTGAAATACCGTTCCTTAACCCAACGCGCACCTTTCTCTGGATGCCTTCTTACCGCCCATTGCCATAGCATTGACCAGACATTTGTATCAATCCAAGCAAAGGTTTTCTTGGCGACTACATGGCGGTGATAGTTCGCCCACCCCCGTAAAACAGGATTGAGCAGCTTTATCAAATTTGCCTGTTTAGCCGTCTTGTTGCCATTGATGACTTCCCTGACTTTGTCAAGATGCGCTTTGACGTTCGCTTTCGACGGCCTCATCAACAGCTTGCCGTTGTACTTGCGCAGGTTCCAACCAAGGAAATCGAATCCTTCACTGATGTGCGTTATTTTGGTTTTCTCAGGCGACAGGACTAGCCCACGTTCCGCCAGAAATTTGACCACTACAGGCTTGACTTCATGTTCCAGCCATTCTTTCGAGTTTCCGGTAATAATGAAGTCATCTGCGTAACGCACCATGTTCATTTTCCGACCTATTTGCTTCGCCTGCGGGAATTTCTCCACAAGCCTCGCTTCGAGGCCATCCAGCGTCATGTTAGCCGCCACCGGCGAGATGATGCCGCCTTGCGGTGTACCGGCATCGGTGAGGAAGAGCTCGTTTTGATACACATATCCCGCCTTGAGCCATTTCTTTAGGACCGCCTTATCCGTGGGGATATTGGCAATCATCCAGTCGTGGCTGATATTGTCGAAACAACCTTGGATGTCGGCCTCCAGCACCCATTCCGCATTAGCCTTTTTTGCGAGAGAATTGAAGCATTGCGCTCCCGCATCTGCGGTTGAGCGTTCCGGCCTGAACCCATAAGAGTTCGGGTCGGCGGTGGTTTCCGCGATAGGTTCCAATGCCAGCAAATGCAATGCCTGCATCGCCCTGCACTTCATCACGGGTATGCCGAGCGGCCTTGTCTTGCCGTTTTTCTTTGGAATTAATACTCTCCGCAGCGGAAGAGTCGAGTATCCTCGTCTCTTCAACGACGCAATCGCGTTGATCTTTGCCCCCGGAGTTTTCCATGTAACCTTGTCCACACCGGGGGTATTCTTGCCTTTATTTTGGGTCACCCGCTTGACGGCTAATGCTTTGCCGCTGAACGAGTGGGTCAGCAACCATTGCAAGGCTTTCGCCTTGTTGTGTTTACCGGCCTGTGCGGCCTTCACTAATGTGGAGTATTCGGTGATGTTAAGTAGCGGCGGCCGCTATAGATGTGGCAGCGCTCCTCGGATGCCGGACTCCACATAATATTGTTGTCGGGCGTAAGGTGGTATCTCCTCGATCCTTTTGTGGAGGCCATCATGTTCTTAACTCTCTTCCCGATTTCCCATCGACGCTATTCGGACTCTCCGGCTGTCCATTGGCTGCAGGGCTTTGCCGTATGGCTGGTGGCGAGAGGCTATTCCCGCAAGGCCCTCCGGGGCCATGTACAGCGACTTCGCCAGGCGCTCGAGCGCGCCGGTACGGTCGCATCTGATGAGCGGTGGACGTCCGAGCAGCTTACCCGTCTATTTGAATTTCCAACGCATGCGCATTATCCTGCTACGGAACACAATTTCCGCCGTTATCTCATGGAGAACGGGCGCTTGATATGCGAACCGGAATTTGGCCGATTTACCTCCTTGCTGGCCGCCTATCGGATATACCTACTCGAGCTGTGCGGACTGGTCCCCCAAACAGCCAAACATCACCTCGATACCGTCTACACCTTTCTTTGCCAGAGCCTTGCCGCAACGCAGATGCTGAACGCGTTGTCGAACCAGGCCGTCGAAGCATTTATCGTCGCCACCGGGCAAAGACTGAAGCGCCAGACACTCAAACAGACCATCGGTCACTTGCGGATGTTCTTGCGGTATTGTTATAACCATGGCGATATTCCGACGCGTCTCGATTCAATCGATTCACCACGGATCTATGCCGGCGAACGCCCGCCAAGGGCGCTTGCATGGGACTTGGCCATCGGCCTGCTTGCTTCGATTGACATAAGCGACCCGGGTGGCGTGCGTGACCATGCGATGCTCTATCTGATCGCCTATTTCGGCTTACGCCCGTCGGAAGTCGCGCTGCTAAAGCTCGATTCGATCGACTGGCGTTCCCGCACACTGCGCGTCGAGCAATCCAAGACGCGTTCGAGTCTGGTGCTGCCGCTGCCTGAGGAAGCAATTCAGGTGCTTAAGCGCTATGTCCGCGACGGCCGCCCAGACAGCACGCACGAGGCACTGTTCCTGCATCAGCGCGCACCGGCGGGCGCGTTGACAAGCGCGGCCATCCGTTCTGTTTACCGGAAGCGGGCACGGCAAAGCGGATTGCCCCTGGACGGCAGCTCCCCGTATAGTTTGCGGCATGGATTTGCCATGCGCTTGCTTGGCCGCGGCGTCGGTATCAAGACGATTGGCGACCTGATGGGGCATCGTGCGCTGGAGAGTACCTGCGTCTATTTGCGGTTGCAGATCGACGCGCTGCGCGAAGTCGGCTTGCCCTTGCCGGTCTCGACTGCTGCAACAAGGGGGGCATCATGAACACCGATGGCGTCGTGCTTGGCGCACTCATTGAACAATATCTCGTCAGGCAACATGCGCTTGGTCTCATCTACCGGAACGGGCAATTGGTATTGGTCGATCTGGGCCGATTTCTGTACAGGCAGGGCGCCGTCGACCTGGACCAGACCCAGTTCGACGCATGGCGTCTTTCGCTTGCACGACTTTGTACCAATCAGCGCCGCAAACAACAGCAGATCGTACGCAGATTCTGTCTCTACCGACAACGTACCGAACCGGACTGCTTCATTCCTGATATTCCCCGTCTTCCGCGACTCGTCCCCTGTCGTCAACCCGTCATTTTCGGTGAACCGGAAGTGGCGCGCATGCTGCTCGCGACCGAACAACTGGGATCGACGTCGCGCGGCCCGCTGCGGCCGGCCGTTATGCGCCTGGCGGTCATCTTGCTCTATACAGCGGGCCTGCGTATCGGAGAATTGTCCCGACTCACGTTGGGCGATGTGGACGCCGGGCACGGGGTATTGCGCATTCGGGAATCGAAATTTCACAGGTCTCGTCTGATTCCGCTTTCCACCGACGCCCATCTGGCGCTTGAGACCTATCTCAAGGAACGCCTGACCGCGCCGTTTCCCTTGGAACCAGCTTCGCCACTGCTGTGTAACAAGGCCAAGGGCTTTCGCGGCTACTCGATCGGCGGTTTGCGGGAAGGGATTCAGGCCTTGTATCGCATGGCCGATGTGCGCGGCAGCGATGGGCGCCGCCCTCGCGTTCATGACATGAGGCACGTTTTCGCACTTCAGGCGCTGGTGCGCTGGTATCGCGAGGGCATCGACGTCCAATCGCAGCTTCCCAAACTGGCGCTCTACATGGGACATGTGTCGATCATATCGACAGCGTACTACCTGAAGTGGATGCCGGCACTGGCGGAAGCGGCGAGCCAGCGTTTCGACGCGCATTTCGGCTATCTCGTTGAAGGAGACGTATCATGAAATCCAATCATTCCTGCGCACTGGGCAAATCCCTGTTTCGCTTCTTCCAGGAATACCTGCCAACCCTATGCGGCATGAGTCCGCACACCATCCATGGCTATCGCGATGCGATCGTCCTGTTCCTGCGCTTTCTTGCCGAGCATACCGGACGCCCCATCGAAGACCTCAATTTGAGTGATCTGACCGATGATGCCGTCACCCGATTCCTTACCTCCCTCGAGGAAAAGCGAGGCAATGGCATCGCCACCCGCAATGCCCGTCTCGCGGCGCTCCACACGCTGGCACGGTCCCTGGTGACCGATTCGCCCGAATATCTGGCCAACTGGCAGCAAATCCTGGCGCTCCCCTTCAAACATGGCGCAAAGCAAGCACCCATTGAATACCTCGAAGCGAGCGAAGTCAAAGCCGTCCTCCATCAGATTGACCGCTCCACTGCATCCGGCCAGCGCGACTACGCGATGTTTGCGCTGATGTTCAATACAGGGGCGCGGGTACAGGAGATTCTTGATCTGCGACGCTGCGATGTCCGCACAGAGCCGCCATGTCAGGTCAGGCTCAAGGGGAAAGGCGGGAAAATCCGTCTCTGTCCGATCTGGACGCAGACGGCCAAGCTACTGCGGGAGTTCGCGCAGACGTTATCTTCCTGCGACGGAGAATCGACCTTGTTTCGCAACATCCATGGTGGCAAGCTCACGCGTTTTGGCGTCCGGTATTTGCTTGGCAAGTATGTCACCGCCGCCGGCAAAGACATCGACACCTTGCGCTCCAAGCATATTCACCCACATTCCCTTCGACATGGAACCGCGATCGCCCTGTTGAAGGCCGGTGTCGACTTCTCCACCATCAGCCAGTGGCTCGGGCATAGCACGCTCAATACCACGATGATCTATGCCCGCGCCGATATTGACATCAAACGCCAGGCACTTGCGCAAGTGTTCCCAGACGTCTTGGCGGCGCCGCCTGCCGCAGGGCACCTTGCGCTGGGCGAAGCCGACATCGTACATTGGCTGCGCCGGTTGTGAATAATTATGTGGAGTCCGGCATCCGATGAGCGCTGCCACATCTATAGCGGCCGCCGCTACTTAACATCACCGGATACTCCACATTAGTGAAGAAACGTTGAGCTCAACGTTTCTTCACAATACGGGTCTGCAGCCCTCTGACATGACGTTGGACATTGGCCCAATTGATGCCGTCCCACGTCACACCGGAAGGTGCACGTGCCAATGTTGCTGCACTCATTTGCTCTCCTTCCGTAAAGATGGTTCTACAAATTCTCTTGTGAGGAGAGACCATAAGGACGTCAGCCCACTTTCGTGTGAGGTGATGTTTCAACCCCTATTCGCGCCATTACAGAGCGACATTCGCTTTTTCCTCGTTCCTATTCCCGCACCGCCATAGGCAGACTTTGCAGTCTGCTGTCCCCGAAGGGAGCGATACGAGGTATCCACGTTCCGCTTGCAAAAGCATGTCGGGTTAGCTGCCTGCTGTTGACCGGGAGGCATGCGGGTCACGAAATGCGCAGCAAATAAGCGCAATTCCCACCTCCGGCACCATTTTGGTTCAAGCGTAAAAGCCAATTCCGCTTGTTGCTATTCACGGTCTTTATCGCAGATTTACATGTGTTCAGCATACCAACTATCTAGCGCTCATCCGGCCTTTGGCTGCCAGAAAGGTACGCCTCTCGCGATTTGTACCCCGCACCTTGCGGTGCTTCGCTACGTTGTCAGTCGGGTAGCCGAGGACGGTTGCCCGCCCTCAGCCCCCTAAGAACCGTGCTTGCGACTTTCACAGCACACGGCTCAAGCCTCTTCCAAGGCATCTTTCGATACCCGCTTTCACAACTTATTTTCCGGCATATTGATTATTTCCATGGCAATCGGGATGGTGCAGTTGAATGTTGCTCGCAGCAATCGACCCGCCTTCGGTTCTTTTCACAATGAATCGGGTGACCCAAGGGCTCCCCGGTGCGATCGGTTCTTGACAGGTCGGACACAGGCCATCCTGCCTCAGCCAGACGCGGTAGAGTTTCACACGGCCCCTTGGCAAGTTCATTATCTTCTTGCCCCATCGGGCATCGAAGTATGCCCCCCACTTCGGGTCGTGTGGGTTGGCTCCGACCTTGATCTTGACATGCCGCCGTATTGGCGTGTCGGCTTCCTTCAGCAAGACGATCTCTTTTCGACTTCCATCCTTCTGTTTTTCGGTTGCGGCGAATACCCAGTTGCGGGTGCCTTGGGTTTTAAAATATTTGTCTTTCACCCAGCGGGCTCCTTTCTCCGGATGCCGTCGAACCGCCCATTGCCACAGCGTTGACCAGACATGTGCATCAACCTTGCCAAAGGTTTTCTTAGCGACCACATGGCGGTGATAGTTCGCCCAACCCCGCAAAATGGGGTTGAGCAGCCGTATCAGATTCGTCTGTTTGGCCGTCTTGTTGCCCTTGATGACTTCCCGGATCTTGTCAAGATGCGCTTTGACATTCGCTTTCGACGGCTTCATCAACAGCTTGCCGTTGTACTTTCGAATATTCCAGCCGAGGAAATCAAACCCATCCTCGATATGCGTTACCTTGGTCTTTTCCGGCGACAGGACGAGCCCGCGTTCCACCAGAAATGCAACCACTTCGGGCTTGACTTCATTTTCCAGCCATTCTTTCGAATTGCCGGTGATGATGAAGTCGTCCGCGTATCGCACCATATTCATTTTCAAGCCTGTCTTCCTAGCTCTTGGGAATTTCTCCGCAAGCATCCCTTCGAGGCCGTCCAACGTCATGTTCGCCGCGACTGGTGAAATAATTCCGCCTTGGGGCACACCAGCCTCGGTCGGGAAGAGTGCGTCCTGATACACATATCCCGCCTTGAGCCACTTCTGTAAAATCACCTTGTCCGTGGGGATGTTGGCGATCATCCATGCATGGCTGATCTCGTCGTAACAGGCCTTGATGTCGGCCTCCAGCACCCACTGCGGACTAACCTTTTTTGCAAGAGCGATGAAACATTGTGCTCCTGCGTCGGCAGTCGAACGTTCCGGCCTGAACCCATACGAGTTCGGGTCGGCAGTGGTTTCCGCAACCGGTTCCAACGCCAGCAGATGCAATGCCTGCATTGCCCGGCACAGCATCACGGGAATACCGAGCGGCCTCATTTTTCCGTTCTTCTTCGGTATCATTACCCTCCGAAGCGGAAGAGCCGAATAACCCCGTCTCTTCAACGACGCGATCGCGTTAGTCTTTGCCCTCGGTGTTTTCCAGATTACCTTATCGACACCGGGGGTGTTCTTGCCTTTGTTTTCGCACACCCGTTTGACGGCTAATGCTTTGCCGCTGAACGAGTGGGTCAGCAGCCATTGCAGGGCTTTCACCTTGTTGTGCTTGCCGGCCTGTGTCCACTTCAAATACGCGTTTGCAGCCGTCTTACCTGACGCTGGGCATCGGCCCAACTGATGCCGTTCCATGCCACGCCGGAAGGCGCACACGCTGGTGTTGCTGCGTCCATTTGCTTCCCCTCCGTTAAGATGGTTCTATAAACTCTCTTGTGACGAGAGACCACGAGGAAGTCTGCCCGCTTTCGCGTGGAATGATATTGCAATCCCTATCCATCCGATTACAGAATGGCCTTTGCTTTCTCCCCGATCCTATGCCCGCACCGCCATAGGCAGACCTTGCGGCCTGCTGTCCCCGAAGGGAGCAATACGGGGTTCCCGTGTTCCGCTTGCAGAAGTATGTCGGGTTAGGTGCCTGCTTTCGACCGGAAGACATGTGGGTCACGAATGCGTACGAACCAGTCACATTCCCGTCTTCATTACCATTTTGGTTCAAGCGTAAAAGCCATTTCCGCTTGTTTCAAAGTAACGATCTTTAATGCAGATTCACATATGTTCACCATACCGACTGTCTAGCATTTATCCGGCTTATGGCTGCCAGAAGGGTACGCCTCTCGCGATTGATACCCCGCACCTTGCGGCGCTTCATTACATTGTCGAAACCGCTCTTAATTCAGGCTTCTAGACGCACCAAGTGACATTGGCGGTTCCCTCCAAAACGAAGTGGGAACAACTTCTACAAACGACTTCACGTCGCACGAGTCGCTCTTTATTCAGACTCCTAGATTCAACCCGGTGACACGGGCGGTCCCATCCATGATACGTGGGACAACTTTCGTAAGCGACATCGTGTCGCAAATTTGTAGTTAGCGTGAGCACGAGCCCACCGCCGTTTGCAGTTAATTCGAGCCGAAATCGGCATCGAATGCGAGCACGGCCATTTTCAAACGCGAGCCGCTACACATAGGGCTGACGGGTTCGCCATATAAAGAGGGGCATTAATGAAATGGACGCCCCATGGCGGGCGGTTCGCTACCGCAAACGGCCCCTCTTGGGGACGTGTGACGCGCGTGGATTCTTCCCGCCGCGCTGGCCCTTGGAAGCGTTCGCCTCCTCGAGTCGGCGCTTCTCGACGTGCGCCTCAGACAGGCTTTGCCGCACTTCTTCGAGCCGCGCATTGGCGCCGGCCAGTGCCGTATCGAGCTCGCCGGCCCTGCCGCGGTAGGCATCGGCCGCTGTCCTGCTGCTGCGCGCTTCCTGGCTCAGGATATCGCACTATTGCTTCCAGTGTCGGCCCTCACTGCGCGCCTGATCTATCTGCAACAACGCGTGCCGGCGTGCGCCATCGAGTTCGGTAAATGCTGCCGCTTGTTCGGCTGTTTTGCGCACCAGTTCAGCCGAAAGCGCATCAATGCGTTCATCCTTGGCGCCCCGGCGTGCATTGAGCTGGATCACCATTCCCTCGGCCTGGCCGATCGCGCCGTCGAGCCGGGCGATCGTTTCCTCGCGCGCCAGGATGGCCTTATCGGCCAGTTCAAGCCGGTGGCGCAGATCGGCGGATATGCCGCGCGCGCGCTCGACCTCGGAGGTGCCGGCCGCGCGTTCCTCCGCCAGCAGTTCCCGTTCGCGCGACAGCCCTTCCTCGGCCTGCTCGACCGCGCCGCGCCAGACGGCGCGAAACTTTGCTCTACCGGGGCAGACCGTCTTAATAATCTTAACCTTTAAGCTTTGCGGTCACATCGGCGACGCGCTTACCAAACAGCATGGCGGTCTCAAGGTCACCAGGCAACATTTCGTCCGGACTGCTGTCTGATGGCGATTGCGCCATGGCGCCACTGAAGGAGCCTACATAATTGACGTCATTGCGCTGGGCCGCTTTCGCGTTGCTCGGCATCATGCCGGTACCAACCCATATGCCGCTTTGCTGCATGGCCAGCGTGAACAGGTATTGCAGCGTCGACAGTTTGTCCCCGTTCATTGTGGCGCTGTTGGTGAACCCGGCGAAGACCTTGTCTTTCCATTGCTGTGAGAACCAAGGCTTGGAAGACGCATCGGCAAATTTCTTGAACTGCCAGGAAACGCTGCCCATGTAAGTCGGGCTGCCCATGATCATAGCGTCGGCAGCATTTAGCGCCTCCCAGCCGCCTTCGGGGAGATTGCCCTCGCCATCAATTGCGACCAGTTGCGCGCGAGCGCCTTCGGCAACGGACTCAGCCATGCGCTTGGTGTGTCCATAACCAGAATGATAAACTACGACTACTTTTGCCATTTTTCTTCCTTGTGAGACGTACGTTGTTAAATGCATTTAGGAAAACTATACCGTTGGTCGATTTCTAATAAATATCGCCGCCCACCGAGCAAACCGAGCTTAAGCTTTGCGGCTGGCATCAACGCTCCATGCACCGGCACCCCAAGCCGCTAGTGTAAGCAGGCCACCGACTACAGCGATATTCTTGAAGAACAGCAGTTGTGTGACCAATTGTTGATCAGCTGGAACGGCCCAATAGGCATGAAAGAAGAACGATGCGACGAGGGTGAACAGCGCAAGCGCCAAAGCCGCAATCCGGGTGCCAAATCCTGCTATCAGAGCCAAACCACCGACGATTTCGACAGTCAAGGCAATAATCGCAGCCAGCGTAGGCATAGGCAGACCCACGGACGTGATGTAACCAACCGTGCCCGCAAAGCCGGTAATTTTGCCGATGCCCGCAGGCAGGAACAGCACGGAAAGGAGCAGGCGACCAAGCAGGGAAAGGGGATTTTGAAGTTTATCAAACATAGGGAGACTCCGATTATTTTGGGTTTTTAGGTTTAAAAGTAAAAATTCAGGCAGCCAGATCGAACACCAATACTTCAGCATCGCTGCCGTTAGCTAAGGTGATTCTATTTTCCCCTTCCAGCAAAATGGCGTCACCAGCAATTATGGGTTGGCCATTCACTTCAAGAGCGCCGCGAACCAGATGCACATAGGCTTTGCGGCTTGGGTCAAGCGCCAATTCCGCGCGCTCGTCTCCATCGAATAGGCCCGAGTAAAGCGCCGCATTAGCATGAATGCTGACCGAGTCTTGCGCTCCGTCGGGCGAGGCTATCAGGCGCAGAGCGCCGCGCTTTTGTGCCGCAGGAATCGTTTTTTGCGCGTAACTTGGCGCGATGCCGGTCCCGTTCGGCTCAATCCAGATCTGCAGGAAGTGCGTAGTTTGGTCTTTGGCGTGGTTGAACTCGCTGTGTGTCACGCCAGTGCCAGCACTCATCCTCTGGACGTCGCCCGGCGGGATGGCCTTGACGTTGCCCACGCTGTCCTCGTGTGCCAGTTCGCCTGATAGCACGTAACTAAGAATTTCCATGTCACGATGACTGTGCTTGCCAAAACCGGTGCCAGGCGCAATGCGATCTTCGTTAATAACGCGCAGGTTGCCCCAGCCCATGTGAACTGGATCGTAATAGCCGGCAAATGAAAATGAATGGTAGCTTTTGAGCCAGCCGTGATCGGCGTGGCCGCGATCTTGTGATTTGCGAAGGGTGATCATGAACGGAACTCCTAATCGATAAGTCGATAGGATCAATTGTAGGTGCTGCCATCTCCTTTTAGCGCCTGGCAATTTGATGGCATAATTCAAAAAATTTGAACTGATTTAATCCTGAAGGTATTGCACCTCCGGCCTTCCACAGTACGGCGTGAGCCTCTCAATGCACACCGTTCACTTCAAGCAAACGGACCTAGCACAAACCGGGTGAACGGCATATCGGTTTCAGCGCGCTCGGACGGCACCGATGCTCAGTAGTTCAGACAACCCGGACAAATCTTCAATTTCACCATCTGGCGCCGCTGGGATACGTTCCGGCATTTGACCAAGGCGGTTACACCACAGAACCCGAAAACCAAACGCTTTGGCTGAAAAAGCATCCCAGGCATTCGATGAGAGAAAGCAGATCCTGTCTGGCGAAATCTGGAGACGTTCGGTGGCAAGCCGATATACCGATGGATGTGGCTTGAAAACGCCGACCTCCTCCACCGACAAGACCGCGTCGAATAGATCATCAAGCCCGGCGTTACGCACAGCCGATGCCAGCATTGTCGGCGTACCGTTTGACAAGATGGCGAGCTTAATGCCCCCCGCCCTCAAACCCCGCAGCATTCCCGGCACCTCCGGATACGCCGATAATTCAAGATAAAGGTGCATCAAGCGATCGCGCAACTCGCCGTCGGTAAAATTGAGCGCCGCCATGGCGAAATCGAGCGCATCGCCAGTGACCTGCCAAAAGTCGGCATGGCGTCCAGCTAGGCCACGCAACCACGTATATTGAAGTTGCTTGGTACGCCATAAATCGGAAAACGCTTGCCATTGGTCGCCAAGGGCGTCCTTGGCTCCACGGGCCACGCTGCTGACATCGAATAGCGTTCCGTAAGCGTCGAACACGCAGGCCTCAATGCCAGTCATCGATTGAGCAGACATGCTGCATTCCGTGCCACGTCCGCCGTGACTTACAGTTCCTTGAGGGGTAACGGTTGTCATAGTTTCTCCAAGCAGTGGATCCCCAGCGGCGCACCCGCGGAAAACAAAGCGCGAAAACGCGGGTAGTAACGCAATATCGTAATTTTCTCATCTTCTGGCTTTTATAATATCGTACTGCCGTTGTAGGCAGTCAGGCGATAGCGCTGCTTGCTACTTCGGGGTGTTTCTGGCAGGGTCATTTCGATGACATTTGCGGCTAAGGCCGGTACTAGATGGGCCTTACGGAAATGGTCTTCATGCTTCAGGCTCAGCGCCAGTTGAAGTTCCTGCCGCGCCATATCACCTTTCAGTACAAGCAACAGCCTCTCGACTTCCCCGGTGATTTCCCCGGTGACGGTAACTTGATCGGTAGTTTTAGGGATTGGCTCCTACGCCAAAGCATGTGCCGGCAAGCGAATCACAAATGAAGTTCGCTCATCGTCTCTCTCGAACACCGGTTTAAGCGAACCATTTGCTGCCATAACTTTCAATATTTTGGTGATGCCGGTGGCAGTTGAAGAAACATCCACGTCTATGGGAATAATTTCTTGATGAAGTTGTAGTAACCCCGACTAGCATCGAACGCATGATGGCGTGCCACCGAACGCCTGATCTTGTCAATGCGGGCCAGGTATTCCTTGAGCGTCAGATCATTGACCTTGCCGATGCGGGCCAGCCCGCGGGCGACGCAGTCGCCGATGATGCCTGCGGTCTCATCGGTCTTGGGGACGCTCTCGTTCCTGGCGAAACCGAATTCCTGTTTGATGGCGATCTTGGCGTTATCCAGCGCGAGCATGCAAAGCAAGTCCGTCAGGCACGGCAGTATCGCATAGCGGCGGATGAGTCCCGCCTCGATGTCGTCGTTGAAATCATTCATTAGCTGATCCGTGAAAGGGGCGCTTGTTGCTCGATATTGTCTGGCACGCTATGCAAAGAACTTCCATAAAACAGTTCAAAGTAGTCCTCCACCCCCTCTGCTGAATAGAGCAAAATACGATCGACGATCCCGTGTGAATTTGCGGGTGCTTAG